>CAYSOC010000060.1:0-34246 GCA_964432445.1 uncultured Anaerolineaceae bacterium
TTCCAGTTATGATGCGCTATTTCCTTTCTCCCTCAAAAGTTTCAATCAGTTCATAAAGAATGTTCTTTCTTCCAAGCCTTACTTTAGAAAATCCCCCGAAGGATATTTCTTTGTTGGTTGTACAGATCAAGAAATTTCCGAAATCCAAAGCAAACAAGCCTTGTCCAGGTTACCAAAAGCATATGTTCAGTTTATGCTCCATTTTGGTCGATGGATTGGGGGGATTTGGCGAGACACAAGTTATTATTATGATGAAGTTTTAGACAATAAGGAAATTGCATTAGAAGTAACGATTGAGAAAAAATGCCCATCTTTTTTAGATGAAAAAATACTTGTTTTTCAGTATTTACCTTACGATGTTTTCTATTATATTGATGTACTTGAGTCTGATGATCCGAACGTATTTGAAGTAAATCTGAATGAATGTGAAATTTATCCGCATGGTAAATTCACCGAATTTGTGGTGAATGTAATAACAGCGTACGGGAAGATGAAATCATATTCATAAAACCTTGATCACGCAAACGATGAGAGGGACGCTTGAAAAGCACATCCTCTCCGTCCGACTGATCATTCAGCCAGACGGAAAGATTCTTGAAAACTAGTCCGAATTTCCTGCTTCTGGAACATCGTTACTGTTCGGCAGAACGATCAGATTCCTCAGCAAGTTCGACAGTGGATTCGGCGCAGAGCCAATCCCCCAACGTCCTGCGACGGGAATATCGCCAGCGTTGCCATAGATAACGGCCATATCCGAAACGCCAGTCGTCAGCGTATTTTTCAGGTAGATTTGACCGTTCGTGGGACGGAACACTCCCGCGCCATGATGACCGATGGCTGTCCAGTCACCAACGATAGGTGTATCGTTCACATTGCCAAGCCAGAGATCAAGATCGCTGAACGTTTGACCACTTGGAGATGAAGCATTGCTCAGGTAGTAACGCGCTTCTGATGGGCGATAAACGCCGGGGCTGTCCAGCCCATTGCCATCCCAGTCACCCGCAACTCCAACGTCACCCGGATTGCCCATAATGGCAAAGTAGTCCGCAAAACCGGTAGACAGGTCTTTCTTCAGATACAGGATACCGTTGGATGGACGGAATACACCCGCGCCATCATGATTCATATCATTGCCCCAACATCCCGCGATAGGCTGATCGTTCGGATTGCCAAGCGTGAAGGTATAGTTTGCACTGCCCGCCGAATTGGTATCACGCAGCAGGAACACGCCTGTATCCCGATCATATACGCCGATAGTATCCACACCATCGCCATTCCAGTCGCCCACAATCGGGTACACATTACCGACCCCATATTGCACAGCCAGCGTATTTTCAACGCCTGTATTGCTGGAACGTAGATAGAAAGTGTGGTTCGATGGGCGATAGACGCCGATGGTTTCCGGCTGACGCACGCGGAAATTAGCTGTGTAGGTCGTACTTGTGTTTGGCGTGAGGAAGGTTTGGGTGATCGAACCAGCATTTGACCACGACGCGAAATCATAGGTCACACCGTTATATTGCTGTGGCGAAACCACGCCCAACACCCGTTGCACGCCCACAACGCCCTGAATCGTCTGCGGCGTGGTGATCGGATGACCGTCCAGCGTCAAATTCAGTGTCGGCGGATTGGTCTGGAAAGTCAGGTTGACCACATTCGGCAGAATATCCCGATAGACCGTTGCCGACGTTCCGTTCGCATCCGTTACCGTCAGATAGAGGCGATACCAGACATTCGCGCTGGTTTCGGTTTCTGTCGGCGCAACGAACGATCCGCTGGTCGATCCACTGGTGTTCGGCACGAGCGGATGGGTATGGGTGTCGTGGTGCAGGTCTACGCGCCAGGTGAATCGGGACGCGGGTTCTGTTCCATCTTCGGGATCGGTGGCGCTACCGGAATAGCTGATGGTATCGCCACCACTGTAATGCGACCCGGCAACGGGCGTATTGATGGTCGGTACAGGCGGCTGATTTTGCGTAACCGTGAGCGTCGCGTTATTGCTTGTTGCATTACCAAAAGAATTGGTAACGACACAACGGAACTGCGCGCCATTATCGCCAATCACCGTTGAGTTGATGGTATAGGTTGCGGAAGTCGCGCCGCCGATGTTGCCGTTATTGCGCTGCCACTGATAGTTGAGCGTTGCAGCGCCCGACGCCGCACAGGTGAATGAGGCAGGCTGACCAACGGAGACAGTCAGGTTTGATGGGTGCTGTGTAATCGAGGGCGCTGGATTGGTGAAATATTGAATCCGCATGACCGCGCCGTTTGCCGAGAGATAGTACAGAACGCCATCTGATCCCACTTTCAAATCAACAATCTCAAGGCTGAGGTTGCTGCTGGCAAATGCGATGGATGTTCCCGGTGAGGCTGGATCAATGGTGCGAATCCAGTTGAAGCAGTAATCCGCAAAGAAGTATTTGCCGACATAGCTGGCGGGAAACTGCACCGTCGTCGGGTTATAGAACGCGCCACCTGTGATCGCGCATCCGGTAGGTTCGGGGCCGCTGTGTCCATAGGCAAAGATCGGATCACGATAGGACGGGTTGTTGGCAATGCCTTCAACCACCGGAAAACCGTAATTTGATCCGGCAATCCCGCTATTGATTTCTTCCCATGCCGTTCCACCAGATGATCCCACATCGTTGATGTACATCAGCGATGTGCCGGGTTTGAACGCAAACGTGAACGGATTCCGCAACCCCATCGCCCAAATGACGCGATTTTGACCGGAAAAGGTGTTGTAAAACGGGTTGTCCGTCGGGATCGTGCCGTCGGTGTTGATGCGCAACATCTTTCCGAGCAAGTTGCTGGACGATTGCGAATTGGTTTCGGTGGCGCTATAGCCCACTGCGATATAGAGTTTTCCATCTGCGCCGAAATGGATCGCGCCACCGTTATGGTTGCCCGCCCAACTCAGGGTATTCAAATCCAGAACAACAAATTCGCTTCCCGAAACCGCGACATCGCCGTTAGCCGTAAAACGGCTGACGCGGTTGTGTAGGGGCGAATTGACCGTATAGTAAACATAGACGTAGTTGTTGCTGGCAAAATTGGGATCGAAGGCAATGCCCAATAATCCGGCCTCCCCCGTTGTATGAACGCTCAACGTTACAAATGGCGTCGGCAGCAACGCACCATTTTTGATGACGCGCAATGTGCCGCCCTGCTCCGCAACGAATAGGCGACCATCCGGCGCAAATTCCATTGCGGTGGGATTGGTCAGCCCGGAAATGAATGTGGATTCGGAGAACCCGGAAGGGAGTGTCGTTGCAGCATATGCAGGGGCGGATGTGGTAAACGAAAGGGTGAAAATCAAACAGAAAAGCAGAAAGGTGGTGATATAGCGGCGTGTATTCCACCATAAACGTGAACCGGAAAGCATAAATCCTCCATAATGCCCCAACCAAATGAAGATAAATGTGATCGGGGCGTTCATCATCATAGCGGTTTATCTGGTGCTTGTGATGTTCGGATACTGTCAGGAACTGTTGTAATTGTTCAGGAAAATTCACCTTTCACCTGATATGCAAAGTTTGAAGTTGAGATTTTGCCCCCTGATCAATTGACCTGCGTCCAGTGTATGGCAGCAACAACTACTCAACACATTTTCATACTGAAGCCCGGTAATGCGGCAGATTTTCAAACATAATTTATACTTGTTGCCATTGGAATCCGTCCAGAGTGAGCCTGACAGGAACATATCCACCATGAAAAAAATATGGCATCAAGTGAATCTGGTTCTGGTATTTTGGGTTATTCTGGCGTTCCCTTTGGTCGGCAAAGCACAGCAGCAAACCCTGTTTGCTCCAACGCCGATCATTTTGAAAATTGATACAAAAGATACGGATATCCCGGATGATGTGATCGAGGTTGTGAGTTACGTTGCACCGACAGGGATCATCACCGAAAAATTTGCGGCGGCAACCAATGTCTTTTTTAGTCTGGTTCCTGCTCCGCTAGCCTATCCTTCCACGCAAATGAAGTTGACCGTTTGTGGTTTCGCCAAACGGCAGACGCCCGTTGCCACGCTTGCCAAACCGGATGGAAAAAAGAACACCCTCGCTGAAATCAATACTTCGGAAGAGTTTGGTTACAGGTGCTTCTACTACGTTGTCCCAGTCCAGCTTGAGATGCCGCTGGGACGCTATGAATTCACGGTTGAATATTCGGAGAATCTCGAAACCAGACGGGTTGGTTATAGCTGGCTGATCGGTTATCCCACACAGCCTGTACTTTTGGAACTGCCCAAAAACACTCGTATTGCAATGGGTTTTGCGCCAAATGAAACCGTCACCGCCTACATTTACTGGAATAATCGCAGCGGCAAGACGCTCGAATATGTAGCACGGCGACAGATCACAATGGATGCCAACGGAACGCGCAACATCACGCTGGAAACGGCAAACCCGGCGTGGCGTGCTGCTGACTTCGCCTATATTCTGCGTGAATACGACAGTGAACAGGGAAGTACATTTTTCGGAGAGCGGCGTTTGCGCGGTCTCAAGGACGGGCAGACGCGCGGCGAAGCAACGGATGAAACCACCGGGAACTGTGGGAGTTTTGAGTCCCGCTTGCTGGAGCGCACCCAGGCTACCGTGCGTTCGCCGGAAAAAGTTGCGCTTCGGAATGCTCCCATACGCGATCAAACATCGAAGGATGATAACATCATTGTGGTGATCAACCCCGGCAAGAGGTTGCAATTGCTCACTACTACGCCCTTCTGTGATAGCCGTAATGTGGCATGGTGGAAAGCCTCCTTTGAGAATAAAGTCGGCTGGGTTCCCGAAGGTCAGGAAAACACCTATTACCTCGATCCGTTGAAGTAACCCGGTGCTACCGACAACCGAAACCGGAAGGCTATCATAGAAGCCTGATTTCCCCGCAGGCAGGGGAAGGGAGCCAGGTTGCGCGGGTTTGGAAGTCCCTCCTCGCCTGCGGGGAGGGATTTAGGTGGGGTCAATTTTTTAACTGTCGGAATGTAAATCGCCTGCGGGGAGGGATTCAGGGTGGGGTGTATTGGGCTTCCCGGACTGTCTCTAGCTACAGCCCAAATCGCTCATGTCCACGACGAGATAGCCCTGCACATGCTGCGAGAGGACGCGCCCGCCGAAGTCCCCTTTCACATTGATATGAATCACATATTGCCCTGGCGCTTTCAGCCCGGCAGGATTGACAAACACCGTCACCGCCTCCCCGATCCGGGCGCTGCCTGGCGCAACCTCCGCGAACGGTGGCTCATCGGTCTGTGCGGGCTGGATGCGTAACAACCCCGGCGCGGGATACCCCGTATTTTGAATTTTGAATGTTCCAAGTGGAACACGCTTGAGACAGGCCATCGAAACCTTCGCGGTCATCGCATCAGCGTGCAATTCCAGCTTGGGAATATATGGGCTGGTGTAGTGCGTCATTGACTTCAAGCGTTGATAGGCCAGCGTTGGCGTGCCATCGGTGCGCAGAATGCTAAACCAGCGCATATGATTACACATCCCCATGCCGCCGAGCATGTTCCAGTTCAGATTCCAGACGAACATCGGCCCCGCCCAGGGCCAATAGGCATGAGCAAAGGTAAACGAGCGCGTCAGATAATCGGCCTGCTGCTGACTGGAAACGCGCAACCACGCAAACCCGGTAAATTCCGGGTGGTTATCTTCGCACGAAATGCCGTCTTCTGCCGGGTTGCGCAGCCAGCCGAACTCTGTCAGCCAGACTTGCTTGAAAACGCCGAACTCTTCCATGATCGCGCGGACACGTTCGGTACGCCGAAACACCAGTTCCTGTGATTCGGGGCTGGTTTCCGGCGGTGCATTGTAACCGTAGGGATGATAGCCAAACGCATCCATCCACTCGCCTGCACCGTTCCCGAACATCTCGCGCGCAAAATCCAGATCGTTGATCGCGCTACCATCGGCAGTCGTAATTGTCGGCGCGAGTCCGGCGCTGACGACAATCATATCGGGGAGAATGCCCTTAATCGTCGTGTAGACAACGCGAAGCATCTGTGTATATTGCCAGGCGTTCGGTTTGCCGATCCATTCGTTGATCAGGTTCGGCTCGTTGCCTGCCTCTACCGCCGTGATGTTTGTCCCGATCAGGCCGCGCGCACGGTTGGCAATATCGGCGCGGAAGGCTGCCCAATCATTAGGCCATTTGAGTTCCATCCGATACAGGATTTTTTTTCCGCGAAATTTTTCCGCATCACCCGTTTCATAAATCTTGACCCAATCCATGCGTAGATCGCTGACAAGGCGAGGATCGACAGGAGTATTCGGCGCGAAGTGAATCCCATAGCCCAGATGGGCGGGAATCTCGGAGAGTTGATCAGCGGGACGAGCAGCGGCTTGCCTCCCGGATGCGAGACAAATCATTAACATTAAAACGCATAACAGCACTCGCATAACAGTAGTTCCATGAGCATAGACCTATTGTAGCGCAACCACCAGACCGGACAAGTTTGCTAATCCGACCCCTTATTTCAGACGTTGATTCAGTGCTTCTCTGGAACGCAGACGCGATAGACAGCGCCCCCATTCGATCATGGCGGTTCGGCCTTCCATGCCACCTGTTCGTATATCATAGGCGAGGAGCGCCGCTTCAAGCGTCTGGCCTGCTGTTTTCGGATCAAGTGTGCTTTCATGCGTACCGCGCACCAGCAATGGCAGAGCGCAATCGTGGATCGCATCGACAAAATTTACGAAGCGCGAAAGATGCCCCAGCCACGTCAGATTAATGTCGCGCGGATCAATTTCTGTGAGGAAAGGAACATTATCCAGCATGACGTACTCTGCGCGAATTGCCTTGAAAAAATGTCCGAAATCATCTTTCATCAGCGGTTGATTGCGCAGATCATCCCATTTGAGATAGACAAGGTTCAATCCCTGTATCTCCTGAATGAGGTGGTTTGCGCTCGCCAGCAATGGCGTCGTGACCGGGGCAAGCCTGGCAAGGCGATCCATGAAGAAATTTGCGCCGTGTGGCAGGCATACTTTGGATATATCGCCGTTGCGATGGTCAATCCCGGTCAGTCTGACAGCGTTGAAACGATCTTTCGCCAGATGAATATGTTCTGCACCGAGGTTACTGGTGAACAGGATCAGAATACCCCGCTGTGCCATCGTTTCCGCGAAATAGACATAGCCTTCCATTTCAGCTTCATCCACAATGATGACTTTGCCGCGCAACTGCTGAATCAAATTGGAGAGTGCTTTTTCGCTTTCCCGAAATGTATCCTCGTCATATGTCCAGTGGCGGAGAATATTATTCCAGTCTCGCGCGCTGAGTGCCGCTGTGCCTTTCTCGAATAGCTTCAGTGGTGAAACGGTCAGCTTTTTCTTGTATGCGAAATACCCGGTGATTTCGCCCGCGTTGATAATATTCCGGGCGCTTCCGGCATTTGGTAAACGCTGCAAGGTTTCGTCCAGAATCATGAGCAAGGTCGTTTTGCCGATACCCGGATCGCCGGAGACGAAAATTGGTTTCACAAACTGCGCCCTGCTGGTTTTTACGGTTTGCGCCTCGTGGAGATATTGCGCTACCGGAACGATAAGCGTCTCCTTGATGAGCGGCAGGTCGTAATCTTCCACGCGCAATTGTGGTAACTCTGCCATCACAGTCAACATTCTGGCATAGAGGCGCTCGGCAAGGGCATTCACTTCGCTCTGGTGAGCGTTGGGCGAAATTTCTGATTGTTGCAATATACTGGTGGAATAGGCAGCGCCCTTTTTGGGAATAGCAGCGCTCATAGATGAACCATAGAATGCACGGGAACGGCCTCATATTGTCAGCGTCAGACAAGCTGAACCTTACCAAAATCCCCCGGTTCTTTCAAGCCTTCATTGGAAATTCATATGGAAGGACTATGATTAATGTGCAGAGTTTATAATGTCAGGCATGAACACACTCAACCGACGAACATTCCTTAAAACGCTCATGCTGGCTGGTGCGCTGTCTGCGCTGCCCACAGCGTTCCTTGCGCGTGCCGACTCACCATTCGATATTTACCTGACGCTTGACGACGGGACAACCTCCAATAAGGATTTCAAAACCGGGCCGACGGATCGCGTCCTTGATATTTTGAAGGAAAAAAACGCACCTTCTACCTTCTTTCTGCATGGTCGCGCGATCAATGACTGGGAAGGGCAGACGCTGGTGCGTTTCATAGAAGATGGACACGCTATCGGCAACCACCTCTGGCGGCAGGGCGGCAATACTGTCGATGATAATCCAAGCTGGTCACTCATGGCGCGACAGTACATCGAAGCTGAAATCCGTATCCGCGAAGTGCTGGGAAAGCAGGACAAAACTGCTTATGAAAAATATCTTGCTGCGCCAAAATTGTTTCGCCGTCCCGGTGGCAACAATGGTCTGAACGACTTTCTGAAGCCGGAAAATCTGGATTTGATCCGCCGCGAACCGTATATGCGTCCGGTGTTGGCACACATCGACTGGTTGCAAAAAGTCTACGATTATTCCGGGTGGCACGTCAATGGCGGAGAATCGATCCCGGTGCAGATTCGCCCGGAAACAGCGGAAGCTGAATTGAAATTCATTTTGCAAGGTGGCTCAGGTTATTACGGCGTGGAAGATTATCTCATGCCGAAGCGTTCCAGCGAAGCCGATTCTGGCTTGATCGTGCTGCTGCACGACGCTGATAAAACCACCGTCGATATGTTGCCCAAACTGATCGATACGTTGCGCGAAATGGGCGCAAAATTCCGGGCGTTGCCCCGTCCGGGCGATCAACCAAACACGAAAACCGTTGGGATTGGATATGCCCCAACAGTTACGGATTGAGAAATGAGCAAGCCAACGAGCGTTCTAATCATCGAGGATCAGGCAAAAATCGTCCACTGGTTGCAGGTTTTTCTGGAACAAGCGGGATTCGAGGTTATTTCTGCCATCAATGGCGCAACCGGGCTGGCACTGGCACGCAGCCGCAACCCGGATGTGATCCTGCTTGATCTGATGCTCCCGGATATGGATGGGATAGATGTGTGTCGGGCGATTCGCCGTGACTCCGATGTATTTATTCTGATGGTTACGGCGAAGGTTGAAGAGACAGATCGCCTGATTGGGCTGGAAGTCGGCGCGGATGACTATATCACCAAGCCATTCAGCCCGCGCGAGGTAGTGGCACGGATACGCGCCCTGCTCCGGCGGGCATCGGGCAGCCTTGCGCCGCATTCGGTTTCATCAACGAATGAACCGCCACCCTTGTCCTGTGAAGAACTATCGCTGGATTTGCGGCGGCGCATTTGTACGCTGCGCGGTGATGAGATTCCGCTTACCCCAACAGAATTTTCGATATTGGAGACGTTTATGCGTCACCCCGGCATTCCATATACCCGTGAACGCCTGATTTCCGAGGCACTTGGTTATGATTACGCCGGGTATGAACGCACCATTGATGTCTATGTCCGCAACCTGCGCCGCAAGATCGAGGATGATACTGCGAACCCCCGCTATATCCTGACTGTATTCGGCGTAGGATACAAGTTTGTTGAAGAATAAAATTATGTTCCGTCTACCTGGAATTATTCGCCTACCCTTGCGCTGGCAACTGATCATGGTCTTTGTTCCGCTGATTTTGCTCCCGGTCATTGTCACGTTGACCCTCGCCCGTAACATCACCGAAGAGGGGATCAAACTGCTGGTTACAGAACGGGCGCAGCGTCGCGCCGCCGATCTTGCAGATCGCATCAGCGTCTATTACGAACAGACCGGATCATGGGGCGGTGTCGCACAGACGCTTTACATCCCCCCCTGGCTGCCGCTGGTGCAATTGATTCAGGGGATTCCGGGATATGGCGATGGCCCATTTTTCAAGCCGGAACCAGCACGCCTGACCCGTCCCGAACAAATCCTCGTTGTGGACGTGAATGGGCGTGTCATTGCGGGTGATGATGAGAATATGTCATTCATCGGCAAGTCTGTTGCGCCCGCGATTTTTGATCAGGGCGTGCCGATCATCGTTAAGGGCAACCCGATTGGAAAAGTGATCATCGGAGAGGCGCTCGGCCTGCTCAATGAACAGCAGCAACAAACGCTCTCCACGTTGAGTCTCGGCCTGATCACCTCTGGCGGCGTTGCGGCGACAATGGCAATCGGGTTTGCGATGCTGGTTTCATGGCAGATCACCCGTCCTGCGCAGGAATTGATGCGCGGTGTGCGTCGCCTTGCCGCGCGTGAATGGGATGAACCGCTGGAAATTGTCGCGCATAATGAGTTTGGCGAACTGACCGAAGCATTCAACAACATGGCGCACGAAATCACGCGACAGGAAGCGCTCCGGCGACAGATGGTTGCCGATGTTGCGCACGACCTGCGTACTCCACTGACCGCCATGTTGCTGGAAATCGAAGCGATTGAGATGGGGATACAATCCTCCAGCGATGCTGCCGCGAGCCTGCGCGAAGAGGCCGAATGGCTGCAACGACTGGTGGACGATTTGCGGTTGCTTTCCCTGATGGATGCCGATCAGGTGCATCTTCTGACCGCGCCTGCGCCGCTGTATCCGTTCCTCGCCAACATCCACGATTTTTTCACGCCGCTGGCAGAGGACCACGAACGGCAACTGGTTCTGGATGTGCCGCAGGAATTGCCCGCGCCCTGTCTGGATGAAGGCCGAATGCGGCAGGTGATTGGAAACCTGATTGACAACGCGATCCGGCACACCCAACCCGGCGGGAAAATCACACTACAGGCGAAGCCCGAAAAAACCGGGGCATTGATTCGCGTGATTGATGATGGCGAAGGTATCAAAGCTGACGACCTGCCCCATATCTTTGACCGTTTCTATCGTGCGGATCGCAGCCGCCAGCACGAAAAACATACGGGCAGCGGCCTCGGCTTGAGCATTGCGCAACGCCTCGTTGAACTGCACGGCGGTTCGATCAGCGTCGAGAGTGAACCAGGGCAGGGGACGTGTTTCAGCGTGTGGCTTCCAGCATAGCTGGCTTCAGCGGAGAGAACATTTCCATTTTTATAATCAATACCATCCCTGTTCCCATCTGTGAATTATCTTGTTGGGAAAATCTGCCCGCCGTAATTCCTCTAATGTGGCGTGGTAATCATAGGTACAATGACGTTGCTTAAAAATACCTTCATCGGTATCCAGTATGACGTATTGTGCATATTCGGGTTTTCCTATACCAACCTGAGTTTAGGAAAAAATATCCGTGCAACGACAGGCTAACTCTCTTGTCCTATTCCTTATGAATCACCCACAACCCGCAATCAGGGTTTACGAATGATCTATCGCCACGCGGCTAATATCATTCGGATCATATTTAACCCAGATCGTTGCACCGGGTTGGAATTTCGAAACCGAAACGGCGGAAATGACGCCGATAGTTTGGGCTTGGAAGGCCGGGCGGTCAGTCGGATGTACCTCCACCTGTAACCGTACCGCCGGATTGCTCCCATTAACCATTACACCCATGTCCCACTTTTGTGTGATGGTCGCCTGCGCCGATGTACCCGATTGTCTGAGGGCGTTATCCAGATCGTTTGCCTTTATCAACTGCTGCTCCAGCACGGCTTGTTGGGAGTTGCCCCCACCCATCGACATACCGCCTCCCAGCACACCAACTACCGCCACCTGAGCGGTATTGTCTGGATCGTATTTCACCTGGAGCCGCGAGCCTGGTTGGAATTGCGCCGCCTGGAAATATGAAATCACCCGTGTTGCCTGTGACTGGAAGCTCGGCATACCGTTAGCGGGCTTGACATCCAGCGTCATCGTGACCTGTGGTTGCTCGTTGATCCGAACGCCGGTTTCCCGAACGTTCAATACAGTGGCCTCGGCATCCAGGCCACTCTGCGCCAGTTTTCGATTGGTAGAACTATTCCGTACCAAGCGCAGCACGAGGGGGATCACAATCAGGATAGTCACCGCAACGGGGATAATCCAGGCCAGGTTTACAATATTGAATATATCGTTCATCGCCTTCTCCATTTTCCTGAGATGTGAATTTCAGGATAGCATATTTCCTGAAAGCGTGCTGAGTGCGCTTTTACAAACTGGAACAACCCATGACCACATATATCCTGTTAGCGCCCGCCTCTGGCTCGCCCTGCATCAAATCCCAAACGTGTCCCTGGTTTGGCACAAATTACAATTTAGTCCCTTTGAGGCGCAAGCTGTTGGAAACAACGCTGACAGACGACGCCGCCATTGCCAGCGCCGCCAGCATCGGATTCAATTGCCGCAGGAACTCCGGCGCACCGTTCACATTGGCAAGAATGCCCGCCGCAATCGGGATCAGCGCTACGTTATAGCCAAATGCCCATCCCAGATTTTGTCGAATCACGCTCATGGTGGAACGCGAGGTTTGAATCGCGCGCGGGATGCTCCGCAGGTCGCCGTTCATCAGGGTTATATCAGCGGCTTCAATTGCCACGTCCGTACCCGTACCAATCGCCATGCCGACATCGGCCTGAGCCAACGCAGGCGAGTCATTGATCCCGTCGCCCACCATTGCGACGGTTAACCCTTCGCTTTGTAGTTGCTTCACCATCGCGGCTTTATCGGCGGGCAGAACGTCTGCCAGAATGCGATCAATCCCAACCTGTTTGGCGATAGCCGAGGCCGTTGCCGCGTTATCCCCGGTCAGCATGATCACCTGCAACCCCTGATCATGAAGCGCCTGTATCGCGTCCTTCGATCCCTCTTTTACGGTATCAGAGATGGCAATCACGCCCGAAACCTGCTGATCAACCGCCACCCAGACAACCGTTTTAGCTTCGTTTTGCAAACGTGTGGCATCCCCCATTAGTTGCGCCACATCCAGTTGAGATTCGCGCATCAATGCCTGATTACCAATAAGCAGGGTGCGCCCATCGACTGTTGTTTGCAAACCGCGCCCTTCTATCGCCCGGAAATCTTGCGGCTTGCCGAGTTGCAATCCGGCTTCTTTGGCGGTCTTGACGATAGCCGCACCCAATGGGTGTTCGCTATTGGTTTCGGCGCTAGCTGCTAATTGGAGCAGCGTTTCCCGATCTGCCCCCGGCGCAACGATAATATCCGTGACGACAGGTTCGCCCCGTGTAATTGTTCCAGTCTTGTCCAGCACTACCGCTTTAACTTTCAAAGCCTGTTCCAGTGCCGCGCTGTTTTTGAATAGAATCCCGTTTTCTGCCGCTTTGCCCACGCCTACCATAATCGCGGTAGGGGTTGCCAGTCCCATCGCACAGGGGCAGGCAATCACGAGTACGGCAACCATACGGATCAGGCTGCTCGTGAAATCTGCACCACTCAGCATCCACAGGATGAAGGTCAGCGCGGCAACCGCAATCACAAAGGGGACGAATACCGCCGAAATCTGATCGACCAGTTTCTGGATCGGCGCTTTGGAGCCTTGCGCCTGTTCCACCAGACGGATGATTTGCGCCAGCGCGGTTTCCTTGCCAACGCGCGTCGCCTTGAATGTGAATGCCCCATGTTTATTGATCGTCGAGCCAATCACTTCATCCCCCACGCCGCGCAAGATCGGCATGGATTCTCCCGTGATCATGCTCTGGTCAACGCTGGTAGAACCCTCAATAATGACGCCATCTACCGGGATTTTCTCGCCAGGGCGCACAATGATTTTGTCGCCATAGATGACCTGCTCAATTGGCAGATCGATTTCTGCATTATTGCGAATCACGCGGGCGGTCTTTGGGCGCATTCCGATCAGCTTTTTGATTGCCGCGCTGGTGCGTCCCTTTGCGCGCACTTCAAGCAGTTTGCCAAGTACAATCAGGGTGATCACTACAGCGGAGATTTCAAAATAGACGTGCTGCGTCATTGCGACAGTACCGCCCATGTTCATCCCGTCCATACTATTCGGGGTGCGGAGCAAGCCGAGCGTCACCAGGACGCTGTAGAAATAGGCTATGGACGAACCAAGCGCGACCAGCACATCCATGTTTGGACTGCGCGCACGCAATGCCCGCCACGCGCTCACATAATAATCCCAGCCGACGATGAACTGTACCGGAGTTGCCAGCGCCCAGAATAGAAAATTGACCCAGGGCTGGAATGCCCATGCACCCAACAAACCCAGATCGCGCCCCATACTGAGGATAAACAGGGGAATGGTGAAAATTGCGCCGATCAATAAGCGGCGTTCCTGATGCGAAATTTCCAACGCGCGTGCTTTGGCTTCGGCGTCTTCCATATCTTCGTCAGCGGCAATTTCTGGCACGTCATAGCCAGCCTTGCGCACTCGCGCGATAATTTCGTCGCGCTTCAGGACGGACGTATCATAGCTGACGCTCAAACGTTCGTTGGCAAGGTTAACGTTGGCGGCGTCGATGCCGGGCAGTTTACGCACACTGCGTTCGATAGTGTTGGCACAGTTGGCGCAGGTCATCCCGATAATGGGCAATACATCGGTTTGCAGGATTGCGGTAGGGGGTTGTGTTTGAACCGTCATGGTTCTACCTCTCTGGAAAAAGCAGCCCTGACCAGCAGGGCTGTATCAATAGCCGTTACGGGTTGACTAGCTCTGCGGGGGGATAGTCGATTTCCTTGAGTGTTTCAACGATTTGCGTCCAGTTTGCAGGGGCTTCCCACTGTACAGTAACCTGCTTGGTCTTCTCGTCGCCAGCGACGAACTGTGCGCCGTTGACATCATTCACTGCATTTTTGATGCTGCGAACACAGCCATCACAACCGATGTTTGGAACAATAAAGGTTTTCTTTTCCATGATCTTCGACTCCTTTTAGTCTTTCTTCACAGCGAAAACTTCGCTGATTTCCGATAACACCCGTTCCCGTTCTGCCGGGTCGTCGCCCTGTATTGCGGTGATAACGCAATGATGCAGATGGTCGTCCAGAATGATCTGACTGACTTTCGAGAGTGCCGCCTCTGTCGCCTGAATTTGCTTGATGATGTCGATACAGTATTCGTCTTGCTCTACCATGCGCGCTATCGCGGTCACATGCCCCGCCACGCTTTTCAGGCGGTTGACGAGCGCGGTTCTCTCTTTGTCGGTCACGATCTATTCTCACTTACCCCACCCCGGTGGGGGTGGATATACTTTATAGAATACCACAGTTCGCAAAACCTTACCACCGATTTTATATCTTCGGGAAAACCAGCAGTATGGGATATGTTATAATTTCGCCCAGATTTAGCCAACGGAGAGCGATTGTGGCGCTGAATAGCTTTGGAACAATCATGGCCTATGCCATTGAAATCGAAGACAAATTACAAAATTTCTATCAGAAAATTGCTGATCAGGATGAGGCTTTTGCCGTTTATGCCAAGCGCTATGGTAAGCGCAAAACCAAAATTGTACAGGTGCGACAGGAACACGTCACAGAAATTATTCTGGAGCCAATCAGTGGGCTTGACCCCGCCGATTACGAAGTCGCGCCAGACGATAACCTGAAAGACAAAGCGGATATGATTGCCGAAGCGATCCGGCTCGAACAGATCGTCCACAAGTTTTACATCGAGACGTCTGCCAAGTTGAATGTCACCGAAGCTATCCGCACCTTCCAGAAGTTTGCCAGTGAAAACGCCGAACGTCTGGACGAACTCAAGAGTTTCGCGTCCTGATATGCACATTCTCGTAAGCAATGACGATGGCATCCTTGCGCCGGGGGTGCTGGCGCTGGCACGCGCCATGAAAACATTCGGCAAAGTGACAATTATCGCGCCGGAAGAAAACCAGAGCGCGAATGGACATCGCAAGACGCTGTATAAACCGCTGCGAACCTCACCCGTTAACCTTGACCCGGAGATAACCGCGTGGTCTACCGATGGCGCACCGGCAGATTGTGTTGCGTTAGCACTGTTGGGGTTTATCGAACCTGTCGATCTGGTGGTCAGCGGAATCAATCGTGGCCCAAATCTGGGGCAAGACGTGACTTATTCGGGGACAATCGCCGCGACCTTTGAGGCAACGATTTTCGGGAAACCTGCGGCGGCGTTTTCGCTGAATACGCGCTCGATGGAAGGTGCAGATTACGAAGCAGCGGCGGAAATCGCGCGCCAGGTGGTCGAAAAGCTGCTCGCTAATCAGTTGCCCCGAATGACGCTCATCAGCGTAAATGTTCCCGCCTTACCGCTGGATCAAATCAAGGGCTTTCAGGTGACACGGCAGGGCCAGCGCATCTATTCCGACAAGCTGGATCGGCGTGTTGACCCACTCGGACGCCCCTATTACTGGATTGCAGGTGCAGAACCCGGTGGCGTCACGGACGAAGTTGGGACAGACCTGAATGCCATTCACGAAGGGTATGTCGCTATAACGCCCATCCAACTGGATTTAACCGCCTATACGATGTTTGATACGCTCCAGAAGTGGGGTCTGTAGATAATTGCCGAAACGTGTGTTAGTAACCGGGCCTACCGGGTTTCTGGGCTTGCGCGTCTTGCGGGCGCTGGTCGAAGAGGGTGCGGAAGTCTCGGCGTTGGTGCGTCCCGGCAGCGAGGATAAACTCGGCGTTCTCAAACATCGCGTGAATATCATCCCCGCCGATGTCTGGATACCCGCCAGCCTGAAAGGACGCGCACGCGGGCATCAGGTCGTCGTTCATCTGATCGGGGGGACACGGCCTGATCCCAAACGCGGGATCACTTTTCGCACCCTCAACTATGATTCAGCGCGCAACGTTGCACAGATGGCTGTCAGCGATGGGGTTGCTCACTTTATCTTTCTGAGTGCAGCATCTGGTCTTCCCGGCGTGCAAACCGGTTATCTGGATAACAAACGAGACGCCGAGCAATATCTGCAATCCACCGGGTTAACGTGGACGATCCTGCGCGCGCCCCCTTTGTATATGCCCGGAATGCGCCGTAATCCGGCCTATGCTATGCTGTCTATCTTCCGGTTTGTGCCACCATTCAGCTTTGTCGCGGGTAACTGGTCGCCGCTTTCGGCAGATATTGCCGCGCGTGCCATTGCGCGCCTCGCCATCGACGCCGATCCCTTGCAGAATCGGCTGATTATGCCAGGAAAGCTGCGCGCGCTGGGGCGTGTTCCCTCCCAACGCATCCAGATCATCCCACCCGCCGCTGACCCCGCCAGCGTGGATGCACAGGACGAAGCGCCGTTTGGCTGGCTTCCCTGATTAATTCTTTCCTTATCAAAATAAATTGACGCTTTGTGGGTTTTGTTCTATAGTTGAATATACCCCCTCCTATATGGGGTGGGGTTAACATTCAAATGGAGGCTCAAATGCGTAAGCGTTTTATGATATTGCTAGGGATCGTTTTGGCAATTGGGTTGGTTTCATTCAGTGCAGTCAAGGCTGATGGCGCTATCGACGGGCGTGCCGGACGTTCCGAAGTGCGCTTCATGGAAGGGATGATCGATCATCATCAAATGGCGTTGGATATGGCTGGCGATTGTCTGAAAAAGGCCGAAACCGCCGAAATGAAAAAACTCTGTCAGGGCGTAATCGATGCACAAACGCCGGAAATCAAACAGATGCAGGAATGGTTGAAGGCGTGGTACAAGATGGACTATCAGCCGAAAGCGATGGATCAGATGGCTGGCATGGGTGGACACGACACTCATATGTCTGATATGGGCGACCCCGCTGGCATGATGGGTATGTTTGCGGGATTCAGCAAACTCAAGGGGCGTGATTACGAAATCGCGTGGCTGGAATCCATGATCGATCATCATGACGATGCGATACATATGTCAACCCGCGTGCTTAAAACGGCGCAACATGATGATTTGAAAAAGCTGGCTGAAAAAATCATCAAGGATCAGACTGCCGAAATTCAGACAATGGAAACACTGATCAAGACGCTGACCAAAGCCTAGCCTGATATAGACCCAACCAATATCTGGCAGGTAGTCAGCAATAAGCAAAGCCTATCCTCTGACCGCCTGCCAGAACGATCCCCATTCAGATTACGATAAATTCAAATATGCGGGGCTATCCTTCGCCGCCTGTTGGCGTGAAGGATTACTTCATGCTGTACGGAGCAATCGCGGTATCGAATGGTGCAGGTAACTTGGCGAGTTGGAGCGACTTGCCGCCCTGTGCCTTCAACACAGCATCTTTGTCCGGGGGGTTGACGGCTTCGGTTTCCATCTCGCCGAGAGCGCCCTTCTTGCCGTCGAGCAGCGGAGAAACTACCGGCACTGCATCCTTGACCAGCTTGAACGGAGCGGCGGTGATCGGGAGGTTGTTGGGTGGGTTCATGCCAGCGAGTTGGTTCATGAACAGCAGGTGTTGGGCTTCAACCGTCGCAACCTGAGCGGCGATAGCAGCAGTTTCCGCAGAGCCAAGCGCGGCGAAGGTGTGGACAGCAGCGGTATACGCGCCGACGAACACCGTTTCCGCAATCCCGGTCACAGTGGCGAATGTCTTCTTGTCGCCAAACGTTCCCTTGGGGAAGTAGAACTTGGTCGCCAGTGGCTTCGCGCCGAGGCTCACGAGGTAGTTATAGTGGAAAAATTCCTGTTCCAGACCCGCTTGCAGGTAGCTGATTTCGCCCGCGCCCATGCCCATCGCCTTTGCGTTTTCGATTGCGCGATAGTAGTGGGTGGTTGCAAACAGTTCGGCGGTAGCAGCAATGTCGATGACTTCCTGCGCAGTTTCGTCGGCGGCGGCAAGAGTGCGCGTGCCAAACATACCGCCGAAGCCTACGATAGAGGCGGTAGCCAGCAGTGAACCACTCTTGAGGAGCGTGCGACGAGAAACCATATTCTTATCCATTGTAAAATTCTCCCTGTCTATAACCGTAACTGATAGTGTGTTTTTGGACACAATATGAGTTACGCCCATCAGGGAATGACTGGATTTACAGGGATTGAGTTTTTATAACTTTTTTACAACTTTCACCAGCAAATATTTACTCAAGTTCAATCAGGGTTGCGCCGCGCTCCACGACCTGCCCCTGTTCCACCAAAATTTTCCGCACTTTGCCATCGCCCGGCGCATTCACGCGGATTTCCATTTTCATCGCTTCGAGCAAAACCAGTGTTTGCCCCTTCGTGACCGTATCCCCTTCATTCACCAGAATCTTTGTAACCTGTCCCGGCATGACAGCAGTCAGCGCTCCCTCGGCGTGATGCGCTTTGCGCCGGGATTGGGTCGCGCCGCCTTTACTGAGCGTATAGGTGACGCCGCCACCCATTCGGAATGAATCCGAACGATCCCAGGGATCAGTCGATTCTGGTTTCTGCTGTACAGAAGTTGGCTCCGTTTCCTCTGGGGCATCTGTTTCCGGTGGCGTGAACGGCGTCAGATATTGGTCAATAAAGCGTGTTGTAGCTTTTCCTTCGATAAACACTGGATGATCGATCACCGCACGCAGGAATGGAATATTGGTAATCACGCCGCCAATTTGATATTGGCTCAACGCCTGTCGCGCCCGTCCGATTGCGTCGGCACGATCCATGCCATAGACCGAGAGTTTGGCGATCATCGGGTCATAATGAATCGAAATCTCGTCCCCCTCGGCAACACCGCTGTCAATGCGAACACCCGGCGCAAACGGTTCACGATAGCGCGTGATTGTTCCAATATCCGGCAGAAAGTTATTCGATGGGTCTTCGGCATAGATACGCAGTTCAATAGCGTGTCCGCGCTGTGATACCTGTTGCTGTGTAAACGGGAGCGTTTCGCCCGCTGCCACGCGGATTTGCAGCTTGACCAGATCAAGCCCGGTGACCCATTCCGTGACGGGATGTTCGACCTGCAAACGTGTATTCATTTCCAGAAAATAGAAATTGCGTGCCGCATCAACAATAAATTCCACTGTTCCTGCATTCACGTAGCCGACGGCGCGCGCCGCCTCGACTGCCGCCGCGCCCATCTTTGCACGTGTTTCGGAATCAAGCAGGGGTGATGGAGATTCCTCGATAATCTTCTGATGGCGGCGCTGGATGGAGCATTCGCGCTCAAACAGATGTATCGTGTTTCCATGCGAATCTGCGAACACCTGAAATTCAATGTGTCGTCCATCTTCGATATATTTTTCGAGGAATACCGAATCATCGCCAAAGGCATTGAGTGCTTCGCGCTGTGCGGATTCGAGCGCTGGAAGCAAATCGGCAGCACTGCGTACCACACGCATCCCTTTCCCGCCACCGCCTGCCGCTGCTTTCACCAATACCGGATAACCGATATTGTCAGCGGCTTTTTGATAATCATCAGGCGTTGCGCCGCGTTCTGGCGAGAATCCCGGCACAGTCGGGACGTTTGCAGCGCGCATCAGGCGGATCGCTTCGGTTTTGATACCCATCGCGCGGATTGCATTCGGAGGTGGGCCGATGAACGTTAACCCGGCGGTAGTCACTGCTTCGGCAAAATCCTCATTTTCGCTCAGGAAGCCATAACCGGGATGGATAGCCTCACACCCAGTGGATTTGGCAGCGGCAATGATTTTATCAATCACAAGGTAGGATTCACGCGACGGCGCTGCACCAATAGCGATGGCTTCATCAGCAGTGCGAACGTGCAGCGCTTTGGCGTCGGCCTCCGAGTAGACAGCAACGGCACGAATGCCCATTTCCTTGCAGGCACGCGCGATGCGAACGGCGATTTCGCCGCGATTGGCGATAAGGATTTTTGTAAATGTTTTTGTCAAGGTTTAACTTTTACTTCCACAATACGTCGGGAATATGAGAAGCTCACATCAAATTCAGCGAAGAAATTAACCTGTCCCAGTAATACAGGCACGTTATCCGTATGTGTCCATGCAAAAGCAAGACTGACCACGCTAAAGCCAGCTACGATAGCCTTTACAATGATTCCCTTTGCTTCATATTTGGCGAGATTGCCTGTTAGTTGAACTGGAGTACGCTGTTCATCCCAATTCAATCCAAGTTCGATCCCAAAGGAAAAAGGGAGGACGTTTACGGTTGCCCCGGAGTCTGGCAATGCGTCTACTTCAATTTTCCTGGACATATTCGATAGTTCCAGAGTAACTTGCGGCCTCAATATCTGAACACCGGGCGAGACCTGAATCACCCGATAGGGAAATATAGCCATGCTGTTGCTCATCAGGCTTGTTTTTTCTTATGTTCATCGAGCAATCTTTGGAGCGTATCTGCCGCTTCAAAAGCGTCGAATGGCGACCAAACTTCATAAGATGTGTTCGGAGTAAGCTGTTCCGCAGCTAACTCCAGTTGCAAGAGTTCAACCAATTTGAGTTTTTCGTCATGGCTCAATTCTGGTAGCTTTTCGACAATTTCCTGAAAACTCATGGTATATCCTATTTCTATGGCAAAATATCGCGGACAGTCAACGTACCGATCTCACTTCCATCCAAAACAACGACAACCTGATCGGCGGGATCGTAGACGGTCAGGTTTTGATAGCTTGCACTATCGTCGTCTATTTTGGGCGCAGTATAGACTTCCAGTTTGCGTTCCACCAGATTCACAATCCAATAAACCGGAATACCCGCGCCGGCATAAAGCCGTTGTTTGGTTACCTGATCCCGCTGCAAGGTGCTATCGGAAACCTCGATCACCAGTCCGACATCACCGGGCGCGGGGTGGTGATCGGTAAAATCACGCCGCTTACCTCTGATAATCGCCAAATCAGGTTCTGGTTCGCTATCGCTTGTTGTGATCGGCTCTTGATCACTGATAAACCAACCATCCGGCAGGAGGCGTGCCAGCACGTCAGAGCAGAGTCCTTTGGCGAGAATATGTGGTGGATTTTTCGTCATTTTGCGGATCAACAGCCCTTCCAGCAGTTCGATAGGATCACCATCTTTGAGGATGCCCATCTGAATCATTTGATGATATTGCTCCACGCTCAACCGCCAAATCACATCATCTGGATTGGTTTCAAGCGAATGTGGCAAATTGGTTTTGACAGTCATAGCTCGTCCTCACATCCTGAATACGCCGAAGTGTGTCTCTTCCACAGGCGCGTTATAGCACGCCGACAGTGCCAAACCCAACACCCGTCGCGTCTCCGGTGGATCGATAATGCCATCATCCCACAGACGCGCAGTGGAATAATACGGACTGCCTTCCTGCTCATATTTTTCGAGCGTTGGGCGTTTGAATTCAGCCTGTTCTTCGGGCGACATCAACGGTTGACCAGCACGCGCCAGTTGATCCTGTTTGATCGTGAGCAGGACATTTGCAGCCTGTTCACCACCCATCACGCTGATACGCGCATTAGGCCACATCCACAGGAAGCGCGGATTGTAAGCACGTCCGCACATTCCGTAATTGCCTGCGCCAAATGAGCCGCCGATGATTACTGTCAACTTGGGAACTTTGGCATTGGCGACAGCATGAACCAGCTTCGCGCCGTCTTTGGCGATCCCGCCATTTTCATAATCACGCCCGACCATGAAGCCAGTAATGTTTTGCAGGAACAATAGCGGGATATTGCGCGCTGTGCATAGCTCGATAAAATGCGTCCCCTTGAGTGACGACTCGCTGAACAAAACACCGTTATTGGCGATAATGCCTACCGGGAAGCCTTCGATACGCGCGAAGCCACATACCAAGGTGACCCCGTAGAGCGCTTTGAACTCGCGGAAACGACTGCCATCCACAATTCGGGCGATTACCTCGCGCACGTCATAGGCTTCCCGAAAAGTCTGCGGAATTACGCCATAGAGTTCTGCCGGGTCGTAGCGCGGAGCTTCCGATGGCTCGATTTCAAATGGGAAATGTTTGCGCGTATTGAGCGTTTCCACGATTCCGCGACAAAGGGCTAATGCTTCCTCGTCATCATGGGCAAGATGGTCGGCAACCCCGGATTTCCGGGTATGAACATCCGCGCCACCCAATTCCTCTGCGCTGACCTCTTCGCCCGTTGCGGCTTTGACCAGTGGCGGGCCTGCCAGAAAAATTGTACCTGTACCCTGTACGATGATCGTTTCGTCGCTCATCGCCGGAACATATGCGCCGCCTGCGGTACACGACCCCATCACCACCGCAATCTGTGGGATTTTCAGAGCGCTCATACGTGCCTGATTGTAGAAAATGCGCCCGAAATCATCGGCATCCGGGAAAACTTCGTCCTGCATCGGCAGGAACGCACCACCGGAATCGACCAGATAGACACAGGGTAGATGATTTTCCTGCGCGATAGCCTGCGCACGCAGATGTTTTTTGACCGTCATCGGGTGATAAGAGCCACCTTTAACGGTTGCATCGTTGGCGACAATCATGCACTCTTGTCCGGCGATGCGTCCGATCCCGGTTACGATACCCGCACTCGGTAGATCATCTTCATAGACCTCCCATGCCGCCAGCGGTGCGACTTCCAGAAATGCCGAACCGGGAT
This sequence comes from uncultured Anaerolineaceae bacterium, assembly GCA_964432445.1. Classification (GTDB taxonomy): domain Bacteria; phylum Chloroflexota; class Anaerolineae; order Aggregatilineales; family UBA2796; genus JBBRMW01. The sequence goes on from CAYSOC010000060.1 coordinate 23,222, forward strand.
CGAGCAGTTTATCAATGCGTTCACGAACAAATAATTTATTTTGCTCGGCGTGCCGCTTACGATATTTTTCGCCGCCCCCCTGTCGAATCAGCGTCAGGCGTTCACGGAGTGTGGCGGCGAGGGCTTCATTATGCGCTTTATTTTCAAGAAACCGCGCATCGCGGCTATCAAGTTGTGATTCCAGAATTTCCAACGTGCGCTATCCATTTCAATAAAAAACTAACAGTCGTTAGTATAACACAGCCAGAGATAGCTGAAGTGCCTGATTAGTAACCGTCTCATTTTCTTTATTGCGTCATACATTGTAGACTGGCATACATGAAGGAGAGAGTCAGCCATGAGTAATAGTGCGCCAAAGCGGAGAGCCGCCGCTGATGTTTTTATGGAGCAGAACCTTTCCAAATTTGAGCAACAAGAGGTTCTTAACGCCCCCGTAGATTCGATTGAACAGGCATTCGGTGGAATGCCCGCACCCGCCCCGCAATCTGCCACCCTCGGCAGAAGTCGGATGGCATCCTATGGAAGCCCGCCTGCGCCACCGCGTCCACCGCAATATAACCTGAAAACCTCTGAAGAATTGCAACTTGAAAAAGAGCCTATCCGGGTGCGGGAAACAGGTTTCTGGTTCTGGAAACGGGTCATCATCCCGCCCAATGCCTATGTAGTTCATACCCGCATGGGACGCGAAAAGCCAGTAACGCTTGGACTAGGGCTGTCATTTCGCTATAACCCGGACGCCGATGCCTATCTGGTCGTCCCTGCCGCGATGCAAACCATCGGGATTGTTGCCAACGGCATCAGCAAAGAAAAGCAGGGCATCAATATTCTGGCTTATGTGCAATGGCAGATTGCTGATTTCAGCGTAGCCTATCGAAAGCTCGATTTCTCCGATACACGCGATCCGTTGGGGATTGTCAACGCCCAACTGCGGGAGCAGGCCGAAGCCGCGATTAAAGACAAGATCGCTACCATGTCGGTAGAAGAGGTACTCACGGATAAGGAGCCGATCATCGAAGAATTGACGACCCGTCTCAAAACTGTTGCCGAGGGGCGACAGGTCGGGCTGGAAGATTCCGAAGGGCTTGGCATCAAAATCGTCACGGTGCAAATCAAGGAAGCCTACGTGAGTTCCCAGAAACTCTGGGAAAATCTGCAATCTCCCTTCCGCAATGAAAAAGAGCAAGCCGCGCGCATCAGCCTCCTGTATATGCAGGACGAAATCCGCAAAAAGGAACTGGAAAATCGGCGTTTCGCGGAAACCGGAGAGGCCGAAACAACCGTAGAAATCGAGCGCACCAAGCAAACAAAGCAAACCGAAGCCTTCGAGATTCGCGCCCGCGAGGAGCAAACCCGTCTTGGGCGTGAACAGGAAGTTCGACGCAACAAAACCCAACTGGAGGAACAGACGACAATCCTCCAGCGCGAATCGGAGCAGAAACTGGCGACGCAAAAAGCCGAAATTGAGCAGGCGGTTAACCTTGCCGAATTGCGCCGGAAACAGGAAGAAGCGTTGGAACGTGCGCGCCTCGCTGCTGAGGAGGCCGCGAGACGCAAGGAATTTGAAGTTGTACAAGCATTGCGCGAATTGGAAGAGCAGGAACGGCTGGAAGTTGCCGAATTGGCATCGGTACGTCAGCAAATTGAGCGCGAAGTTGAGAAACATCGCCTTGCGGCAAACCTGAAGCAGTTGGAACAAGAGCAGACTGATGTACTTGCGCAACGTACCCTGGAAGCTGAATTAACGCGCCGCCGTCTGACGCGAACTGGCGAACTTGAATTACAGGAAGCCAGCAACCGGGTCACAATGGATTTGGAGGAGCGCAAAGCGCAGATTGAACGACTGCATCAGGAAATTCGTAACCTGATGAATGATCGGGATTTGTCTGCCCGTTTCATCCGGGAACTACCGAACATCGCTTCCAATATGCCAGAGATTCACGAACTGAAAATGCTGCAAACGGGCGGCGAGGATGGATTTGATATGATGACCGCATTTCTGGCGCGGATGCTGGCAGTAGCGGAAAATCTGGGGATCAAACTGGCGTTGAACAGTGGTACGACCAATCCGCCGAAAGAATAAATAACGTGAGTTCGGGATAGCGCTAACGGCGGTAGGGTGACAACCCTCACCCTGAATCCCTCTCCCGCAGGAGAGGGACTTCCAGAAGGCATTGGACTCCCCTTCGCCTGTGGGAGAAGGGGTTAGGGGATGAGGGCTGCTTACCCATATTCACATTAACACCAAATCCAACTGAACAACTCCTGCACACTAGGTACGATTAATCCGTCGTGATTCCGGTGATGCTGGATTGTTCCCGATAACGGCTCGCCCCGTTATTTTCAATATCCATCAGGGCTTGCACCTTCGCGGGCAGGCCGAAGAGATGGATGAATCCTGTCGCGTCCTGCTGGTTATACAGATCGCTCATGGTGAAACTGGCGAAATCCTGATTGTACAGGCTGAACGGTGAGCGCCGTCCAGTGACAATAATATTGCCCTTGTAGAGATCGAGCCGGACTTCGCCGGTCACAGTGCGCTGTGTAACATTCACGAAAGCATCGAGCGCTTCCCGAACTACGGTAAACCATTGCCCGTTATAGACCAAATCGGCGTACTTGAGCGCCAGCGCCTGTTTCTGCCGGAGCGTCTCCTTATCCAGACAGATCGCCTCAAGCGCCATATGTGCCTTGTAGAGGATCGTACCGCCGGGTGTCTCGTAAACGCCGTGCGACTTCATTCCGACCAGACGATTTTCTACCACATCAATGCGCCCGATCCCGTGCTTACCGCCGATTTCGTTCAACTTCTCGATCAGCGCCAACGGCGAAAGCCGATCCCCATTCAGGGAAGTGGCATAGCCGGATTCAAAACCGATAACGATGGTTTCGGTCTGATCAGGGGCATTCTGCGGGCTGGCAGAAAGCTGATACATGACCTCTTCCGGCGCTGTCCATGCGTCTTCCAATGGGCCACCCTCATGGCTGATATGGAACAGGTTGCGATCCCGGCTGTAGATGGATTTAAGCGTCTGCGTGATCGGGACATTGTGCGCCTGCGCATAGGCAATCGCGTCTTCCCGGCTGCGAATCGTCCATTTGGAATCGCGCCAGGGGGCGATAATGCCCAATTGCGGGTTCAGCGCCATCACCGTTGTCTCGAAGCGCACCTGATCGTTGCCTTTGCCCGTCGCACCGTGCGCGATTGCGTCCGCGCCTTCGATTTCCGCAATCTCGACAAGGTGCTTGGCAGTCAGCGGGCGCGCAAAGGATGTGCCGAGCAGATAATCCCGCTCGTAAATCGCTCCGGCGCGCAGGGTTGGATAGACATATTGCGTGAAAAATTCTTCGCGCAGGTCACGAATATAGAGTTTGCTTGCGCCGCTGGCTTTGGCCTTTGCATCCAGCCCGCTGAGTTCATCACCTTGTCCGAGGTCGGCGGTGAAGCAAACCACTTCGACGCCATAGTTTTCGATCAACCAGGGAACAATTATAGAAGTATCAAGGCCGCCGCTATAAGCAAGCACGACCTTTTTATAGGTAGGTTGAGCCACAGCAATTCCTTTGAATCAGATTGCAGATTTTAAATTTGCACTATAGCACACAACCGCCAAAAACTGAACGTTCTTCGCGGCACGGAAATTGTGCAAAACGCCGTATCGTGATTAGCGACTGCGGAAGCGGAGATAATCCTGCAAGAGCGGCTCCAGAGGTGTCCAGAGCAACCCATCGCGCAATTCGACTTCTGCCAACGGCACAACATAGCGATAGGCGCGCAATGTATTCGCGCTGACCGAACGTGGAAACAGGAGCGTGATTTGTTCGGTTTCGGGGTCAAGATAGATCAGGCGATCAACCACATGCAGCATTGCTTTTTCCATTTCCCGAATGCGGAACATCCCTGCCGAGGCTTCGTAAATCCCGCGCGGGACGGGCAGCGGATCATAAGGTGTGACCGGACGTGGTGGCTGCGATGTGCTGGCCTGATAGCGCGCGATCCCCAAAAACCACAGATCGTGTATTCGCTGTGAATAATACATGCTATGGCGCTCTGTCCAGCGTTCTGCGGTGTTATTTGCCTGCTGGAATTCGAGCGCGTAGGAAATATTGTTGATGGTCACAAAACAATCGGCGCGTTGATCGGTCTGCGGGATATGCCGTTCCAATGCCGCTTCGGTTGCGCCGGGACGAAATTTCCTGAATAAAGTGAATTTTCCGAGCCGGTGCATTTCCGATTCCGGCTCATGATCGGTATAAGTACATTCGGCAAGAGAAACGTGCGCGAAGTGATGAAGACGCACGTTTCCGGCTTTATATAAGAGCGGGCTGCCACAATGGGGACAAGCCAATAAACGACTATCAGAAAGGGTGCGCAACTGACCGGGATCGTCTGCGATGGTCAGTAGTTCGCCTGTATCGACCCGACGTGCAACGAGCGTTGGAGCGGCAACTATCCCCGCCATGCCGGAATTTTTACGCTGAAGGTAGACCCGACGCCCTCTTCACTCTCGAACCAGAGTTTGCCATTCATGGCTTCGGCTTCGGCTTTGGAGCAAAACAAGCCTAACCCATAGCCAAACTCCCCGATAACCTGTGGTTGGGTACTGCGCTGGAACGGCGCAAACACCCGATCCGCGTCCTTCGCACGCACGCCATAGCCTTCGTCAATCACATCGATCTGGACATCCTTGCCGCTGCGTACTCCTTGCGCCTTGAGCATGATACGGGTTTGCTTTGGCGAATACATTTCGGCGTTGCGGATCAGATCGCGCAGGATATTTCGCAGATAGTAGGGCGAAGCATTAACGGTTAATTCCTTCGGAATATCCATAATCAAGCGTTCGCGGATGTCTTCCGACTGTTTCAAGTCCATCAGTGCGTCGTCAGGCATTTCTTCGAGAAAATCCTCAACGAAACTCAGCAGGTTGATTTTCTTGCGCGTTTCCTTGACGTTGGTTTGCAGTTCCCCCGTGCGGATACCTTCCAGACGCCGCAGGAGTTCCATATAAATTTGCAGCCGGAACATATGCTCCGACATGATTTCGGCAAACCCGGTGATACGTTTTGCAAGTTTCTCGACGGTCAACCCTTCGGTTTTCTTTGTGACCATCTGTGTAATCAACTGCGCATGTCCGCGCGTGCTGTTGATCGCCATGCGCGCCTCATCGCGGAATGTTCCCATCAGTTCCCGGAGCGGATGCCAGTCGGGTTGTTCCAGCGTGATCATGCTATAGGTATTGCCGTTGACGCCATAGATTGTCGCTGCCCAGCACGGGGTATAGCTTCCGCCAATCAACGTTGCAAAGCGTACTGGTTCGGTTTGACGTTGACTTTGCGCACGCGCTGCATCGGCGCTCGGCAGATTGTTATGCTCGATCTGTCGCGCGTCAAGCAGGGTCGCAAACGCAGTCCAGCCGCCGGAACGCACCATTGCCAGATTTGGGCCAAGCATCGAGCGCGCAGCCAGATTATCCAGTACCCAGTGCGAGTCTGAATCGAAGAGTACAACACCCTGACCCATCGCATCCAAAACAGCGCGATAATCCAGGCTATCCGGTGAAATTTTTGGTGTATTCAATGCGGTGTCCCCCGGCCTATTAAGGGTACATTAATTATGAACGAGGTTGAGATAATCCGCAAAGTGTGTTTGCAGGGAAATTTGCCTGTGTCAGGTACACATATGGCACTAACAAATCTATGGTATAAAAACGTCAGGTTAGAAATCCCATTTGTCCCATATGCGCCGACTGGCTTTACCCGTTCGCTTTTTGATTGCGTTCGTCATCCTTTCGCAGCTTGCCTCGCCCACACTGATTGCGCCGCGAGAGTCTGTCTTGCGTGGCGATTATGCGGCTGCGCTCCGTGTTCGCCCGGACGATGTAGCCCTGTTGAATCACTGGGCGATGGCGTTATTAAAAAATGGTCAGAGCGAAAGCGCCGCGCTGATCCTGCGACGGATCGCAGCCTTGCAGCCGATAAAACAATCTTCACCTGGTAATACCCCGGAAACGCTACGAATAGCGCTTCATGAAACCTTGCAGAATCGGGACTGGCGCACGGCTAAAAGCATCGCAGAGCAATTGGTTACGCTACAGCCGCAAGACGCTTCCATCATCTACACAGCGGCAATCCTCGCCGCGCCGGATGATCCCGAAAAGGCAGCGGGTTGGCTGTTGCGCGCGACAGGCGATCCGCAGTGGGGAATAGATGCACGCGACGCCAACCTTGCCCTGTCGCGCGCCCCGGATCGGGTATCGGGTCTGCAACTGATCGGTACGCAACTGATCGCCAAAGAACGCTGGGCGCTGGCAGAATATATCCTGAATCGGATAACGGGGCTGGATAGAGCCAGGCCGGAAACGCTGGCGCTGCTCGCCTTGACACAGGATTCACAGGGGCGCGACGGTTCGGCGCTGATTACCCTCGCGTTGAATCAACAGCCCAACAGCGCAACCGTGAACTATGCGGCGGCGGTGCATTGGCGACATATGGGCGATCTGGAACGCGCACTAGAGGCGTTGGGACGTGCCTCGGTTGCCGATCCGAAAAATGCCGCTATTCCCGCCGAGATCGCCACCATTTATCGGCAACGGGATAACCCCGATGAAGCGGCTCGTTTTTATACGCTGGCGGTGCGTCTTGCGCCGGGCGAAATCGGGTTTTATCGGGTACAGACTGCCTTCTATGCTGACGAAAATTTTCAACTGGAAGGCGCTGGCGATCAGGCTATCCGGCAGGCGAGAGCGCTCTTTCCAAACGATGCCGAACTCACCGCCATCTATGGGCAGATGCGCTATCGGTTGGGACAATTCGCAGAAGCAAAAGCAGCGCTGGATCGTGCGTTGGAACTGGACGCGGAAAACCTGCGCGCCCGCTACTATACGGGCCAACTTGCGCAGCAGCAGGGCGATATACCAGCCGCACGAACCGCCTATGAACGGATTATCCGTATCGGGTCAGGTAGCACGTTTGCGGCATCGGCAGAACGCGCCCTTGCCGACCTGCCGAATTAGCCTGAGCAAAACTTGCATTGACACCAAAACTATGCTAATGTTTATACATCACCGGGAAGTTGACCCTTTTTGTGATTCCACACACAGACTCCAGCCGAGCGCCCTAACCAGCGCGTGAATTCACTTTCGCCAATCCCATTGTGGGAGAAATAATTTCATGGATATTGCAGAACTCGAAAAACGCACTTTGGAAGATTTACGCGGATTGGCGCGCGATGCCAATATCGCTGGCTTCAGCCGTCTCAAGAAGCAGGATTTAGTCGTGCGGCTGTTGCGCGACAAGGCAGAAAAACAGGGTCACGAACTACGCGGTGGTGTCCTTGAAATTGTCGAGGAAGGGATCGGCTTTCTACGCTCGGAACACTATTTACCGGGTCACGATGACATTTATGTCAGCCCCGCGCAAATTCGGCGCTTTGGCCTGCGCACCGGGGATATGGTGATCGGACAGGTGCGCCCGCCCAAAGAGAACGAAAAATACTATGGGCTGTTGCGCGTAGAAGCTGTAAACGGAGTAGACCCGGAAGTCTCCAAACAGCGCCCGATATTCGAGCAGCTTACGCCGATTTTCCCGCTTGTGCGCTATAACCTCGAAACCAGTCCCCGCATCCTTTCGACCCGTTTATTGAATCTCGTAGCGCCCATAGGCAAGGGGCAGCGCGGTTTGATCGTTTCGCCACCAAAGGCAGGCAAGACGACGGTTTTGAAGGAAGTGGCAAATGCGATCAGCACGAATTATCAGGATGTACACCTGATGATTGTCCTCATTGGTGAGCGCCCGGAAGAAGTCACAGATATTGATCGCAGCGTCGAAGCGGAAGTCATTAGCTCTACCTTCGATGATCCGGTGACGAATCACGTCCGCGTCGCGGAAATGGCACTTGAACGCGCCAAACGACTCGCGGAAGCCAGGCGCGATGTTGTTATTCTGCTGGATAGTATCACTCGCCTCACACGCGCCTATAACCTGACTGTCTCGCCATCGGGACGTACCCTGACAGGTGGTCTTGATCCGTCGGCGCTCTATCCCCCGAAACACTTTTTCGGTGCGGCGCGTAACATCGAAGAAGGCGGTAGCCTGACCATCATTGCAACCTGCCTTGTCGATACAGGCAGCCGTATGGATGATGTTATCTACGAAGAATTCAAGGGTACAGGCAATATGGAACTGCACCTGAGTCGCCGCTTGCAGGAACGCCGTATCTTCCCGGCTTTCGACATCGAAAAATCCAGCACCCGACGCGAAGAATTGCTACTCGGCCCGGATATTTTGCAGCGCGTATGGGTCATGCGGCGTATGCTTGGGCAGATGGTCGCCGCCGAAGAGCCGAATCGTCCCGGTGCTGGCCTGATTGCTGGTACAGAGGCATTGGTGAATCAAATCCGCCAGACGAACAGCAACGAAGAATTTCTCGAAATGCTCAATAAGGGCTAGTGGATGGCGTCCGGGTTGCTGTCACGTCTGCGGAAAAACTTTCATCCCCGGCAACGGCTTCCAGTCTGGCGGCTACGTCTGACACTGGGAGCAGTCCTCTTTGTTTTCTCCGAAATTGTGATGTGGCAGAATCCGACTGCACATACCCTCCCGGAATGGCTATTTCGGGGACTGCTCTATCTTTCCCTGAGTTCATTGATACTCGATTTCGCAGTGCGATTCCAGGCGCGTGACATCGCAGGGCTGGCGCTCGTTGGCGGCCTTTATGGTCTGTTCAGTTCTGCGCTCATCAGCCGGGATGTCTATACCAATCTGCCCTGGAATTTGCTGGTACGTGGCATGGGTCTGCAAACAGGCGCAGGCATCTATGGTCTGTTGTTCTTTATGCTGGTGATGCAGGGGCGACAAATCGACATTCGCGGCATCGTTGGCGCTGTGGTTGTCGGGGCGCTATGGGGTATCTGGCTGAAATGGTATCCCTTACAGACTATTAACCAATGGGAAGCCGTTACGCTCGAAACAGGCTTCAATTATTTTCTGGCGGGCTGCGTTGTTACGGGTTTGTTATTCATGTTTGCCGTGCCAAGATTCGGCGTCATTCGAGAACAGAACTTTCAACTGGAATGGTGGGAAGCGCTTGTCATCGGAGTGTTTCCGTTCATTTCGCTGTTCGCCGGGTTGCTGGATGAAAAAATTATTCCTGTGCTGCCTTTCGGATTAGTGATTATCCTTACCGCTATCGTGATTGCGGCGCTTTACCTGAATCGGCGCGGCAATGAACCCTCGTTTCTCGCCAATATCACCTTCTCGGCTCCCAACCCCGCCAACTTTCTGATCCTGATAGCGGTTTTTCTGGTGACAAGCGCCCTGACAGCGACAGCAACCGTCAACGCCGATTCGCCATTGGGTATTGTTACCTATTGGTTGATTGTAATAGGGGGGACGTTATGGCTGCCAGCAGCAAGCATTCTGGTCGGACTTCGCGCTTACCGCAACAATAACTGAGCTTTCACATCAAATTCTCATGTATCAAAATTCAAATATTTGTATTAGTGAAATTTATAGATAACAAAATACGGTAGACAAAATCCACATTTCTGTCTAATAACTAACACGGTCTAATAATGCGATTATAAACGGAATCCAACTCTACCACTACTCTCCTTTACCTCTTTTCATACCCTCGTATAAGTGTCGTCTGATTTGGTGTATAACCTATGGTTAACCAATGGAGATAACACGCCCTATTGCAGAAGAATTGGAATACCCTTATTATATGAAAATCGTATAGAACCGAATGTGGGGTTGATATAATCCTGGCTACAGGAGAATTCAAGATTATGCCAGTCATTTTATCCACCTCCGAAACAGAAAGTGCAGTGATCCTTACGATAACTGATCCCTGGACAGTTCCAGAACTCAGCAATCTTTTTCCAGAGATCGAATCGATCATGAACAATTCAACGACAGAAAAGGTACACACTATTGTAGATATGGTTAAAGCGCGTCGTCCTCCACCGGGCATTCTAACCTCAAGACTCCAGACACCGGTCATTCATAACCCCAGGAGCGGGTTGCTCATTATCATCGGTGCATCTGCATTTGTCCGCTCGCTTTCGGATGTAGTAATGCGTTTGATGCACTTTAACAGGGTTCAGTTTGTGGATAACTGGGAGGATGCCAGACTGCTCCTGAATGGCAATACTGCTGTGGAGTAACGCAAGATCGAGTAGAAAGGTCGTAAATGTCGCATCGGCATGACACCGCAAACGCGCTTCGCCACCTCGCTACGCTGGATAGAGTAGGGCTAAAGATCACCCTGCGCTATATGCCCAACAGCCCATTCCGTGATTTCTATGACTGGGCGCTCGGTAGCAAGGAATATTACAGCGATTGGCTACAACTTTCCGGCATGACCGCACTCGGCAAACTTTCATTGACAATGCTGGATGGGCTACTGACAAAACACGAACTCGAACGTATCCTGCCGTACACAGTAGTGATGAATGTATCCAACGTTTATGAGGTAGCTTCTGACAACGTAGCGCTTGGGCTGGCCTGGAAACAACCCGGCGATCATACCTTTGAACTGCGCCGGGAAATTACCCGTGCCTTCAATAATGCCGCTATTTCGCGTCTGATGGGGCAAGAAGACGCAACTGCACAATTTTGTGACGAAGTTGGCAGCACATTTCGGAGAATCTCGGCTTTCCAGCAATCGCTGAGTAGCGACAAGTTCCGGGAACTGGCAGATGCCTATGTTCAGGCCAACCCGGATGCCTCTGTAAATCAGATTGAATATGCTCTGGAAGGCGCACTTGCCGCCGGGATTGAAACCCGGTTTGATACCGTTTATGTCCTGCGGGATACGCTGGCATGGGAACTTGTCCGCGAGAGCTTTATTCGCCGCTATGCCGGTGTCAACGTCCTTCTGGAAAATAACGATTTCCTGCCAGAGGATTTGCTCTCCATTGGCGCAGATACCATTATGGTACAGCCTGTCCTGCTCTATTTCATTGTTGCCATCGCCGAAAAGGTACATCCGCTGACCGGCTACTAAGAATTGATTCAGGGCGGACT
>CAYSOC010000061.1:0-34014 GCA_964432445.1 uncultured Anaerolineaceae bacterium
AGCTGGGGCGATATGATCATCCGGGCGCAGCGTGAAGGATTCATCTCACGTCCTTATCTGGTGCTTGCGCCCGCGCTGATGCTGGCCTTGACCAGTCTGGCGTTCAACCTCGTCGGGGATGGCTTGCGCGATTGGCTCGATCCGCGTGGTGCGAAACGATGAAACGCAACCTGAAACTTTTGCCGCTGGTGATGTTTGTCCTGCTGGCTTGCACCTCCAACGATACATTGTTCATTCATCTCACCGAGACGCCGATCCCGACGCCAACGGTCACACGCGCTCCGGTACAGAGTCGATTTGTTCCCGGCGACAAACTAACCTACGTTGCGGCGAGTTCGCCTGGTGTGCTGCTCAATTCGGCAAATACCAATGATAAATCAACGGCGCTCTGCTATACCGGGACACAAGTCACTATCAATGATGCAACCGTGAAAGATAAAAATACCTTCTATAAAATCAAATGCGCGTCGTCCGAAGGCTGGACGCCAGAAACGACTCTCACCCCGGTTCGCCCGAATGCCACCGCAACCACAACGGCGGCAGGTGCGCTCACGACTGATCCCGAACCGGACGCCACCACCAATCGCGCCGGGATGTGTCCGAATAACGCAACAGTGACGGTTTTGGATTTGGCGATCAGCCTGCTGGATGGTCGCATTTATGCAAATGTGCAATGTGGCACGGTAACAGGTTGGCTGCCGGAGCGTGGGTTAAAATGAGCCTATTACGTTATTTGCTCAGGCGCACGCTGGGCGCGCTGCCTGTATTGTTGCTGATCACCTTTGCGACGTTTGCGCTGGTGCGGTTGATCCCCGGCGGGCCGTTTGATACCGCCAATGGCAAGCCGCTCCCCGATGATTTGCGCGAAGCCATCGAAGCGCGCTATGGGCTGGATAAACCCTTTCCGGTTCAGTTTGGTGAATATATGTTGAATGCCCTGCGCGGCGATTTCGGGCCAAGTCTCGGTCAAACGCTCGGTCAACCAGTGAGTGAGATCATCGCCGCCAAGTTGCCTGTATCCATGCGGTTGGGTGTGCTGGCGCTGATTTTCGGATTCGCGGCAGGAATACCTATCGGGATCATTGGTGCGATTCGCTATGGTTCGCGGCTGGATGGTCTGATTACGTTAGGGAGCGTGCTTGGGGCGTCGATTCCCTCGATTGTGCTTGCGCCGTTGCTGATTCTGTTTTTTGTAAATCTCCTCAAATGGCCGGGACCAGACCCGCGCGTCTGGACGCAAGCGAATTTCTTTAGCGGCGAATTCTGGAGTCGTGCCATCCCGCCGATGTTGGCGCTGGGGATCGGCATCGCAGCGGGTATTGCCCGCCTGACCCGCGCCAGTCTGCTTGGCGTGCTGGATGAAGATTACATCCGCACGGCGCGATCCAAAGGGCTACGCGAACGGCGCGTGATTAATGTCCACGCGCTGAAAAACGCCTTGATTCCAGTGGCAACGATCATTGGGCCGTTGCTCGCGGCTATCCTCACCGGAACGTTTTTCATTGAGGCAATTTTTGGCGTACCCGGTTTGGGAGATACCTTTATCAACAGCGTGAGTGATCGTGACTATAACCTGCTGACGGGGGTCACAATCCTTTATTCCACTTTTCTGATTCTGGGAAATATTCTGGTGGATGTGATGTATGTCTGGCTTGATCCGCGCATCCATTTCGATTGAGAGGCTTGGCGAATGGCATCATCCAAAGCAAAAAAGACAAAAACTGCTCCCCCCGCAAAAATCATTTCTGGCTTGCCGTTGCGGGAGACCGCATTGCTCATTGCGGTGTGTAGCGTGCTGGCGTTCCAGAGCCTTCGCTTCGAGTCCTACGAATCGGAAAAACTGGCGATCCTCGGCATTTTGGTTGCTGTGATTATCGGTGCGGCGCTTGCCCCACTGCTATCGAAGGGGCGACCATCAATCGGCAAACTCCGTGCGAATCCGCTGGTGTTGGCGGTGGGTGGTTTCCTTGTCGTGACAGCCATCTCTACCGCGTTTTCGTTGAATAGCGCGCAAAGCCTCCTGGGTTCGGCGTATCGTTCGCAGGGCTTGATTGCATTGCTGCTCTACGCGGTTTTGTTTTGGGCAGCGTCACGGGCTAATGATCAATTTCGTGCCGCGCTCCCGCCTGTTTTGATGCTAATCACGATTCCAATCTGCCTGTACGCGCTCCTGACTGCTGCCGCCAATGGATGGGCGCGCGAATTTGCCGTATCAACAACAGGCAACACCAATTATCTGGCGTCATGGCTGGTGATCAGTTTGCTCTATTGTGTCCCAGCGTGGCTGCATCAGATCAGCAGGTGGTCGCGCCCTTTCTCGGCAGAACAGCGGCGTTTGCTTGGTCTACTTATTGCTTCTGCCGTTTTGACGGTTGCAACGTTGGTCGTATGCGGTTCGCGCGGCGCATTGCTAGGATTGGCGCTGGGCGCTTTGACAGGCGCAATCCTGTTTGCTGCGCAAATGCGCCGCCGCAAAGCCGTAATTGGCATCATGGCTGTGTTACTGCTGGCGGGTGTTCTCTATCTTGTTGCCGGGCGTATCGTTCCCGATACTGCTCCATTTGCCCGCTTGTTGCGCCCCTATGACGAAACGCGCGTTACGGCGTGGAATTTCGCTGCCGAACAGATTATCCGTCAGGCTGAACCCCTCAAAGCCGCCGATGGCAGCACTGATACATGGGCAACTTTGCGTCCCTTTCTCGGTTTCGGGCTGGAAAACATCGATCAGATTCAGATTCGGTTTGGCGATCCCTTTAGCAACACGGTGTATGTTGACCACTTCCACAACCTGATTTTCGATACGCTGTTGATGCAGGGCTGGCTCGGTCTGTTGACGCTTGCGGCGATCTACCTTTGTGCGGCAGGGCTATCCCTGCATATGTTGGGGATGCTCACCCGCGCGACGCTCTGGCAATGGCTGGGGCTACAGCTATTGGGCGCGGTATTGGGCGTTATCGCAGTTCCTGTCATCATCGGTCAAATCAGTTTGGGCGGTGGTGCGCCGATTGGTGCGGCACTAGGCGCGGTATTGGGAACGCTGCTCTGGATTGTCGTTCAAGCACTCCGCACGAAGGCTGAACCGATAGCCCTGACCTCACGCCATATCACCATTATTGCAACACTATGTATCATCGTGGCGCAGTGGGTCGATAATCAATTCGGCTTCACACAGATCGTCACGCAAACCCTGTGGTGGATCATCCTCGGCGGTCTGCTAACATTGAGGAATACATCAGAATCAACCACGGAAACAGTCATTGAGCCGCACTTATGGTATGGGGCGGTGTTGGCAATTGGATTGTTCTTGCTGGCAGGTTTGGGTGATCCGATTCAGAGCAATTCACTGAGAAATCCTGTTGGTCTGACGGAACTCCCTGTTTTGCTCGGCGGAGTGTTGTTTGGGGCGTTGGTCGGCGCACTCGGCGGATTGTTCCCGACTGTACGCTCCAAACGCATGGAACAGATCGGGCGTCCAATCATCACCGTGATAGGGATTTGGGGAGCATTCTTCGCTATCAAATGGTTGCTCACGTCCCTGAGTGGTAGCCAGTTCGATAATTTCCTGCGTAGCGGCGTTTCTATAAAATCGCCAGCGATGCCGGGAACGTTGCTATGGTTATCCTTAATCGGCATTCTGGCAACCTTAATCGGTCTATTGGGTTTAATACGGATAAATGATCTGCGGAAAATGCAGGCGGCTGGTTTGCTGACGCTTGCGCTGGCTACAGGAGCGGGTTGCGCGGCCTATGCCTATCAACTGACCGCGAGCGATTTGCATCATATCGCGGGTGTGTACACTGCGCAAGGTGAACAGATCAGTTTTGATGTTGCCGATGTTGCCTATGAGTCCAGCCTGCGAATTGCGCCGTATAACGTGCAGGCGCGCGTAGATTGGCTGTTCAGTCTGGTGACCCGGTTACAGGTTCCGCAGGTACGCGCGCAAATGCTCACACGCATCGAGGAAGAAACAAAAGCGCTGTTGAAAATCGCGCCCTATTATCAAAATACGCGCACATGGCAGCTATTTCAGAAGAACCTCACAGAATTGAACAAGCCCTGAGTTGAGGTAAAATCAATGATAAATTCCTTTTTCGACAGGATAACAGTATGACCGACCACGCAAATTCGCCATCGCGCTCTATCCGTAAGGTGCTTATCGCCAATCGTGGCGAAATCGCTGTGCGGGTGATCCGGGCGTGCCGCGAACTTGGTATCCGCACTGTTGCGGTATTCTCCGATGCAGACCGCGCCGCGCTGCATGTCCGCCACGCAGACGAGGCATATCACATCGGGCCGCCGCCACCGCGCGAGAGCTATCTGAAAATAGATACGATTATCGACGTAGCGCGCAAGTGTGGCGCAGACGCGATTCACCCCGGCTATGGCTTCCTTTCGGAGCGCGAGGCGTTTTCTGGCGCGTGTCAGGACGCTGGAATCATCTTCATCGGCCCACGCCCGGAATCCATCGCCACGATGGGCGATAAACAGGCTGCCCGTGCCACCGTGAAAAAAGCTGGCGTCCCAACCATCCCCGGCACGGAAATGGGCTTGCGCGATGATGAAATCATTCACGCTGCAAATACTACTGTGGGCTTCCCGTTGATCGTCAAGGCGGCGGCTGGCGGTGGCGGTAAAGGGATGCGTATTGTACGCCGTCCTGAAGACCTCGAAAATGCGCTGGCGGCTGCCCGCCGTGAAGCCGAAAATGCTTTCGGCGACGGTACAGTCTATCTGGAAAGATTGCTGGAAGGCGCGCGCCACATCGAATTTCAGGTGTTGGCAGATATGCACGGCAACACCATTCACCTCGGCGAACGTGATTGCAGCATCCAGCGCCGCCATCAGAAACTAGTAGAAGAAGCGCCCTCGCCATTCCTTGACGATGATCTCCGTAAACGCATGGGCGATATGGCAGTCAAGGCGGCGCAATCGGTCAATTATCTGAACGCGGGTACGATAGAATGTCTTGTCGATAAGGACAAGAATTTCTATTTTCTGGAAATGAACACCCGTATTCAGGTTGAACACGCGGTCACAGAAATCGTCTATGGCGTCGATCTGGTCAAGGAGCAAATCCGTATCGCGCGTGGACGCAAGATGGGCTTGACGCAGGAAGGGCTGCGTATCGTCAACCACGCTATCGAGTGCCGTATCAACGCCGAAGACCCGTTTAACCGTTTCCTGCCCAGCACGGGTACAGTGATCGCGCACCTCGCGCCGACAGGTCCAGGTATACGTCTCGATTCGGGCATTTACGCGGGCTATGAAGTCACGCCCTATTATGATTCGATGCTGGCGAAACTGATTTGCTGGGGTCATACCCGCCCGGAGGCCATCCGCAAGATGAGCCGCGCGCTGGAAGAATATCGGATTATGGGACTCAAGACCAATATCCCCTTCCACCAGCGTTTGATGGATTCGCACCACTTCATCAGCGGTAAGGTCGATATTGGGTTCGTAGAGCGTGTAAACATCATGGAAGGCGAACGCGAGAACGCACGTAATAGCGAGATCGCCGCGATCATGGCGACCCTTGTGGCTCACCATGAGGCGCAGCAAGCCGCCCAGATCATCAGCCCCAACCAGCGCGATACCAGCAACTGGAAGTGGGTCGGGCGCTACGAACGGATGCACCGCTGATTTCAACGTTGTGGACGCCAGGAATGGTGTCCACCCAATTTTGCAGGGACGGGTTCCCAGGGTTATCCGCAAATGAAATCGGTATAAATCGACAAAAACTGACCCCTATCCCTCACCCTTTCCTCGCTGGTGGGGAGGGATTGAGGGTGGGGTCAATCCACCCGCAGCAAGACAGTCCCGCCATACGGCTCAAAGCGAATCGCCAACGCCTTCCCCGGTGGATAGACTTCCCCTGTGAACAGATTGCGCCATGTCCCCGCGCTATCCAGCGAAAGTCGGCTGGCATCCGGCGCGTTGTTGAGCAGCACCATCACCGATAGCTCACCATCATATTTCCCGTTGGCGTCGGCATAGTAGCCATAACCGTAGCGCCCGGTTTCGCCATCTGCCATCAATGTCGAGCGCGAACCGGTCATCGCATCCACAATTTCGCGGCGTACCCTGATCAGAGACTTATAGTAATCGACCAATTCCTGATCAACAGCATCCCAATTCATCGGGGCGCGTGATTCTTCCATGATGGCAAACCCGCCCTGACGAATATCGCGGCGCTGGCTCAACCCTGTCTCCGTTCCATAGTAAATGATCGGGGTTGGCGGCAGCGTGAATTGAAGCAATGCCGCCAGTTTCAGGCGGCGCTTATCCCCCTTCGCCGCCCAGAGGAAGCGATTCAAATCATGATTATCCAGAAAGGTTGGCAGCGTAAAGCGTTTCCGGCTGAAATAGGCGTGATGGCGTTTGAGCCAGTCGTCAAACTCTTCTACCGTCATCGTGTCATAGGCGAAGGCTTTGCGCACTGCTGCCAGAAAGTGAAAATCCAGCGCCCCATCCATCCGGCCTTCATAGCTGGCGAGTAGTTCTGGCGTCTCCACAATCTCGCCAAAATGGAAACTTTGCGGGTTGAGCGTTTTCACCGTCGCGTAATAATCTGCCCAGAAATCGTGACTCGGCCCATAGGCATAATCCAGACGGTAGCCATCGACGCCGAACTCACGCATCCAGTATTCGGCGCTTTCGATCACGTAGCGTCGCGCGTCGGGATGCTCGTTGTTGATTTGTGGGAGCGTCATCACGCCAAAGAACGTTTCGTAATCAACAGGCCAATCCTTGAAGCGGAAATAGTTACGATAGGCAGAACTGGCGTTTTGCGTGGCATCCTTGAAGAAGGGATGTTCGTTGCTGATATGGTTCGGCACAAAATCCAGAATCACCCGGATATTGCGTGCGTGCGCCTTTTCGATCAATTCCTTGAGGTCGGCTTTTGTGCCGAGACGCGGCTCAATCTCCCGAAAATCGGTGGAGTCGTAGCCGTGATGCGAGGGAGAGCTAAAAATAGGGGAAAGCCAGATGCAATTGATCCCCAAATCGGTCAGGTAATCCAGTTTTTCGATCACGCCGCGCAGTGTCCCGCCAAGAAATTTTGAATAATCGTCTTCATTTTTGAAAGGAACGCCGCCCGTTGTCGCAAAACGATCTACAAACACCTGATAGATCACGGCATCGCGCGCCCACTCTGGCAGCGGATAGGGCTTGCATAGGGTGGTATAGCGCTGACCTTTGGCCGCCTGAAAGATGTTGCCACTGCGCGAATAGCCCTCGGCACGATAGCGCAATACCGTATCTTCCCGAAGCAATGAAGCGGGGATCGTCGCCTCGAACTGGCGCAGATAGCCCCACACAAGCGTATCCCACACCGGGCGTTGTTCGGTGAAGGTGCGCTCATAGGTTTTGGGTTGATTCGGGACGGGATTGCTGCCATCGGTGGTGTAGTAGAGGATCACCTCTTCGACGGGCGCTTCGGGGCCTGCGGTCAGTGTGAGGCGGGCAGTGCCATCGATCATTTCCAGCGATATTGGCGAGAGTCCGCCCCGCTGCGCTTTTACTGCCTCGATTCGGTCTTTATCAGTGGCGAGCGTCCCAAAGATAAAATCGCCAATGCCTGTTTGATCGGTCATTCTCGTTCAAGCCTTCCGCAGAGATGGATATTGTTAATTGTGCGGAATTGTAACATTTAGGCGCGATCAAAGAAAAAGCAGGCTGAATCAGCCTCTGAAATCAATTCATAGCTGATCGAGTTCATCCAGCAACGCGCGACGTTTTGGGTATACTCCGCGCAACAATTTGATAGTCTCATTGGCACGGATGGCATGACCGAGCTTTTTCATGCGGCGCAGATATTCTACCGCTTGCCGATAGCCATCCCGATTTGAATTATGCTCAACGGTATATAGGCAAAAGGTTTCATAATGGGCTGCCATTGCGTCCGGGAATCGCTTTTCCAATTGGGCGCGGTAGTGTTCAATCAACCTGATATTCTCCGGCTTGACTAGTTCCAGCAGGCGATCCCACATTTCTTCTTTGGTAAAGACCCACGCCGAAAACTCGGCAGCAAAATATCTATCACGTACCTGACGAAGTAAAGATTCAAGATAAGCCGACCAGTCTTTGGCAGGAACAGTCTTTTTGAGCAGCATATAGTATTCTTCATTGCCACGTTCCAGCAAAAATTCCTGTGCCAGTTTAATGATCGTTGGTATATCATTTTCGCGTTTGGCGATTTCCAGTAAACTCCCACGATAACTCGCTGCCAGACCGGGCAAACGTTCTTTTTCCGCGTCTGCTACTGCGGCGTTGATAATTTTTTTCGCCTGTTCAAATTCTTTATTTTCAATATGGCGGTCAACAATGATTTGCTTGAAGCGGCGCAGGTGACTATGCGATTCGATGAACTCATTCGCCACTTGTGTACCTTCCATGCGCTCAATCACTTTGAGACGCACCTGTGCCGTTCGTTCCATATTGAATGTAGAGACGAATCCACGCATAGAGATAGTGCTGGCTTCTGAATCAATCTCGTCTAACGCTCCGAACAATAGAGTGCGATCTTCAGGAGTTGCCGTAGCCCTTGCGGCAATATCCAAAAGCTCCCATCGCCAATCGAATCCGCTCAAACGCCGCTTTTGCGCCTGATCCAGACAATAAACAAACAAGCTGTGTTTACCTGTATTATCCAATTGAGCGGCACACTCTTCCAGATGCGCAATCGCAAGGCTGATACAACCTCCCAAAGCGCCACTGGAATCATCCGCATTTTCCATAGCTTCAATCACATTTTCGATAACTACCTGATAGACCAGCAAAGCAGTGTCAGCTTCGCCCTGTTCCAAAAGTTCATCTGCGCGTTTGAGTAATTCCTCCAGACGCTTTGCCGCCATTGTCGCCCCGCGATAGTCGATCATGCCATATTCGCCGCGTCCGGCGCGTAAGGCGTCTTTGACCATCCGCTCATAATTTTCTCTGGATTGTTCGCTGCCAAATTTCAGGATGATCTGGTTGTAAATATTGCGATCCTGCATTGCCAGTTCACCCAGGAAAGCGCGCATTTCTGCTTCGGTAGCTTTTTTTAGAGCATTTTGTAATTTATCGGCGCGTGTTTCCTTCTTTTTACCCGGCTTGCGTGGCTTTTTCTCTCCAAAATATTCCGGGTAGGATTCCTCGATGGCATAAAGGACAGCGGCAACATGCTTGCAATATTCGCCCATATCATATGGACAGGTACAGGAACAGATCAACTCGCCCCGTTTTTGTTCGATTTGGACTTCGTAAGGCTCTGTTCCCATTACTTGCGCTATCCATAAATCTTCATCATCGAGTGTCAAATCAGCGACACTTCCATTCCGATAGTATTCTCTTCCGCGTGTCAGGATTTGTGATGGAATTATTTGCTTGAAGTTGGTCAGGGTAAGCATCATATGTCTCCCTTGATAAATAAAAATACAGGATAGATTCAAACTATCCTGTATCGTATCTCACTTAAATACAGTTTTTGCGCGAAATTGCCTAGTCGCCGCTGGCTGGTGCTGCTGCCGGGGCAGGCTTTGGCGCTGGTGGTTTGGCGGCTGACGCAGGTTTAGCTGCTGCCGGAGCCGGGATGTATTTCTCATACTCGTTGCGGAACAGCTTGATGGAACTCAATACCGGGTTAGCGGCAAAGTCTCCAAGCGCGCAAAGGGTACGTCCCTGAATTTGCGCTGCGACTTCTGCCAGCAGGTCGATGTCTTTGGCTTGCGCCCGACCTTCAATCAGTGCGTCGACGCGCTTCTCCAGCCAGAATGTCCCTTCGCGGCAGGGCGTGCATTTGCCGCAGCTTTCATGCTTGAAGAAATGCGCCATGCGTTGCGTCGCCCAGACCATATCGGTGTCTTCGTCCATCAAAATCACCGAGGCCGAGCCAAGCACCGATCCTACTGCGCCGAGGTCTTCATAGGTCAGCGGCGTATCAAGTACCTTATCCGTCGCGGGCAGAATTGGGCCGGATGCGCCCGAAGGCAAAATTGCCTTGAGTTTCTTGCCGTTGGGGATACCGCCAGCCATATCGTAGATCAGTTCGCGGAACGTCGTACCAAGCGGCAGTTCATAGTTACCAGGCTTTTCGACGTGTCCGCTCATGCAGACTACCTTTGTACCAGGTGATTTTTCTGTCCCGATCTTCTTGTATTCTGCCGCACCCTTGACCATGATCCAGGGAACGCTGGCGAGCGTTTCCACGTTGTTGATAACCGTCGGGCGCTGATAGAGACCGGCAACTGCCGGGAATGGCGGACGCACGCGCGGTTGACCGAGTTTTCCCTCGATGCTGTTCAGCAACGCGGATTCTTCACCGCAGATGTACGCGCCCGCGCCGAGGTGAACGTAGACTTCGCAACTCCAATTCGTGCCGCGAATATTCTTGCCAACCCAGCCATCCTTGCGCGCCGCTTCAACCTGTGCTTCCAGATTGTGCGCCAAATCCCAGAACTCGCCGCGACAGTAGATATAGACCGCCGACGCCTGAATTGCATAGGCGCAAATGAGCGATCCTTCGATCAACTGGTGTGGATTCGCTTCCATAATTTCGCGGTCTTTGAATGTCCCCGGTTCAGATTCATCCGCGTTGACCGCTACATACTTCGCGCCCTCGACCTTTGGGACGAAGCTCCATTTCATCCCGGTGGGGAAGCCTGCACCACCACGCCCGCGCAACCCGGAGTTTTTGACTTCCGCGATCACAGCGTCCGGCGTCATGGAGAGCGCTTTAGCCAGCCCTTCGTAGCCTTCGTGCTGACGATATACTTCATATTTGCCGATGTCCGGCACTTCACGATGACGCAGCAGGATATACATAGCGTACAGACCTTTATGCTTCCACAGACTCTGGAGAGTCCGGTATCAGTATTTTCTTTTTCCTGGCGACGGGTGGCAGACCTTCGAGCCGCTCTGTAGCAACCCAGGCCAGCAAGCCCCCGAATAGCATCAGGCAGAAGCCAAACGCAGAGACCGCTCCCGCCAGATAAAGCGCTACCCCCGTCACATACATCAAACCCAGACATGACATCAGGATCAGGGTACGCGCCGCAGCGCGTCCACCGCGCAGCCAGCCGATCAACAGCGCAATCAGGGAAATCAGCATAATGATATAAATGCCGATATTCAGGATAAGTCTGGAAATCATGGCGGGGGGTGTCTCACCTTCCGGCGGCTTGAGCAAGCGCCAGATATGGTTATCCACTTCAGTCGGAGCAGCCGGATTGACAGGCCAACGCAACACCAGCAACGCGAACAGTGCGAACAGAAACCCTATAGTGCAAACGATTAGCGCCCCAAACGGGATACGCCGCACAATCTCATCCCCTTCGATGCCCTGATCGCTTTCGTTTATGGGTGGGTTTGCCGCCTGATCCGGCAGCGGCTGTGCGTCTGTCACGGCAACCCTTGCGGCTCTTTGGCTTCGCCGGTCTTTTCGGCATGTTCGCGCCATTCCGCGATCAGAGCGTCCATCTGTTCCAGATCGAGCTTCTCGTGGAAGTGGAAATTGCATTGCAGCATCGGGGCTTTATCGCACGCCGCCAGACAAGTCACATGCTCGACAGTGAACATGCCATCATCTGTTGTATCCTTTCCATGACCGAGGCCGAGTTTTTCTTCCAGCCCCGCATAGAATTTATCCGCGCCGCGCAACGCACAAGGCAAATCGGTGCAGACCTGCAACCAGTATTTACCCTTTGGCGATTCGCGGTACATCGTGTAATAGCCCGCGATGCTGTTGACCTGTGTCGGATCGAGTTCGCACAGTTCCGCAACATCATCAATGCCCTGACGGTTGATATACCCGTATTGTTCCTGTGCGACATAGAGCAATGGCATCACCGCCGAACGCTTGTCTGGATAGCGGGCGAAGATTTCCTGAATACGCTCGTTGTATTTAGAGTCCAGCACGACGAATAACCCTCTTGGAAACGTTTATGATTGATTCAATTCTATCGCGTAATCGGCTAGCAATTTTTCGAGAATCGTTTCATCTGAAATTTGACCGCTACTGATAAAACGTTCGATTTCTATATGACCATCATCGAAAAATTCGATTTCCCACCGCTCACCAGGAATTGTGATAATGACCATAAGTGCATCACGCACCTTTTCCAGACGATACCAGATTTTCAATTTTTCCAGTTGGTCAAGCAAATCAAGTGCTTTTCCCAACATATTTTGATTGGTCATAATTTATCGCATCACATCCCTCTCCGCCAGACGATTGTCCTTTTCTAGTCCCGGCGCTGAAGCACCGGGCTAAACTCAAAAAGGAGACCACAGCCTGAGAAGAAATAAACACCTGGATAGAAACCCATATCTGCAAGCTATTTTTGAGTTTAGCCCTCGGCTTTAGCCGGGGGTCACTTGCACAACGGTGAGGTCTGTATCTTATCTATCGCAGTCACCCAGCACAATGTCCAGACTACCGATGATCGCCACCACGTCTGCCAGCATTTCCCCTACCACCAAATGCGGCAATGCAGAGATCAGCACAAACGACGGTGTGCGGAAGTGGACACGGTGCGGATTCGTCCCACCATCGCTGGAGAGATAGCATCCGAGTTCACCACGCGGCGATTCAATTGATGTGAACGTCTCACCTGCGGGGACTTTGAAGCCCTCTGTCCATAGCTTGAAGTGGTGAATCACCGCTTCCATGCTCTTGCCGAGAGCGGAACGTGGTGGCGGGACATACTTGCCATTCGCGCTGATGTGTGGCCCCGGACGGAGCATCTTCAAGCCCTGCCGAATGATCTTCACCGATTCTGCCATTTCGCGCAGACGCACCAGGAAACGATCATAGACATCGCCATGATCCCCGGTGATCACGCTGAAATCGAAGGACTCGTAGCAGGAATATGGCTGTGCCTTGCGCAGGTCGAGAGCTACACCGGACGCACGCAACGTCGGGCCAGAACAACCCATCGCAATCGCATCTTCCGGCGTCAGTGTACCGATGCCCTGGGTACGGTCAATCCACAGCGGATTCTTGACCAGAAGGCGTTCGTAATCCTGTAGGCGATAATCGAACTTTTTGAGGAAGGCTTCCACCGTCGGGACAAATTCATCTGGCAAATCGCGCCACAGCCCACCCGGACGGAAATAGCTGGTCATCATGCGCTGACCGCCGCACATCTCGAAAATGTCCAGAATTTCTTCGCGCTCACGGAAGCAATAGAGCATCATGGACATTGCGCCGATGTCGAGGCTGTGCGTACCGAGCCAAACGAGGTGGCTGTTCAGGCGGGTGAGTTCTGCCAGAATGACGCGGGCGATCATGGCGCGTTCAGGAACATCCAGATCAGCGAGTTTCTCCACCGCGAGGCAATACACAAGGTTGTTGCCCAACGGGTTGAGATAATCCATGCGATCCGTCATCACCAGCGCTTTGGTGAAGGTTTTATATTCCATGTTCTTTTCGATCCCGGTGTGCAGATAGCCCACGTCCGGGATACAGCTAATAATCTTTTCACCTTCGAGTTCGAGCAGCAAGCGCAAAACGCCATGCGTACTGGGGTGGTGCGGACCCATGTTGAGCATCATCGTCTCGCCCGTCAGCGCGCGTGGCGAAATCAGATGCTTCAAGTCATCCAGCGAGCCTTGCCAGTTTTCGCCTGTCCCGATTGGGGTGACTTCCGGCGGGGTCTGTACAGCCATGATCGCTCTCCAGTCCTATTCAGTCGCGTGCGGCTTTGTCCGCATGATTTCATCGAAGTTGAACGAAAATTGTACCTGCTCATAACCAAGCGGATAGTCTTTACGCTGTGGGTTGCCGACCCAATCATCGGGCATCAGGACGCGGCGCAAATCTGGATGATTCCTGAAGGTAATCCCCATCAGGTCATAGGCTTCGCGCTCCTGCCAGTTGGCAGCAGGCCAAATCGGGGTCACACTCTCGATTTCGGGCGCTTCGCCGGACAGGTATGCTTTCAGGCGCAGGCGCTGGCGGTTATAGATCGAATAGAGGTGATAGCACATTGCAAAACGCGGCTCGGCGGGCAGATAATCAACAGCAGTCACATCGGAGAGCAGGTTGAATTCCAGCCCGGCGGTATCGCGGCAGAAGGTCGCAACCTGTGCAATCTTCTCCGCATCGACCACCAATGTGATTTCGCCGCGATGTTCGATCTCTTCGCCAATCGCATCGCCAAATGCTTCGCGGATGGTTTTGATTACATCTTCGGAAACCTGACGTTGATAGACCATATCAACCAGCCCATTCCGAAATGCGCTGACCGCGAATCTTTTCATGCAGGGTCATGATGCCGTCGATTAACTGCTCCGGGCGTGGCGGGCAACCCGCAACGTATACGTCTACCGGGACAATTTCATCGACGCCCTGCACAACAGCATAGTTGTTGAACACACCGCTGCACGACGCGCAATCGCCCATTGCCAGCACCCACTTCGGGTTCGCCATTTGATCATAAAGCTGGCGCACGACAGGAGCCATTTTGCGGGTGACACGTCCGGCGACGATCATCAGATCGGATTGACGCGGGCTGGCACGGTTGAGTTCCATCCCAAAGCGCGACATATCATAGTTGCTGCACTGTGACGCCATCATTTCAATCGCGCAGCAGGCCAGACCGAACAGCAAAGGCCACAGCGCCCCGGTGCGGCCCCAGTTGACCGCTGTCTCCAGCGAAGTCGTGACGACTCCGAGATTACCGAGCTTATTGCTTACTCCCATTCAAATGCTCCCTTACGCCACGCATAGGCGTACCCTAGCAGGAGGATTCCAATAAAAATCCCCATTTCGACGAGTGCGAATAAACCTAACTGCCGGGCGACAACCGCCCAGGGCAGGAAAAACACAACTTCAATATCAAACAGAATGAACAAGACCGCAACCAGATAGAACTGAATCGGCAGGCGGCGTGTCCCCGGCCCAATCGGAACCATGCCCGATTCATAGGGTTCCAGTTTACGGTGTGTCGGGCGGCGTGGCCCCATGATGGTCGAAAGCGAAACGATCAGGAGCGACATCACCACTGTTAAAATGAGGAGCGCGCTGCTTGGAGCATATAGATCGAGCATTATGATTCTCGTAAATTCTCCCCGATTCAGGCGTGATTCGGAGATTGCGAAATTCTGAACAATCTATTTGAAGATGATAGCACGCCGTATGACGATAGTCAAACACTGCAAGGGGAAAATTTGGGGCAATTGCACAGGGCGATTACGCATCGCCCCATCGTTGAACACGGATAAATTTCAGGGAAGGCGTTGAACCTTTCTTTTAGTACGCTACCCCATTTCAATCCTCCCCTCTGCCTCTATTATGGAAACCAGCCAACGAGATTTATTCGCTATCGGTTTGCCTCTATGTTTTCTGGCGGAATGGCTCATGGCATTTGCTGTAAACAGCCGCGATATGATCCCTGTAACGCGCCAACGGGAGGCGAAGAACCGTGTCGGTTCAGCTAGTGATTTCAGGTTTGGTTTAAACAGCGTGATAACCTTCACCATTCGACCCGTGTTAAACAACAGAATAGCCTTGCTTTCGCTGGATATAAACGTCAAAAATCGCAGGATTCGGAGCGGTCAAATTTAGATGGTTTTCGGAGTCGGGCAAGGTGCGTTTCGTGCTATACTGTTCACTGTTATCCATGAACCACAAGCGAGGACAACCCATGCGAAGGCAATAAAACTCATCCTGTACAGCTATTTCGGGAATATTCGACCAACTAATGGCCGGATTGCGCCTGAAATCGGGAGAGTTTTCGCATGTTTTCCACTACGTCCACAGCCAACGGAACAATCAACGCGGCGCTGACCCTTCTCCAGACTCCATTTGCCCATGTCCTGAACAGCCTTCTGGAGGAACGTGGCGGAACACGCGCAGCCCTCTATGAATATGTGTTTACACATGGCTGCGAGATCGAACAATCCGCGATGTATCGCTATTTCAACCCAAACCGCAAGGTGACGCGCCTGCCTGCTGGCGAACCGGGTCGCAGGTTTCTGGTTTGCTTTGCGGATTATTTGCGGTTGAACGAAGCCGAACGCGCTGCGTTAATCCTGATTTGGCAAGTGCAGCGGCGGCAGCAACGCAAAAATGGCGCAGAGAAAATCATCATTTGAAGGTCGAAACAAATACCGTTAGGAAATTGTTATTGTTTGTCTGATTTTTGACGCTCTACAGCATCATTATGGCTTGACAATCGACGCTATTTACGGATACGATCCCGTTGCGATCATGTACGATCAGATCGGGGAGTTCCGCAGCGGGGATTATGGCTCTCATAAGTTCCAACACACAACAGCACACACTCACAGGGCGAGCAATCCGGCGTATTATCCTTGAACAATCCAAACGGGCGCATGTCGGGCATATCGGTTCGGCGCTCTCTGTGGCGGATTTAGTTGCCGCGCTTTATAGCGGGATTCTCAATCTCCCTACCCCGGATGACCCTGAACGGGATCGGTTTGTCCTCTCCAAAGGTCACTCGGTACTGGCGGTCTATGCTGCGCTCTACCTCAAGGGCTGGCTCTCCGAAGCCGATTTGAACAGCTATTCCGGCGATGGCACATTTCTGGGATCACACCCGGAGCATTCCCTGCATGGAATAGACTTCTCGACTGGATCGCTCGGCATGGGTCTATCCTTCGGGACGGGCGCGGCGCTTGCGGCGCGTGTTCAAAAATCAGCACGCCGGACGTTTGTCCTGCTCAGTGATGCCGAATGCAACGAAGGCTCGACATGGGAAGCTGCGCAATTTGCCGCACATCATGGGCTTGCCAACCTGATCGCCCTGCTCGATTTCAATGGACAGCAGGCGTATGGCTACACCAAAGACGTGATGACGCAACACCTGAACGCGGATCGCTGGCGTGCGTTTGGCTGGGATGTACACGAGATCGACGGTCACGATGTTGACGGCCTGATCAAACTGGTGAGTGGTCTGAATACCCGCGAAGGCAAGCCACATATGTTGATTGCCAATACGACCTTCGGCAAGGGTGTCTCCTACATGGAAAGCCAGATCAAGTGGCACTATATGCCGATGACCGATGCAGAATACGCACAAGCCTTGCAGGAAGTGGAAGCATGAGACAGGCATTCACGAAAACACTGGTCGAACTCGCGGAAAAGGATTCCCGAATTGTCTTGCTCACGGGCGATCTTGGCTTCATGGCGCTCGAACCATTTTCGGAGCGCTTCCCGGAGCGCTTCTTCAACGCGGGCGTCGCTGAACAAAATATGGTTGGTATGGCAACAGGGCTGGCAGAAGCGGGCTTGATCCCGTTCGTCTATTCCATTGTGACGTTTGCTACCTTGCGCCCCTATGAATTCATCCGCAACGGTCCGATTTTGCACCAGCTTCCGGTGCGTATTGTTGGGATGGGTGGCGGCTTTGAATATGGCTCGGCTGGGCCATCGCATCATGGACTGGAAGATGTGGGGGTATTTCGGATTCAGCCCGGCATTACCGTTGTTGCTCCGGCAGATTCGGCACAAACCGCGTCGGCGATGCGTGCTACCGCGAACACACTTGGTCCGGTTTATTACCGTCTCGGCAAGAACGATAAATTGAGCGTTCCCGGCCTCGATGGAAAGTTCGAGTTGAACCGCGCACAGGTTGTACGTGAGGGCGCAGAACTCCTGATCCTGAGCATGGGCGCGGTCACGGTTGAAGCCGTTAGCGCGGCGGAACAACTCGCAGCACAGGGAATTTCCTGTGCAGTAGCGGTAGTATCAACGCTCAACCCTGCCCCGGTGGACGATTTGCGTGCTTTGCTTTCCCGTTATTCGGTAGCGATTACGACGGAAGCCCATTATGTGGTTGGCGGTCTCGGTTCGCTCGTCTCCGAAGTGATTGCGGAAGCCGGGATGGGTTGCCGCCTGATTCGCTGCGGTGTGCGCGAAACGCCAAGCGGCATCACAGGCAGCACGCCTTATTTCTATGAACAACACGGTATTTCGGCGGCGCAACTTGTTCAGACCGCGCTGCAACAGGTGAACCCCAGGTAGCACTCATGACTGAACTCGTTTCGATTATTCTGCCGGTGTATAACCAGGCGGATCACATCGCGGAAATTGTACAGGACTATGAAGAAGCCCTCTCCAACCTGCACAAGCCCTATGAACTCATGCTGATTGTGAACGGTTGCCGCGATAACTCGCTGGAAATTTGCAACGATCTGGCGAAGCAACATTCCACCATTCGCGTGATTTTCAGCGAAAAAGGCGGTTGGGGATTGGCGGTCAAGCTGGGGATCAAGGAAGCCAAAGGCGACCTGATCTGCTATACCAACTCTGCCCGCACCAATGCCCGCGACCTGCTTTTATGTGTGCTGTACGCGATCACCAATCCCGGCGTGGTGATCAAGGCCAATCGGCGTATCCGCGATAACTGGCGGCGGCGGCTCGGTTCGCTGCTCTATAACCTCGAATGCCGGTTGCTGTTCGATCTCGCCTATTGGGATGTGAACGGTACGCCGAAGATTTTTCCGCGTAGCGACGCCAGACTGCTCGAATTGACCAGCGATGACGACATGATCGATGCGGAATTTAACGCCATTTGTCGCGCTGAGGATTATCTGATGCTGGAAGTCCCGATCTTCGCCAAAGGGCGACACGGTGGACGCTCTACCACGAAGATGAAATCTGCAATTCGGATGTATATTGGGGCGTTGCAACTCTGGCAGGCACGCAAGGATATTGTCAGGAAGATAGCGGTTGAGCAGCAATCCGAATAACCCCTCACAGGAAGAACTCAACGCGCTGTGGGCGCGACATTCCGCAGAGTGGCGCGATCCGGGGCAGGTTACCAGCCAATGGGAAGAGGCGGCAAATCTTGACCCGGAACTTCTGAAGTTTCGGGTACGTGGTGCATGGTGGGAAACGCTTGCCGCGCTGGATGCTACGCTGATTGTCACGCGCGAGTATGAACATCTCGTCATGGCGCTGACAGTGTTTGATGGTAAGCCAAAGATCACCTATCTGAAATTGCCGCATCCTTCTGGTGTGGCAGTGGATATGGATCGCGGTGTGATTCATATCGCATCAACGCGCAATCCGAATCAGGTCTATGACCTCGCTCCCATCACCGGGCATCTGCCCCGGCTGGATATGGATTATGGCGAGAGCGATTCGGATAAGCCGCTGACACCGATACGCTCCCGGTTTTTCCCCGGCTGTTTTTATATGCACGATCTGGCGATGATTGGCGACAAACTGCACGCCAATTCGGTTGGACAGAACGCAGTGGTGCGCTTTGAGGAAGACGGCAGATTCAAGCGGGTGTGGTGGCCTCACTGTATTGACAGCGAAAACGGCCCGGTCTTCGGACAGAACCACATCCAGTTGAATTCCATTGCGGCGGGATCAACCCCAGAAACGTCCTATTATTCAGCCTCGGCGGATAAAGTATCGGCGCGGCGTCCAGGTCACAAAAATTTCCCGGTGGATAAGCGCGGCGTGATCTTCTCTGGTGCGACGCGGGAAGTCTATACGCGCGGTCTGACCCGTCCGCATTCGGCGCGGTTGTACAAAGATCAAGTCTGGGTCGATAACAGTGGCTATGGTCAACTCGGCTATGCGCGCGATGGCAAGTTCGAGCCAATCCTGAAGCTCCCCGGCTGGACGCGCGGCCTCGGCTTCCGGGGCGATTATGCGTTCGTCGGGACTTCGCGCGTGATCCCGCGCTTCCGGCAATATGCGCCGGGGCTGGATGTTGATAAAAGCATTTGTGGCTTGCACGCTGTTGATATGCGAACCGGGAAGGTCGCCGGAAGTCTGCTCTGGCCTACAGGCAATCAAATTTTCGCGGTGGAACTGATCCCGCGTCAATTTTCAAGCGGGTTTGTTTTCCCGATTGGTTTACGGCGCTCTGATGATAAAATCAAGCGTCTGTTTTATTCATACCTATCTACAAGCACAGGACAAGACAATGAGTGACGCACGTTTGCTGATGTTGGGCGCTATGTACGAAAATGGCGGCAACACCACCCATCGCTTTTTGGACGGACATCCGCAGATGTTCGTTTACCCATACGAATCACAGATCGGCTCGAAGCTGGTGATCGATCACCTGTCTTCGATGTATCCAGTCAAATATCGCTGGCCTACCTTCCCGCTGGATTCCACGCCGGAAGCCGACTACAAACTGATTATTGACGAGGAAGGCAAAGTCCGTTCACGCACGCCGAATGTCAGCAAGTTCCGCCATATGCCGTTCGATATGAATGACGATGAGCGTGGCGCGTTGTTTGCCAAATATGTACGTGAAGGCGGCGAACGTACCCGCGCAAAGAACGTCGCGGCGTTCTTCCGAGCGACGTTCGATGCGTGGAAGGACTACAAGCGCACTGGCAAGGAAGTCGTGTATGTTGGCTACAGCCCGATCATTACCGTCGATGCCGACAAGATTCTGAATGACATGCCCAACGCGCATTTCCTGCATGTTGTCCGTAATCCCTGGTCAGCCTATTCTGATACGAAGAAGCGCCCCGTTCCGCTGAACCTGCATCACTATATGCTCGGCTGGACGATGAACCAATACTATGCGCTGTATTTCAAGGAGAAGTTCCCGGAGCGGATGCACATCGTTCGCGCCGAAGATGTGATGGCGGATTCGTACAAGACGCTGGGCGCAATCTGCGAGAAGGTCGGCGTGCAGCCTGCCGATTCGCTGCGCCGCGTAAGCTGGAACGGCGAAGAGTTGCAGGAAGTTTATCCCTGGGGAACGCTGCGCCGCGTGACGCCGGAAGTCAACCGCGCCACCGCCGACGAACTCAGCGACAAGGAAAAGTCGGATATTCGTGCCTATACCTGGCAATATCTGGACGTGTTCGACTACAAGAACTTTCTGGGCTAAAAGAACCTCACCCCGGCGCTAAAGCACCGGGCTATGATCAGAGGTTCTGCGCTGATAGAAGCCCATTCGCTTGATCTATGAACACCGTGAAACCATTTCAGAGATAGATCGAGCGAGTTCTTTGTTTTTCGCAGTGTTGATATTGCTTATAGCCCGGTGCTTCAGCGCCGGGTCTTCATCTGTGATCGGAGTCAGGTGTTAATCATGTCCAAAAAACGCGCTGTCCTCACAGGTGCAACGGGCTTTGTCGGTGCGACATTGGCGCGTCGGCTGCTGCGCGAGGGGCATGAAGTCCATTTGCTGGTACGTCATGGTTACGCGCCCTGGCGGATTGACGCCATCCAACAGGATATTCAACTCCACGAAGTTGATTTGAGCGATGCCGAAGCCACAACCCAAACCATCGCCGTGATTCGCCCGGAATGGGTGTTTCACCTCGCTGCCTATGGTGCATATTCTTCACAGACTGATGTTCATCGCATTTATCAAACCAACCTGACTTCTACGATCAATCTGCTCGAAGCCTGTCTGAAAATCGGATTCGAGGCGTTTATCAATACCGGGTCATCCTCTGAATATGGCTTCAAGGATCACGCGCCGAACGAAAAGGAATGGGTTGACCCGAACAGTTATTATTCAGCGGCGAAAGTCGCAGCGACGCTCTACTGTCGCTATTCCGCGCAGAAGCACAAAGCACATATTGCCACGCTCCGGCTGTACTCTGTCTACGGAGCATATGAAGAACCAACACGTCTGATCCCAACCCTGATTATCAAGGGACTGCGCGGTGAACTCCCGCCACTGGTGAACCCGAACATCGCGCGCGACTACATTTATGCCGAAGACGTAAATGACGCCTATCTGCTGGCGGCAATCATGCCCGAACCTGAACCCGGTGCGGTTTATAACATCGGCACGGGCGTACAAACGAGTCTGCGCGAGGCTGTTGATGCTGCGCGGCAAATTATGGATATTCCCGTTGAGCCGCAGTGGGGATCGATGCCGGATCGTCAGTGGGATACAAACGTTTGGGTATCCGATCCGTCAGCCGCAAATCAGGCGCTTGGCTGGCACGCAAAATACAATTTTACGGACGGGTTGCGCGAGACGGTACAATGGTTTCGGGATAACCCGGATATGATCGCCTATTATGAACAGAACAGGACACTGCCCCGATGAAAGCACTCCGCAACGAAAAAGGTCAACCGCGCTGGATGCTGTTCATCACGCTTGGGTTAGCCGCAGTATTGCTGTTTCTGGCATTTCGGGGGGTGAATTGGGGCGACATGATTCAGACGCTCCGCAGCGGGCGTATTGAATTACTGGCACTGGCATTTGGGGTGATCACCGTTTCGTATTTCCTGCGCGGGATGCGCTGGCGTGTGTTGCTTTCGGCAGAACGTCTGCTGCATCCGGTGACCGTGTTTTGGGGAACGTGCGCTGGATACCTCGGCAACAGCTTCCTGCCTGCCCGCGCAGGAGAATTGATCCGTTCGGCGTTGATTGCGCAGAAGGCCAATATCAGCGTCAGCTTTACGCTGGCAACAGCGCTCACGGAACGCATCATTGATGTTCCAGTGTTGGTCATTCTGGGCTTGATTGCCTTGCCTGCCGTCGAGGGCATCCCGGATTGGTTGACTGGTGCGGTGCGCGTGTTTGCAGTGTCCGGCATTGGTGCAACGCTGGCGCTGCTGATTATTCCGCGCTTTGAGAAACAGGTGTTGGCGCTCATGGAAAAACTGCCACTACCTGTCGGAATACGTGCAAAGCTGATTGCATTCGCCGCCAAGTTCCTGCAAGGGTTGCGTGCATTCCAGAATCCTGTGCGCGCGTTGAGTTTCCTCGGCTTGACAGCATTAGTCTGGACGCTGGATGTGATTGCAGCTATGGTCATTGCCTCGGCGTTCGGGTTGAATTTCACGCCTGCGGAGACAATCCTGCTGCTGGCTGGTCTGGGGTTGGCGAGTGCTGCGCCATCCACACCGGGTTACGTTGGAATATATCAATTCGTTGCGGTCACAGTGCTGCAACCGTTTGGATACAGCCGCGAGCAGGCATTGGCATATATCGTTGCATTTCAGGCCATGACCTATTTGATTGTGCTGGTATGGGGTCTGACTGGATTGTGGCGGCTGAATAATGGGTTGACCAGACCGCTGCCGATCAAGACGGTGGAAGTGAAAGAATAAATCCACAAACTGTAGTTTTACACAGTCCGACGTGGATTAACACGCCGATAACCTCATAAAATATTGTTATATCAATTAATGTGATATTGCCTTCTCTGCTGCTAAAATCGTTAAAATTGGATACCATCCATTTTAGCATCAGGGGATTTACATAGATGGCTGCATTACCCGCAAATCAGAATCTAACGAGCGACTCCCGAAACTCTGTATTTATCAGCTATCGCCGCGATGTAAGCTGGGGTCTTGCATTCAGTGTCTTCCAAAATTTGAAACGTGCCGGAATAGATGTTTTCCTCGATCATGAAGGTTTGGAATCTGGTCATTTCGATGATGCTTTGATGCGCCAGATTGCATCCCGGCCTTATTTCCTCCTGTTTTTACATCCCAAAACACTGGATCGTTGTATACAAACGGATGATGTATTGCTCAAAGAGATTACGGAAGCAATTCGGAAAGAGCGCATTATTATTCCGCTTTATGTAGATAAATTTGACTGGGATGATATTGATAAATTTTTGCCGGAAGATATTGGAAAAACGCTGAAACGGTTTAATGGTGTCAAACTAGATCAGGATTATTTTGACGCATCAATGAAGAAATTGATCAAATTTATTGATGCTTCGGCGTCCAAAGTAACCCTCGATGCGCCATTTCAAAATGATGTGGCTGCAATGACTCGTGAAATGCTTGACGCTATCCAAAACCAAAATGTGGTAGAAACGCCAGTTGAAGTCGAAAAACTGGTAAAAGGATTGAAAATCAAAATCAGCGCGGCTCCTGCTTCCATCGCCAGAAACCCGGAACAGCAAAGGGCAGCCATCCTCCAAAATATTCAATGGAAAATAATTTTGGTTGTCTTTGCCGTTCTTTCCAGCTTTTATGTGGGAAGAACCATTGATCAGTTCTTCTCGTTGGGATCGATTTATTTGATCGGGAGCGTCATTGGTGGTGTTGTCATCGGGTTTGGATTTATTGCTTTCTATAGTAAACGCTGGAACGAAAACTATAATCCATTAGTCGATGTTATCCTGATGGCAATCGTGGCCGCGATCAGCCCAATTGTCTTCCTGGGAGCTATAAGTGTTTATCTCTTTACTCAACAGGTCAAAGAAGGGAACAAAAAAGAGGAGGAAGAGGAGGCATAATTTGTCTCAGATGCGGTTCAGTGATTCCAGTTATGGTATCATACCGCGCTATGAAACTACTCTTTATCACCTCATCGCTCGATTTGACGCAACCATTCAGCGCCACGCCCGCATGGTGGCAATTGCTCAAAGGGTTATACGAAATCGGCGTCGATGTGCTGGCAACCACCTATCAGGGGCCAGCGATAGAAACGCTCTGGTGGCGCGCACTCCCCAATCCGGTACAGCGCGAAGGCGATTTGTTTAAAGCCCTTCGGGATCGCTTCGGCAATAAATCTGCAACGAAAAAAGTGAATACAGGCAGCAGTGGCGAATCCACCAGTGATCGCGCCGTGCGTGGCCTTGCCCAAACCCTGATTCGCCCCAAATGGCAGGCATTCCTTGATAAAACCCTGCGCGCGCAACCGGACATAGATGCGGTGATCTTCCTGACTATCCCACTGAATCATGTGACCGGGTTGGCAAAATATGTCGCGGATACATTTCATAAACCCGTCATTTATTATGATGGCGATGTACCTGCCAGCCTGCCGGAGTTTGCCGGGTTTGCGACAGGATTCAAGATTTATCAGGGCGCGGATTTGACCGAGTATGCCGGGTTTATTTCAAACAGCCTCGGTGGATGCGAATCGCTCCTGAAGATGGGTGCAAAACGTGCCGATGCGCTCTATTATGGCGCTGACCCGGATGTGTTCAGTCCGCTGGATGTGCCGCAAGACCTCGATGTGTTTTTCTATGGTCATACGCGCGAATATCGGGAAGAGTGGATCGACGGGATGATCGCCAATGCCAGCGAACGGCTGCCGGATGCGAAATTCGCGGTGCGCGGGCGTGGTCTGGGGGATCTGAAAAAAGTGCAATTGCTACCCTATCTGTCGTTTAGCAAACTTCGAGAATATACCTGTCGGGCGAAGATCAATCTGGCAGTGACACGGAAAGCGCACGCTTCAGTATTTGCGTCCAGCAGTTCGCGCCCGTTCGAGTTGAGTAGCATGGGCGCGTGTGTCGTTTCCAATCCCTATCACGGGCTGGAAACATGGTTCGAGCCGGAACGCGAAATCATCATTGTTCATAGCGAAGATGAAGCGGTGGAGCGTTATCGCTGGCTGCTATCGCATGATACGGAACGGCGCGCAATCGGACGAGCAGCACGGGAGCGCGTTTTGAAGGAACATACTTTCAAGCACCGTGCAAAGCAGTTGGTCGATCTGGTGCAGAGCTATTTATGATTCGACAAGCGCTGGACATGCCCTGGAAGGTGCGAAACGAACTGGCGCGTTACGCCATCCTGCCGATTGTGCGCCTGCTTTTCCTCTGGACGGGGATACCCTGGGGCAAAAACTGGCGGCTCTATGGTGTGCCAATTTTGCAGCGTCATCGCCAGAGCATCCTGCAAATTGGTGATGGACTGGAACTGCGTTCCACCGTGCGGAGTAACCCGCTTGGCCCGACGCATCCTGTCATATTGAGTACGCGCAAGCCCAGCACAAGGGTAATCATTGGCGCACAATTTGGCATGACCGGTGGCACGATTTGCGCGGAAGAATCGATCACTATTGGAGATCGGGTGACGGTTGGCGCAAACAGCACGATCATCGACACCGACTTTCACCCTCTCGATCCAGCCCAACGGATCGCACAGCCAACCGATGGCGCAACCGCTCCGGTGGTGATCGAAAATGATGTTTTCATCGGCATGAATACGCTGATCCTGAAGGGCGTTCATATCGGCGTGGGCAGTGTGATCGGCGCGGGCAGTGTCGTCACGCGCGATATTCCGCCGGGAGTGATCGCGGCAGGCAACCCGGCGCGCGTCATCAAAACCCTCTAACTGATAGTACAAAAGTACCGCATTGATGTTCTTTTATTTTTTGTCAAATAATGGTTAGCAAGATATACTAACTAACATTCGCAATTTCATCACTGTTACACCCACGCTGTACGCCTGCATAGCATTTTCACCGCGAAAAATTAATCGGCAACAAGGAGGATCAATGGGCTAGAACCTGCTGATTGTAAACATTTGCCTTGCTTATTTTTTCTTTACAGGAGCGAATTTCATGACTTTTGGAAAGATCATAGTCCGGTTTGGTATGGCTGCCAGTTTGTTAGCGGCGGCGTTCGTGGTTGGCATCCAACTGGCGCAGGCGCACGGTTCGACCCAAAACCCCGTCAGCCGTATCTATAATTGCTTTCTGGAAGGGCCGGAACACCCCATTTCGGCGGCATGTCAGGCAGCAGTAGCGGTTGGTGGAACGCAGGGATTGTATGACTGGAACGGCGTTCGACAGGGGAACGCCAACGGCAACCATCAGGCAATCATTCCCGATGGCAAATTGTGTAGCGCCAACGATCCTGAATTCAAAGGGATGGATTTGGCGCGTTCGGATTGGGTCGCAACGACACTGCCAACCAGCGGCAACTATACTTTCCGCATCCGCGCAACTGCGCCACACGTTGGCAATTTCTCGCTCTATGTCACGAAGAATGGCTATAACCCGCTACAACCCTTGAAGTGGTCTGATCTGGAATCAACGGCTTTCACGTCGGTCAACAACCCGCCATTGGTGAATGGCTTCTATGAATGGACAGCTTCCCTGCCCACCGGAAAAAGCGGCAGGCATCTCATCTACCTGATCTGGCAGCGTTCTGATAGCCCGGAAGCATTCTATGCCTGTTCCGACGTAATCTTCGGCAATGTCACCAACCCCAGCGCAACGCCGCTTCCACCCTCAGCCACCTCCGTTCCACCAACATTCGTTCCGATGACGAACACGCCTATCGTCCCGACGAAGACCCCGCTCCCGCCAACGCGCACCAATACGCTACTCCCGCCGACGCCGACGCAATCTGGTGTTCCGGCATGGAATGGCAATTTCCAGCCTTATAGCCTGAATGCCCTTGTCACCTATCAGGGACATATCTATAAGTGCATCCAGGCACATACATCACAACCAACCTGGACGCCGGCAGCCGTGCCAGCGCTCTGGCAAATGGTCAGCTAGCGAGACATAACAACCGGGGCGATCTGCAAGTCGCCCCATCAATTCGAGCCTTACAGTTGGTCTGAGAATCTCAATAGACCCCACCCTAAATCCCTCCCCGCTGGCGATTTATAGTCCGACAGTTATTTCAGACCCGGCGCTGAAGCACCGGGCCAAGATCGGTAGAACGGATTTAGCGCGCAAGGTACGCTTGATCGATACAGCCATAGATCAAATGTGAGGATTGTTTCCACAGCGTTGTTAGTGTTCATAGCCGGGTGCTTTAGCGCCCGGTCTGCTACAGGATAAATCTGTCGCCCTCTCAGCCGCGTGCGGGAATAGGGTGGGGATAGGGGTCATTCCTTTTCAGACAGTCTCCTACAGTCCGTTATGAATATTACTGAAGATGTTCCCGGTTGGCGTCGAGCGAATGACCATCAGAATTGCCATAAACGTGATGATGGTGGCAACGATGACCAGCGCAACCGCAACCGAAGTGGATGGTGAAGACAGCTCTGGCGGGTCGTCCGGGGTTGGTTTGTCCATGATTTTTAGATAGCCCCGCTGTATCGCGTAACATAGGTGGAGAGCGTTGCGGATTGTGTCACCAGAATGGTGATGACGATGATAATCACGCCGATGATCAAGCCGAACATCAGCATTTCACCGCTGATTGGCGCGGGTTCGGATTCGATAGCCGGGCTATTTTTTTGTTTCTCAACCATGATTTCCTCTTCTCCAACAGCAAGATCGATAACCGTAAAACACGGCTCACAACGTCTGAACAACATTAGTGAAAATAATCTCTGGCTCGGTGATAAACGCAGGCAAGAGGATAGCAATCAACAGCAACAACCCGATAATGATTGCAATAAGATGGTTCGCAGATAACAAAGGCTCGTGGTTCGGCTCGTGCAGCGGTCTGATTGTCTTCATAATTTCGTTCTCTGGCATTCGATATACATCACTATAAACAGGAGGTGACGGTAAATCCCTGGACGTTTACCCATTTGAACCATGACAACCGTCCAGAAAGATTGTTCAAGGTTGTCTATCTGTTCACCCAGCGCGAGAAGTTTGCCTGATCTCTTTCTTCTGTGCGGGCGTACCTACCGGGTGCGCCCTTCTTTTCCCGTATCGCAAACCCATAACAAAACATAACAATCAGTACCATTGCAAGCGCTCCTGAATACGCATACCATATCAAAATATCGTATTGAGGAATTTTTCTGTGAAATCTAATACTTTGCGATGGTTGATGTTTTTTGTCTGCGTGATCGCGCTGTTCCATACTGGCGTATCACCAGCACTTGCCGCAACAGTGCCGTCTGGCTTTGTGGACGGCGCTTTTGGCGGCGGCCTGAGCAGCGCAACCGCGATGGCCTTTGCGCCGGATGGTCGGCTCTTTGTCCTGCAACAAACAGGTGAGGTGAAGGTCATCAAGAATGGAACGCTGCTGGGGACAAACTTCATGTCCATTTCAGTGGATTCCAGCGGCGAACGCGGCTTGCTTGGAATCGCCTTTGACCCCAATTTCACCACCAATAACTATATCTATTTGTACTATACCGTCCCGACAGGCAGCATTCATAACCGCATTATCCGCGTCACTGCCAATGGCGATGTTGTGCTTGCGGGCAGCACGCTTACCCTTGTCGATCTGGATAACCTGACTGGCGCGACCAACCACAACGGCGGTGCGATGCACTTCCGCGCCGATGGCAAACTGTATGTTGCGGTGGGCGAAAACGCTACCTCCAGCAACTCTCAAACCCTGAATAACCGTCTCGGTAAAATCCTGCGCTATAACACCGACGGCTCTATCCCGACAGACAATCCATTTTATGGTACGGCGACGGGTGCGAACCGCTCCATCTGGGCGATGGGATTGCGCAATCCATACACCTTTGCCATCCAGTCCACCACAGACCGTATGTTCATCAACGACGTTGGTCAAGGCACATGGGAAGAGATCAACGACGGGTTGGCCGGAGTCAACTACGGTTGGCCGAACACTGAAGGGGCAACCACCAATACCAGCTACAAAACACCTTATTATTACTATGCACATAGTGGGGGTTCTCCGACAGGCTGCGCGATCACTGGCGGCGCATTCTATAACCCGCCGATGACACAATTCCCCGCCAGCTATGTTGGCAAATATTTCTTTGCCGATTATTGCAGCGGCTGGATTTATTACATCGATCCGACCCTTGCCGCGCCAACCAACTCCAACCCTACTGCTATCCAGACCCCGACCAACTTTGCGACGGGCGCGAGTTCCCCGGTAGATTTGCAAGTCGGACCAGATGGCGCGTTGTACTACCTGCAACGCAGCGGTGTCCGGCGTATCACCTATCCCGCTGGACAGGTTGCCCCGTCAATTACGCAGCATCCGTCCAACCTGACGGTTTCGGTTGGCGAAACGGCAACCTTCACAGTGAGCGCCAACGGTACGCCGCCACTGTCCTATCAATGGCAGAAAAACACGGTAGACATCCCCGGCGCGACCAGCGCCAGCTATACCACACCCGCAACGGTGATTGGCGACAACGGCGCACAATTCCGCTGTGTCGTCACCAACAGCGTCAGCAGCGCAACCAGTAACCCGGCTACACTGACGGTTACGACGCGCACGCGCCCAACGGTGAACATCACCAGCCCGATCAATCACACGCTGTTCAACGGTGGACAGCAGTTCAACTATTCCGGCACGGCGACAGATACTGTCGATGGCACATTGCCCGCCAGCGCCTACTCATGGACGATGGTGCTGCATCACAATGTGCATACTCACCCGTTCCTGGGGCCGATCACCAACACCACCAGCGGGAATTTCACCATCCCTGCCAGCGGACATACCGAAACAGACATCTGGTATCGCGTCAACCTGACTGTGACCAACACTGCGGGCTTGACTTCCAGCACCTATATTGACCTTGATCCGAATCTGATCAACGTCACTGTAAATTCCAGCCGACCCAATGCGGGCGCATTTACTGGAGCGACGATCACGGTAGACGGTCAGCCTTTCACCACCTCGAATACGTTCCAGAGCGTTGCAGGTGTCGAACGCACCATCGGGACGAGCAACGTACAGTTCTACAACGGGAAGTGGTATGCGTTCGGTTCGTGGTCGGATTCCGGCGCGATCAACCATATCGTGACGCCGACGGTGAATACAACCTATACCGTGAACCTGACCGGACGTTCGCCGGGGATTGGCATCTATCGTAACGGCGTCTTCTATCTGCGTAATCAGTTCAGTGGCGGTAGCCCGGATTCCATCTTCGCGTTCGGGCAATCGGGTTGGCTGCCTGTCGCAGGCGACTGGAATGGCGATGGTGTCGATTCGATTGGCGTCTATAACCCGGCAACGAGCCTGTTCTACCTGCGCAACAGCAATTCCGCAGGCGCGGCAGATTTCGTCTTTGCCTTCGGTAATCCGAACGATACACCGATTGCCGGACGCTGGGACAACACCATGAACAATTCCGGCGTCGGCGTCTATCGTCAGTCCAACGGCTTGATCTACCTCAAGCGCACGTTGGCAGGCGGCAACAGCGATCACTGGATGGTCTTCGGCTCACCGGGCGATAAACCGTTCGCGGGCGACTGGGACGGTACGGGCTACGATTCGCCGGGCATCCTGCGTTCGAGCAATGATCGCTTCTATATGACCGATCAGAGCGACGGGGTGGTCAACTCCGGCTATGACTTCACCATCACTGCTGGACTTGGCAGCGGTCTACCCATCGGCGGCGACTGGTCGGGCTATACCGCAGATCGTGCGGGCGCGTTCCTGAACGGTCAATTCTGGTTCTCCAATAACCTGAACGGCGGGTTCCCCTATGTTGCCACGTTTGGCGCTGCGGGCGACCTGCCCGTGATCGGCTACTGGATCACGCCGAGCGAACCGCCACCACTACAGAAACCACCGATCCTTGTACTCCCTGGCGGCGGTAATTCCTCGTTTACCAACCCGGATGCAGGCGGTAGCGCCGACTAGCGTTTCCCGGTGGTATAATCTCCTCGTTTTTGGGGTACGGCTTCGGCTGTACCCCGACTTCACCCACTCAGAAAATTTGTGCTATACTATTCAGTCACACCATCGGGAGTCTGACCAATTATGCGCGTTTCCGTGCTACAGGAAAATCTTGCAAAGGGCTTGAGCATCGTTACGAAAGCGATTGCCAGCCGCCCTGCCTTGCCTATTTTGAACAATGTTTTACTTACTGCCGAAGAAGGCCGCCTGAAACTTTCCGCGACGAACCTTGAACTGGGGATCGTGGCGCGCGTCGGTGCGAAGGTAGACGAGGAAGGCACGATCACCATCCCCGCCAAGACCTTTCAGGATTTTGTAAACAACCTGCCGCCAGAGCGCGTTGATATGGTGCTGGACGCCAAAACGCAGACGCTCAAGATCACCTGTGCCGGGACAAGCGCCAATTTCAAAGGCATGAGCGCCGATGAATATCCACCCGTGCCGGAAGGCGACGCCGAAACCGGAATGGCGATTCCCGCCGAAGCCTTCCACGAGATGATCGGGCATACCGTCTTTGCGGCGGCGAAGGAAGACAACCGCCCCATCCTGACCGGGATCAGCGCCAAAATCGACAGCAATACGATCACGCTGGCAGCGGCAGATGGCTATCGTCTGGCGATCCGTTCCACCGAACTCGATACACCGATTGACGAGCCGATCAGCCTGATTATCCCTGCCAAAACGCTGGCAGAAGTCGCGCGCATCATCGGGCCAGACGACTCAATGGTCTATATTTCGATCCCGCCGGGACGCTCCCAGATCATGTTCCACCTGAGCCAGGTCGAAGTCAACTCACAGTTGATCGACGGGACATTCCCCAACATCGAGCAAATCATTCCGAAATCGCACAAGACCAGCACCATCGTCCACACGCAGGAATTACTGCGTGCCTGCAAACGTGCGGAAATCTTCGCGCGCGATAGCAACAAGACGACGCGCGTAAAGGTGAAGCCGGGCGAAAGTTCGCTTGTGCCGGGGGTGGTGACGGTTACGGCGCAATCGCAGGAGAAGGGCGATAACGAAGGCCGCATCGACGCGACAGTCAGCGGGCCGGAACTGGAAATCGCGCTGAACGTGGATTATCTATTGCAACTGCTCGGCACGGTGAAGGAAGACCAGATCATCATCGAGACGAACGAGAGCAACAGCCCATGCGTGCTGCGTCCCGTGAATCGCCACGATTTTACGCATGTTATCATGCCAATGTCTATTAATCGTTAATAATCAATGGGCGGATCAGGAATGTTTCCTGTATATCCGCCCGATTGAGGGATATTCCATGTTTCAGGAAACGACGATCCAATCACCTCTAATTGAAGACAAGAATGGCGTGATCCGTATTGGCACTACGCGCGTTACGTTGCTCTCAGTAATTAATGCCTACAAACAGGGCGCATCGGCAGAAGAGATCGTGCAGGATTTTCCAACGTTAAGGCTTGCGGATGCCTATGCCACCATTGCATATTATCTACAACATCAGGCCAAAGTCGATGAATATCTTGGTGTTCTCCGCGAACAGGCACAGCAAAAACGGGATGAAAACAGCGTTGCTGGTATTCGTGAACGTCTGCAAGCAAGAGTATCGGGGTAATGGCCTCTATCAAATTCGTGGCAGATGAAAATTTCAACAACCGGATTTTACGGGCAATTCAGCGGCGTTTACCGGAAATTGATTTTGTCCGTATTCAGGATACGCTTGGCTCCAGTTTTGATGATCCAACTGTGCTGGAATGGGCAGCACAAGAACAGCGCATGTTACTAACACATGATGTTCAGACAATTCCCGATTACGCATTTGAGCGCGTTCGGGCAGGTCTTTCAATGCCCGGAGTAATTGAAATTGATGACACTGCTCCTCTGGCAAACATTATTGAAGATGTGGCATTGGTTGCTACAGCAAGCAAAGAGGGTGAATGGGAGGGGCAGGTTCTTTATATATCATTCAAAACCTGATTATTTCGCCAGATATTCTGCCATGAGTCGTGCGATTCCTGCCCAGCTCTCGCGCCGATAAGCCTCAAGCACGGCCTGTTCATCTTCTTCTAAAACATCATTTCCATATATTTTGCGAGGGTCGTCCGTAAGGTCTAGCAGATAATCTACGCTGACTTGCAAATGGCGCGCGATGGATTCCAGATTATTTAAAGAAGGCTGCATTTTTCCATTTTCATAACGGGATAATTGAACGTCACTGATACCACAGAGGTCAGCCAGTTCACGTTGATTTATTCCTTTGCGTTGCCGTGTTTCTTTGAGACGTTCAGGGCGAAATGGCATATCAGAGAATCTTCTTGGCAATACTTGACGATTTTGATAAATTGATATACATTGATGTTAAATATATACATCGTGCAACGGAATACTCTGGAACAGTTCTTACGCTGCACGAATTTTGTAGCAAGGAGCTACACATGCCAATTGTATCTCAATTCGCATCAGTTTCGTATTCCCTGTTTCCGCCCTATCCGCTGCTCTCTGCTCCCCCGCCTCGTCTGCTCTTGCCTGCGCCGAAACGTTCCACGTCGATCACCATTACCTATACCCATGCACTGCTCAACGATCTGGATGAGGTGAGGCGGCAACGCCTGATCGACGCCATGACCACCCTGCTGGATGTGTCTGTCGGTTATCTGCTCGATTTGCTCAATCTGGATGCGTTTCGCGCGGGACAGGTGGCGTTCCATCGGGA
This sequence comes from uncultured Anaerolineaceae bacterium, assembly GCA_964432445.1. GTDB lineage: Bacteria > Chloroflexota > Anaerolineae > Aggregatilineales > UBA2796 > JBBRMW01. Next base: position 33,869 of record CAYSOC010000061.1, read on the forward strand.
GATCACCGGGAAGAATCCACCGCGTCCACACACGCCAGAAGCCTATAACGCTGAACGTGATGGCGATATTCTGGACTGGTTCATGAATGCACCGCGTCGCATGGAAGAATCGCGCCAGCAAGCCGAACGCGACCTTGACGCTGTGT
>CAYSOC010000062.1:0-33505 GCA_964432445.1 uncultured Anaerolineaceae bacterium
AACCACCGCCGGATTTGAACCCATCGACCCATGACACATGGCTCAAGATGGTTTCCGAGCAGTTGAAGCTGAATTGGGTCAAGCATCAGGTACGCTGGCGCGATCTCGAAAAGACCAAAGGCCAGATCGATTTCAGCGCACTGAACCTGATTCTGCCGGAAGCTGCGAAATATAATGTGAAGGTGCTGTTGAGCATCGTCACTGCGCCGGATTGGGCGCGTGAACCGGGCGCGAACCTTAGCAAGGATCGTCAGGGGCCACCCGCCAACCCCCAGGATTACGTGAATTTCGTCACCGCGATCATCAAAAAATATCCCGGTACAGTTCACGCGATTGAGGTCTGGAACGAACAGAACCTTGACCGTGAATGGGATTCGCCAAAGGGCTTGGTCGCCGCGCAGTACGTCCAGCTTCTGAGCCAGACTTATGCCGCCGTGAAAGCCATTGATCCAAATATCCTGATCCTCACGGGAGCGCTCTCCCCTACGGGTACAAGCAACCCGCCGAAGTGGTTTGATGATTTTGTCTACATGGATCAGTTGATCAAGGCCGGGATGCTCTCCTATGCCGATTGCGTCGGCGCGCACCACAACGGCTATAACATCGGCCCGGCAGTGACCTTCCAGGATGCACCCAAAGACCCGAAGCGCGCTCGTGCCGTCTTCCGTGGCCCATTCGATAACCCCAACCATCTTTGGAGCTTCAACAGCACCTTGAGCGGTTACGCCAGCCGAATCAAGGCGGCAGGCAGCAGCCTCAAGTTGTGCGTTACCGAATTTGGCTGGCCTTCGATGGACGATATCAAGGTAAACGGTCAGAAAGCACCGCCGCCAGTGGGCTTCGAGTTCGCGGCAGATAACACGCTGGCAGAGCAGGCCGATTACACCAATCAGGCGATAGATGTGATGACCAGTTGGGGTTATGTCCGTCTGGCCTTCCTGTGGAACCTGAACTATGGCGCGCAGATTGGCTGGGACCCGAAGAACGATAACGTTCCATATTCAATCCTCGGCGCTGGCTTCCAGCCACGCCCGGTCTGGCAGAAGATCGTGGATCGCAATTTCCGGGGCAAGGCACGCTGAGAATTACAGCGGAATCCTTGTGTTCACCTGATGTTTTGACCCGGCATTCAAGTGTCGGGTTAAACTCGGAGAATTGAATGATTGAAGAAGCTATGAATCCGACATGGCAACTTCGATAAACTGGAAAATTTGCGATTGATGCCTCATCTGAGAAAACCCAAACACTATTTGAGTTTAGCCCGGTGCTTTAGCGCCGGGTTTTGTGCGTTACTACTACTTGCTGCCTGTAACACCGCCGCGCCCTCTACCCCGATATCAACGCCACGCCCCACCGATCTCGGCGCGAATCTGGTCAAAAACGCGCCGTTTGAATCGCTGACCTACGGGATACAGGCGTTCCTGTGGTGGAATCCAACGACACGCTCCCTCGACCTCGAACACGTCCGGTTGATGGATTTCACACACGTCAAACAGATTTTCGCGTGGGCAACCATCCAGCCATTGAATAAAGATGATTTCGACTGGTCAAAAGCGGATGATGTGGTCAAGGAGATCAATTATCGTGGCGCGAAAATCGTGGCGCGCGTCGATCACCCACCAACATGGGCAGTGCGCAAGGATGCCAAAGCCGGAGAAATGCCGCTTGATCTGGATTCATGGGGCAAATTCTGCGGCGAACTGGCAGGACGTTACAAGGGAAAAATCGCAGGCTATCAAATCTGGAACGAGCCAAACCTGGATCGGGAGTGGTTCGGCAAAACGCCAGACGCGGCGGGCTATGTACGCTTGCTCCAGACCTGCCAACAGGCCATGAAAAAAATTGATCCGTCGGCAGTGATTATCTCTGCCGGACTCGCGCCAACAGGAACAAACAATGCGCAGGTTATCCCGGATGATGTTTTCCTGTTGCGCATGTACGATGCGGGCTTCAAGGATAGCTATGACGTGCTTGGCCTCAACGCTCCCGGCTACAAATCTGCACCGGAGACCGACCCCGGCGATCCATCGCTGGACGGGCAACGCTGGCAGGCGTTCCGGCATGTTGAGGATATGCGCGCGATACAGGTATCAAAGGGCGATGGCGCAAAGCAGGTTGCCATCCTTGAGATGGGTTGGACGCTGGATAAGGTCAATCCGACTTACGCATGGTTCGCCGTGACCGAAGAACAGCAGGCTGCTAACCTCGTTGGCGCGTATCAGTGGGCAGGGCAACACTGGCGTCCCTGGATGGGCTTGATGGTCACCATTTATCTGCCCGACCCGGATTGGAAAGAGAGCAACGAGGAATACTGGTGGTCGATTTCGACACCTGGTTATAATCCGATCATGCGTCCGGCTTATGGGGCGCTCTCGAATATGCCCAAAGTGCGTGGTGATAAAGTCATTCCGGCGCGTGATCCCGGCGCGGCAGGCGGGCAGTTCACGCCGATGGCTCCGGTGTCGCCATGAATCTGACGCTGGCTGTCTCCTACTTTATCCACCTCGTTGCAACCATCACATGGATCGGTGGTCTGTTCCTGATGGTGATCGTCGTGTGGCCTACCGCCCGCAATGCCATGAATGCACAGGATCAAAGCGGGACGCTCCTCAAATTCATGGAGAACCTGCGCCGACGTTTCACGCCGCTGGCAAATCTGAGCCTGATCGCGTTACTGCTCACCGGCTTGATCCAGATGAGCAGCGATTCGCACTATAAGGGCGTGCTGGTGATCGATGACGACTGGTCACGGGCGCTGTTCATCAAACACATCGGATTTATCGGGATGATGATCGTTGGGGCGATCATGCAGTTCGCCGTCACGCCTGCATTGGATCGCGCCAGCCTGCTCGCCCGCAAAGGCAGGGATGCACCCGATCTGGAGCGTCTGCAACATCGTGAACGACGACTGACAGCGCTCAATCTGGCGCTTGGGTTTCTGGTGCTGCTGTTCACGGCATTCGCCACAGCGGTCTGAGCGCGGTACACTTTCAGCTATTCATATGGATTGATTGGCGCGCAATAATCGCTGTTAGGGGTTCACATTGTCTCGTCCGCTGCAAGTCATCCTGATATTGCTTATTATTTTGCTGGCTGTCTTTGTGCGGGTGGCAGATATAAGCCGTTTGCCAGCCGGGTTTATGGATGAAGAGATCGTCAATCTGCGTATTTCTGAAACCGTGCGTTCCGGTTCGATTGGCGTTTTCTATAATTTGAATACATCAGACTTTGCAGGGCGCGAATCATTTTTCCCGCTGCTGCTGGCGGTTACTACCGGATTGACTGGCGACGGGTTGGTCGGCTTCCGCATCCTTCCGCTGATCTGCGGGCTGATGAGTGTTGCCCTTATGTTCGTGCTGGCAAAACGCATGTTTGGGTTTGCGGCGGGTCTGCTGGCAGCGCTGCTCTGCACAGGCGGCCTGTATCCTGTCTTGCTATCGCGCCTTGTGATTCCGCAAGCGCTACTGTTTCCGCTGTATATCGGGGCGTTTGTGGCATTGGTAAATGGCCTGCACCTGCGCGAAACGATCCGCCCTATCCCGCCCAAGACGAGCGATTTTGGGGCGCTTGCGCTTTGTTCGGCGTTCAGCTTTTACACGCACTTTACCGGGCTGATGCTGATCCCGATCATTACCGCGTTTCTCCTGTATCTGCGACGCACCCGCCAGCCAGTTTCGCGCTATATGATTCGCGGCGAGATTTTTGCCGGACTTCTGGCGCTGATTCTCTGCCTGCCCTATTTGCTGAGTACCATTCGCGTCCCGGAACTGAGTGGACTGGGCGCATATTGGGGATACCGTCCCGAAAACCCTTTGGTGCTGTTCACCCATTTGTATGAGATGTTCCGTTCACTGGCGAATTTCGGCGGGATGGGAGCGCCCGGTTTTCTGATGATCCTGGGACTGGGCGGGCTGCTGGTATTCGGGGCAATGACCGCTGTGCAGAACTGGCGTGAACCGCGTTATATGCTTCCGCTACTCATGACGGGAGGCGGCATCCTGCCCGCGTTATGGACAGGACGCGCCGACTATAACCTGACGATTGCGCTCCCCGGCGCGATTTTGCTCCTGACGATTGGGACGTTGCGTGTCCCTGAATTGTTCATCCGAAACTATGCGCGCCGGATGGCTGTCCGCAAAATCGCATGGCTGACGCCGATTGTTACGGTTGTGACTTTTGCCGGGTTGTATAGCGAACTTTTCATGCGCTGGCCCAAAGACGATGATATTTATCGCCAGTTTCATGGCTATCTGGGGCATCTGGCGATATTTCTGGATACAACTAAAGATGATATTCCGACTCTGATCTGCACCAATCAGCTTACCGGAACATCGGAACAACCCGTCTCCGATCCGATCCTGATGGATTTTATGCTGCATCGTCCCGATGCCAATTTGCGTTTCAGTGTGTGTGATACGGCAATCGTATTTGCCGATGGCGGGAAACGGCAGCGGGTCGCCTTCAGCTTCGACAATAGCCGCGAAACTCCCATCGCGCTGAAAGCGTGGCTGAACCAGATGGCTTATAAACCTGTTGAAATTGACGGGTTGAAAAACGCCGCCGTGAATGAAATTGACAATGAAACGGCGCTTGCTTCTGCGCTTGGCAAGATCACGCTGAGTCTGGCCTCGTGGCCTCCCGATACGCCAGATGCCGATATTCCCGTACCACTGCCTGTACGGATGGGCGATAACCTGACCTTTGAGGGCTATTCGATAAACGACGAAGGCCGTGTGGTCAAACCGGGCGAATCTGTTGTTATCACGACCTATTGGCGCATTGATGGCAAACAGCGCGATGACCTGCGCCTGTTCACCCATTTGCTGCTTGATCCGGGGTCTGCGCCCGCTGCCCAGAATGATTTGCTGGATGTAGCCTCGAATTTCCTGCGTCCTCGTGATATTCTGATCCAGACGAGCGTTGTACAGATTCCATATCCGTTCCCCGAAGGGGCATACTATCTTTCGGTGGGCGCATATCATTTCAATGGCAATCAGCGCGTGCTGTTTTTCGATGGTTCAGATAAGATTCGCGGGGATCGGTTGTTCCTCGGCACGATAGAAATCAAAGGGTAGTATGTTCGAGATAGTTTTTCTGGGGACTTCGGCCTCTGCGCCGTCGGCCCATCGTGGCCTCGCCTCGCATGTGGTGATTGCCAAAGAACACCGATTTATGATCGATTGCGGCGAAGGCACACAACGCCAGATTCTCAAGAGCGGAATCGGCTTCAAGAAGCTGAATAAAATCCTGATTACGCACGGGCATCTGGATCACATTTTAGGCTTGGCAGGTCTGCTCTCCACGATGATTCGCTGGGAGAGTCTGGAAGGGTTCGATATTTATGGCGGGCGCTGGGCGCTGGAACGCATTGGCGATTTGATCAGCCGTATTGTATTGCGCGACGAAGTGCCGCCTGTCCCGGTAAACATGATCGACCTCATGCCCGGTAAAATCTTCGAGGATAAGGATTTTACGATTACAGCTTTTCCGGTAACGCATCGTGGACCAGGTTGCTTTGGCTTCATCTTTCAGGAAAAATCGCGGCGTCCGTTCCTCGTGGAAAAAGCGGAAGAACTCGGCATCCCCAACGGGCCGGAACGCGCCTTGCTGGTACGCGGTAGCCCGGTGCAACTCTCCGACGGGCGCGTGATTGATCCCGAAGAGGTGCTTGGACCATATGTTCCTGGTGCGCGTTATGTTCATATTGGCGATGTAGGACGCACCGATAACATTGTAGAATATGTCCGGGATGCACACGCGCTGGTCATCGAAGCAACCTACCTTGAAGATGAAAAGGAGATGGCGCTGGCGCACGGCCACCTGACTGCGGCAATGGCGGCACGGTTGGCACAGGAAGCCAATGTACAAACGCTGATCCTCACGCATATTTCGCGGCGCAACCGGGAACGTGATGTGATTGCCGAAGCACAGGCGATTCACCCAAATACGTTCGTAGCGCGCGATTTCGATAAGTTCCTCGTCGCAAAAGGCAAACCTGTCGAAAAAGTAATCGAGCCACAAGAACCACGCGCCTGAACGCGGGTTATAACAACAAGTGTTTTATCCACCAGAGAGGAAAGTTATACAATGGGTTTGATGACCGGAAAAACCGCCATCGTTTTTGGGCTGGCGAATAAAAATTCGATTGCCTGGGGAATTACCGAAGCGTTCCACCGCGAAGGCGCGCAGATTGGCCTGAGCTATGCGGGCGAAATCCTGACCAGGCGCGTGAAACCGTTGGCAGAATCGATCAATTGCGATTTTGTGGAAATGTGCGATGTACAGGACGACGTGCAGATTGACGCCACCTTCGAGAAGATCAAAGCGCGTTATGGCAAGATTGATGTGTTGGTACATTCGCTGGCCTTCGCTGATCAGAAGGATTTGGAAGATAAATATGTCACGACCAGCCGCGAGGGTTTCCACCGCGCCCTTGATATTTCCGCCTATAGTCTGGTAGCGCTGGCGCAACGCGCCGCCCCTCTGATGGCAGATGGCGGTAGCATCGTCTGCATGTCCTACTATGGCGCGGAAAAGGTCATGCCACACTATAATGTAATGGGTGTGGCAAAGGCTGCGCTCGAAGCCAGCGTGCGCTATCTCGCGGCTGATCTCGGTTCGCAGAAAATTCGCGTGAATGCGATTAGCGCCGGCCCAATCAAAACGCTGGCGGCATCGGGCATCGCGGGTTTCCGTGCCATGCTCCGGTTCAGCGAACAGGCCGCGCCGCTCGGACGGCTGGTCACGCCAGAAGATGTAGGCAATACGGCGCTATGGTTGTGTTCCGATTTGGGTACAGCAGTCACAGGCGAAACCATTTATGTCGATTCTGGTTATCATGTGATGGGCTTGCCGATGTCCTCGGAAATGCTGGCACAGCAAAGCGAAACGACGTAAAACGGGCGGATCGCATACAGGGCGGATCTGTGTATCCGCCCATTACGATCTGGATTCCTGCTAGCTTTCGCGCCGGAAATCCACAAACCGATACCCGGTTCCGCGTTCGGTCAGGATATATTTGGGGTTGGCGGGGTCTTCCTCGATCTTCTCGCGCAGATAGTTGACATACAACCGGACGTAGTGCGTTTCGTCGCGGTACTCATAGCCCCACACTTTCGCCAGAAGTTGCTCATGGCTGACTGTCCAGCCTGCATTCTCGATCAGGTGATAGAGCAGGCGATATTCCGTCGGGCGCAGCTTGATATGCTCCCCGGCGACAATCACCTCACGGCGGTTGAAATCGACGCTGAGGCGATCATCAATCCTGAGCAGGGCGCGTTCTGGCGCGTTGGGCATATCCGCCCGGCGCAGCACAGCCTTCACGCGACTGGTCAGTTCCCGCGCCCCAAATGGCTTGGTGACATAATCATCCGCACCGAGTTCCAGCCCGCGCACCTTGTCGTTTTCCTCACCCTTCGCGGTGAGCATGATCACCGGGATGCTCGAAAATTCGCGCAACATGCGGAGCGTCTCGAAGCCATCCAGATCGGGCATCATCACATCGAGGATGATCGCATCCGGCAACTGGGTACGGACTTTATCCAGCGCCTCGATACCGTTATGCGCCTCGATCACCTGATAGCCATCATGATCCAGATTGAGCCGGATAAAACCGATCATACGCGGCTCGTCATCCACCACCAGAACCCGTTTCGCGTCGCGGGGAAGCGCACGCGGCATTTTTACAGACATACGATGCTGACCTTCTGATTTTTAATACTTGGTACGCTCGTCACGAACTGTCGTGATAATTTCTTCCTGATCATCGCCGGGCATTACTTCGATAAAGTTGATGCGCCATGTCGGGAACAAAACAGTTGTCACTTCCGCGAGGATGTAATGCACATCCTTGTTGTCCTTGCGGCGCGGGTTGCTCCCTTTGATCCATTGATCGGTGACATTCGGCATTTCATCGACTTCAACCACCACCGGGTCTTCGTTGGCGATGTGCAAAAGCAGCGTGTAAGGCATGGTTCACCCTCAGCTTCCGTCCAAAAATTCAAATTAGTTATGAGTATAGCAGATTACGTATCCTGCTCAAACGCGCGTCCCAACGCCCCTGGTGGACGTGAACGCAACAGCGCCCCGGTCAGCGGCTGGAAGCGTTTCGGCAGGCGTTCCAGCAAACCGCTACTTACCAGCGCCAGCGTGATCAGCATCAATATCCAGGGCAACATATTCAAAATTGATGGTGGAAGCGTGATCGCGCCCCCCTGCAAATTCGTCGCAACGACGCTCAGGCCACGCACCAGATATGCACCAAGTGCCACGCGCAAAGGATACCAGCCGCCAAAGATCACGATTGCCAGCGCGATCCAGCCATAGCCGCTGATGTCCGACTCTGACCATTTCGAGGTAACGTTGAGCGTAAACGCCGCGCCTGCCAGCCCAACCAGCGCCCCGCCTGCGATGCAATACAAATATTGCGTGCGCCGTACCGCGATGCCGCGTGCAAACGCTGTCTCCGGGCGTTCTCCGACTGCACGCAAGGCCAACCCCGCGCGCGTCCGAAATATCCAGAACCACGCCAGCGCTATCGCGGCAAAACTCAGGTAGGTAAATAAATCCTGCCGGAAGAAGATCGAGCCGATGACTGGAATATCGCTCAGGATCGGGATGTTGAATGCAGGCGGTGGCAGCCCCGGCTTGCCCACCAGTGGACGCCCCAGAAAGATTGCCAGATCGCGGCAAAACAACGTCAGTACAAAGCCGACAGCGACCTGACTCAACCGCAATTGCAAGGTGGAAGCAGCAACCAGCAACGCTACCGCCGCACCAACCAACATCCCGGCGAGAATGCCTAATAACAGGCTGCCCGTCGCTGTCCCAACAAAAAAAGCAGCGAGAGCAGAAAGCATCAATGAGCCATCCAGCGAGAGGTTGACAACGCCGACACGCTCGGTGAATGTCTCACCGATGGCGGCGAGTACCAGCGGCGCAGCACCGCGCAGGATGCCCGCGAGTTCAAGGACAAGTTGCGAATCAGCCATTACCACTCAGTCTCGCCGCCATGCCAAAGGATGAAATGCCCGGAATCGCGGATCGTCAGACCGTTGATGCGTTCGATGATCGCGGTGATCGTCTCGTCAATTTCCTGTTCGGCGTCCTGCCCGCCCATATCGGTTTTTGCCCAACCGGGGTCAAGCGGCACAACGATAATATTATCCTTTGCCAGCGCGAACGACAGAATCCGGCTATACATATTAAGCGCGGCTTTGCTGGTGGAATAGCCGAACGAACCGGAAAAACTTTTTGTGCGTTCACCGATTGAACCGAGCCACGACGAAATATTAATCACCTTCGCCTGCCTGCTCTTGCGCAGGAGGTCAACAAACGTTTGCGTAATCAGCACCGGGCCAATCGCGTTGGTTTGCAAAATTTTCGTTTGCAGCGCCATATCCAGCGCACCGAATGAGTCGTGCCGCCGCTCATCGGTGTAGAAGCCCATCCCGGCATTGTTGATCAGAATGTCGATATGATCGGTTAGCTTGCGTGCTGTGTCATAGCAGGCATGAATCGAGGCTTCATCGCCCGTATCAAGCTGAAGGATATGCACGCGGTTGGTATTTGTTGCTATGGTTTGTAGATCGTGCGCCTTATCTGGCTGGCGCGTAGTGGCGATCACAGTGTCGCCACGTTCGGCATACTGACGGACAAATTCGAGGCCAAACCCCCGATTCGCCCCAGTGATAAAGACGGTGTGCGGCATTGTTGTTTCCTCTGCTGTGGATTTGAACATTGTGCCTAAAGTAAATTCCCGACGCTAAAAGATTATCCACAAATGGTGGTAAACGATTGATAGATGTCGACAGCGGACGTGCAGAAGCCCGTCCCTACAGAAACCGTTCTTATATGTAGGGACGACCTTTTGGGCGTCCGTCGCTGAATCTCTATGCCATTTACCTCAACGGTATGGTTGGCATATCAGCTACGTTTGTTCGTGGACAGCCCCTTTAGCGCCGGGTCTGGAAACTAGGTCTGTCCAATCGCCTTCGTGACACGCATGAAGACCTGTTCGAGATCGTGGCTTTGCTCCGCAAAGTTAATCGCCGGAATGCCCTTACCCGCCAGCGTCTGCACCATTGTACTCAGGAGTTCATCCTCGCCTGTGAAATCGACGCGAATGCGCTTTTTGCCAGAATCATCCGGCAAATCGACCACATTGATCACACCCGGCAGCACACCAAGCGCGAGTTTCGCCTCATCGACGCGATCCAGCAGCGTCACCACGACTTCGCGGTTCGGCATAAGCTGTCGGCGAATCTGATCCATCGCGCCCTGAATGACGATTTGCCCCTTCTCGATGATCCCGATGTGCGTGCAGATTTCTTCCACGTCCGCGAGGATATGCGAACTAAAGAAGATGGTCTTGCCCATCCGTGCCAGTTCGACCATGAGTTCGCGGATTTCCACACGGGCGCGCGGGTCGAGGCCGGACGCGGGTTCGTCCAGAATCAACACCTGTGGATCGTGGACGAGCGTGCGCGCCAGACAAAGGCGCTGCTTCATACCGCGACTCAGCTTGTCGACCATATCCTCGCGGCGCTGTTCCAGATCGACCAGTTCCAGCAGGTCATTGATCAGGCCGGGGCGATCCCGTTCCGGGATTTCATAGCACGCGGCGAAAAAGTCCAGATATTCCCAGACCTTCATATCATCATAGACGCCGAAAAAGTCCGGCATGTAACCAATCGCACGGCGTACATCACGCGGGTTTTTAGTCACTTCGTAACCGGATACGTAGGCGTGACCACTGGTGGGCATCATGAGTGTCGTCAGGATGCGCATGGTAGAAGTTTTCCCCGCCCCGTTCGGCCCGACAAAGCCATAAATCGCGCCGCGTGGCACGCTCAAACTGAGGTTGTTAACGGCGGTCAGTTTGCGCTCGTAGCGCATCACAAGGTCGCGCGTCTCGATAATCTGTGTTTCCTGCTGCTCCATATTTTCCTCAGGCGATATAGGTAATGTCGATACGATCATAGGACGCCGAACCATTGGGGGCGCGAACCTTGACCCGGATCGTTAAATCCGGCGCGATGTATTGCTGTGCGTCACTTCCGATAAAATCAATCGGGGAACTGCGCGCGGTGAGAGTACCGGGAAGATCAACCCATGTAGCATTTTTCCAATCCCACAGGCTGATAATTGCGCTGTTTGCATTGTTATTCTCGCGGCGCGCGTTGAGCGAAAAACCGCTCACGCTACCAAGTTTCAAGGATGGCAGCGGGCTATAGCGGAAACTGGCCTCATCATTGCCGATTACGAACAAGCTATAGGGGGTGTAATCACGCACAATGGAGCGCTCCAATGCCGACCAGACGGTAAAGGCGGGAGAATAGCGCGTGATGTTGTCGGTACGCGGCAAAACAGCGCTGTTCAGTTTGATTAGATAGAGTGTCAAGTCTTCGGCGTTGAACGCAGTCGTATCCTTCAACGCAATGTTGATCGGGCTGGTAACGCTCCATCCGGCAAAATAGACATCCAGCGCACGCCCTGTACCGCGTTCATTGATGTCGGTCATGGCACGGGCAAAATACTGACGACGATTGCGCTCATTAGCTTCTGCCGCAGTTTCGTTGCGCCGATTGGTCGTACCGCTGATCAACACCTCGTCGGGGGGCATGTCACCGGGATAGCGATAGCCGTAGGTGCTGCGGATCGCGGCGATGTTCAGCGCGGTGCGTCCGGTCAGGATCGAAGGGGCGGCAAATTCTGCAATCTGGACATCGAAGCTGAATGTTTTGGTTGTACCCGGCTCAATCGTCCCCAGTGTGTACGGTGTGTTTGCGCAAAACACGACTGCATCAGCCATCTGGATAGTGCTGTCGTTCCTGACCTCACCCGCGATTGTCAGCATATTATCGCGCTTGAACGTGATTGTTACGTTGCCTGTCAGGGGGATTGGCTGAATATAGGCGCTCACCATGAAATTCGCGGAGATACCCGTATCCACCGCGATCCGGTTGGCAGAAAAGCGCACGCCCTGTTCGATCTTGATGCTGTTGGCACTAGCGCCAGTCAGGGATCGGATGATCACACCTTCGTCAGCTTCAACGCTGTAATCACCACGACGCGGGACGAGCAATCCGGTGATGCCATCCAGACGGGCGCGTGTCATTTGCGGCCATTGCTGGACAAGGTTCATCCGGCTGAGGGTTGGCAATGTGCCGCGCAGGTTCGACCCGACAATATAGGCCGCCACACTCGTAACCAGAATGATCGCGGGAATGGTGAACCACGCCAGTTCCGGCTTGCGGATGGCACGCAGCACCATGTAATTCAACGGCCCAATCAGCAGAATATAGATGGCGAGGAAGGCCACAAGTTGCGCTACATCCGGGAGGCGCAGCCCGCGTGTGTAGTTGATAGCGCTGATGGCTTCCTGATTATCAGCAATGCCGCGCGCCCAACCGGGGCGATTGACCTGCGTACTCACCAGCGTTTGCCACAGCGCCGGACGGTCTTTCCATGAGCGAATCGGCTCAAGGCCGGGGTCAATCGCCAGATAGTCAATCAACCCTAGCCCATAATTGCTGCGCGCCAGAATCGGCGTGCCATCCTGCTCTACCAGGACTTGCGCGCCCGTTGTTACACCACCCGTTGCAACGACGATGCCATTGCTGTTATCCAGCCCCGTGTTGCCGTATCCGGTGAATGCAGCCAGTCTGCCGAGCGTATTCAGCGTGACGGTTGTTCCGCTGGCAATCGGCAGGAAGGTATCGAACCCGGTGCGCGTCTTTTGCCAGTTCGGGCCACCCGTGACCACCAGATGCCCGCCAGCGAGTACCCAATCTTCAATGGCGCGGCGGCGATCCAGCGAGAGTTTGCCCGTATCTACATCCGAGAAAATGAGCAAATCGAGCGATTCCAGTCCCTGTGCCAATTGCGGGATACTATCTGCTGTGAGGTTGACCTGAGTCGGGTCGTTGCTGGTGCGGCTGCCGATGTCGAGCGTCCCTGTCGGCGCTTCGGTGATTGTCCCGAAGAGTAAATCCGAGGGGTTGATGCGCGTGGCATTGGCGCTGGCAGTCTGAATAATCACGCTTTCCCGATTGACCAGTTCCACCGTTACCTGTGAGGTGAATGCCTCCAGCGAAACATAGAGGAATAACTGCTTGCTGGATTGTGTCGGAAGCTGGATCGGCGTGGAATAGCCGCCCGTACTCAGTCGTAGCCCTGTGCCAGAGACAACGCGCAATTCACCATCAATGTTTGCGCCGTCGTTGGCAACACGAATCAGGACTGGCGTCCAGCGATTATCGCGGAAGCGCCCCTCGAAGCCAACCTCGATTGCCATGCGGACGCTGGCCTGGGTTTGTGCGCGTGCCGGAGAGAAAGTCGCCGCGACGCACAGAAAGATAAAAACAACGCTTGCGATACCAATAAATCCGGTTTGTCGTCTCACGGGCGCTCAATCCCATACAACACTGTGTTTGATATTTTTATCCGATTCCGGTCTGTACGTCAAAAAGGGTTACACCTTGTTGACAATCATATTATTACACGGTTGCGGAAAGGTTCACCTCAGTGCCATATGCTTTTGGAACTCATCATTAGAAAAAGGTAATGAAATACCCTCTCTCACTCCCATAAAATGTCCCAGTTATTGCAATAAGGCTCAATTTTCGATTTTTCATGGATATAACTTAAGGTACGTACTCGATTGTCTGCCGAGCGCTGTTGACCTTTTTTACCGGGAGTTGCCAGCCAGTATTCATAATTCTGAACAAGCCAAACATTCAAAATATGAGTTGGAATGATGTAGTAATCCATCTGTTTTGTGTCACTGGTAAGATTTACAAGAACGGTAAAATCTTCTGTTTGGCTAAGGTGTGGGAAAATTGTTTTTGAGTCATCTGTCTTGGCTGTCCAGCGCCATATGTCATAATCTTCCGATCTTGTTTTCACTCTGATACGGACAGTTTTATTTTTCTTCAGATCAGTTGCAAGAATGTCAAATGCGCTGGCATTACGTGGGGCTAATGCGGCTACCTTACCTTGTTTAAGCAATTCCGCCATAACGAAAAATTCACCGGCGTTACCGATCAATGTACCTTCACCAGCCTTTATTCTGCCGCGCATAATTGCTCTCCTGATTGAATCTAATTTATTGAATTATAAAAATAGCAGAACGATAATACAACGATGTTTTCATGGCAGTTCGTCGATACGAACCAACCCGCGTTTAAGCGCATAAATCATGACTTGTGTCCGATCCCGCAACTGGAGTTTTTCCAGCGTACTGGCAATGTGTGTGCGAATGGTGGCTTCGCTGATGGATAATTGTTCGGCAATTTCCGCGTTATTCAGGCCGCGCGCCATCGCATCGAAGACCTCACGTTCGCGCGGCGTGAGTTGCCCCAGCGGATCGTCGTGCAACTGGGCAATCAGCGATTGCATCACGGCGGGGTCAAAACTGCGCTGACCGCTGGCGACTTCATGGATCGCTTTAATCAGGTCGGTGGCGCGTGTCGCTTTCAGGATATAGCCATGTGCACCAGCAGTGAGTGCCTGTCTGACGAGGCCATCTTCCAGCGAAGATGAAAGTACGAGGATTTTTCCATCAAAATATTTCCGGTGCAGCGCCCGGATGACCTCTATGCCGCTAACCCCCGGCATCAGCAAATCGAGCAGAATGACATCAGGTTTCAGGGCATGGGCAAGCTGGATCGCCATTTCACCATCGGCGGCTTCCCCTACGATCCGAAATTCGGCCTGACCTTCCAGCAGCAATCGCAACCCCTGCCGCACGACAGCATGATCGTCCACCAACAGAATCGAGATACAGGCGATTTTTTGATTCATCCGATGTTTTCTCCAGGTCTTATCGGCAGCGTTACCCGGATTGTCGTGCCTCGCCGCGTATCGCTTTCGATAGTATGTGTGCCGCCGAGCGCGTGCGCCCGTTCGCGCATGGTGATCAGGCCAAAATGCCCTTCACCAATATTTTCATAATCAAAGCCACGCCCGTTATCTGTCACGCTGACCGTCAGTTGATGCTGGCTTTCCAGCAGCGAGACATGCACCGCGTCTGCCGCAGCGTGCTTGCCGATATTGCTGAGGGCTTCCTGCACGATGCGATAGGTTGCATCCTCTACCGGGCTGGCGAGATGCTGCCCGCGCAAAACCGCATTGTATTCCACCGGAATCTGTTCCGCCGTTGCCCATTCCTCACACAAGCTGCGTAGCGCATCATTCAAGCCGCGCAACGATACAGCGGTTGGACGCATTTCCACGAGCAAGGTGCGCAATTCCAATAAAGTTTGCTCCGAGAGAGAAGCTACCGCCCGCGCCTGTTCCTTGCCACGTACCGGGTCGCGTTCGATGATCGCCGGGAGATTGGCGGCACTGACTGACAAGCTGAACAGGCGTTGTGCAATTGCGTCATGCAGATCGCGGGAAATGCGGGCGCGTTCGGCACGGATAGCGGATTCTTCGGCGGCCTGCGCGAGTGCGGCATTGCGTTCTGCCAGTTCGCGCAAGGTAATCACGTTTTGTTTGAGCGTCGAGGCAGTGTCATCGAACTGTGCCGCCAGCGTCCCGATTTCGTCCCGGTGTGGATCACGCAGCCGCACATCAAAATCGCCCGCCGAAAAGCGCCGATTGGCTTCTGTGATGCGTCGTAACCGCCGTATCAGCGGACGTGCCGAAAGCCACCCCAGTAGTAGAGCAGCGGGAAGCGAAAGGGATGTCATGACCGTAACCAGAAATGCAGTAAACATAAAGTTGTTGCAGAAGGAGAGGGTATCTCCGACGATAAAACATGCTTCAAAGTTGACTGGTGCGCGTTGGGTGATCGCACGCTGCCCAAACCTTGTCAGGACAACCACTTCAGACCATTCAACGTCGTTCACCTTGAACGAGCGATCTCCGGGCTTTGCCCCGATTAGTCCCGGCGCACAATCTTTCAGAGACATTCCAGCGCGGCAGATCGTATCGCCCTGACTGTATTCAACCTTGTCATCGGCAGAAACCAGCAACGTGAATCCGGCAGGGATGTTAATGCCGGACGGATTCGGGTGTCCGTCCTCGCCGCCAAAGAGCCAGTCTGCCATCGGGATTGTTGCATAGGCAGCATAATCGGCTGGTTTCAAGTCGTTGCGTATGACGATGAACAGGAGTGCCAGCGATAAACCAGCCAGTGCGCTGGCGAGCATCGTCACCAATAGATGATTACTCACCATCCGAAAGGTCAACGAACGAAACCAGCGCATCATAAATTCTCCCGATCCTACTTCTTCAACTCGAAACGAATCAGCATGGTGTTCAGTGCAGGCGTCGCTTTGGTGATCGCGGCTTCTTCGCCCGCAATTGTGATAAAGTATAGCGTCTTGCCTTGCACCAGCGCCTCTACAACGAATAACGATTGATCGGCATTCTGATAGATATACTGCGTCCAGGTCAGCGCACCTACCGGGATTTTGCGCGTATCGACAGGTTTATCGGTGATGGATGGCGTTTGGCTTGCTGCGAGTGCGGCGACGGTAGTATCCTGATCGGTCTTGAGTTCCACCGTACCCACTGTGAGCGTATAGGAGCCATCCTTTGGCTTGAATACAGCCAATTCTTCTTGTTGCTCGACAGTCAGCCCCGGCGCAATCGGGAGGGTGAATCGCGCTTTGGGATCGGTATAAATCGTGGCGGATGATTTACCATCGTTGCGCCGTCCGACTTCGATTCCGGTTTGCCAGACTCCTACCCCATCGCTATCGGCCTTGAATTCAAACACCGAATTGAGCGCATTGTTGAGCAGAAATTTACCAGCCGCGAAGGGGATCAGTTCTACTTCGATATTGATCGGCGCAGTGGCTTTGTAGATCAGTTTGCCGGCTTTTGCGCTGATGTTGAACTGCCCGGCGATACCTGCATAATCCCCGACAAACTTATTCAATTCGGCTGCATCGGCGCGATATGCTTTTGCCAGCGCGACGTTAGCAGTATAAGCATCCACATCTACCTCCAGGCGTTTGATCAACTGATCGGGAATGTCTTTGGTTGGCGTCATACCCAGCAGCAATTCAATCATGCTGAAGCGAACGGCCTCATTGAACGCTGTCGCTGCTCCGGCGGTGTTGGTCAGAATTACAACGGCGTCATCGTCCGAGGGGACGAAGGTCAGTTGGGCTTCGTAGCCATCAATCGAACCGCCATGCCCGACCAGTGCCTTGTCACGATAGGTTTCCGTCATCCAGCCAAACCCATAGCCCAAATCGCTACTGAGCCACGCCTTCGTAATCTGGTCGCCCTCTGGCATCCCGGTCAGCTTGATCGCTTTGGTGTGCATTGTCTCCAGCGATTTTGCCGATACCAGTTGCTTGCCTTTGCCCAATTGCAGGAGCGCATAGGTCGCCATGTCTTTGACACTGGCGTTGATTGCGCCCGCTGCCGGGAGCATCTTCACGGCCTGAAACCCTGTCGAAGAAGAGGGAAGGAGGGCGAAGCCGTTCAATATGTCGAGGTTATGCGGGAGTGCCGGATTTTCCGATTTGAACAGTTCTTCGATAGTCAGATTAGCGGACTTCATACCAAGCGGATCGAAGATATTCTTTTGCAGATAGGCTTCGTAGCCCATCCCCGAAACTTTTTCGATGATCGCGCCGAGTACAGCGTAATTCTGATTGCAATATTGCCAGACCTCGCCCGGTTTGGCGGTTGGTGCAATCTTCGCCATATCTGCGATCACGTCTGCACGGCTGGCGGGAAGAGCGCCTGCCCATCGTTCATCGGCGCGCGGCAGACCGCTGGACTGGCTCAACAGATGGCGTACCTTCAACAGGGGAGTATAGGATTCCTCCGCCAGCTTGAAATCCGGCAGATAGCGCATCACAGGTGCATCCAGATCAACCTTGCCCGCTTCGACAAGCTGCATGATCGCCAGCGCTGTAAATGACTTGGTGATCGAACCGATAGCGAACTCCGACTCATCGGTAGCAAGTTGTTTTTTGTCGATATTGCTATAGCCATAACCCTTTGTATAGACGATCTGCCCATTCTTGATCAATGCCAGCCCTGCGCCGGGGATCAGGAATCGGGACATGAGGGCAGTCATTTGTGCGTCTACCGCTTTCGCGTCCGGGAATACATCTGTTGTAGAGAGTTCTCGTGCGGGGATTTTCCCAAACGACAGCACAAGAGAAGCAAGCAAACTCATCAGCACCGTAAGCGCCATCATTCTACGCGGCATAATCAGTGTTTCCTTTCGAGGTACGCTGTTCATCATAAGGGGGAATGATCCGGGTTTTGTACGCCACTTGTGGGGACGATCTCCGCAATTTGTGGAGATGGAATCTGGCAATGGAAACCCGGCGTGTTAAGGCTTGTCCGTAAATTGATTTGAGCATAAGCTACTCAAATTGACCCCACCCTCAATCCCTCCCCGCCAGCGAGGAGGGACTTCCAGGCAGACGCGCGTTGGCTCCCTTTCTCTGCTGGCGGGGATAGGGCGGGGAATAGGGGGCAATCGCCGCCTTTTGATTTGCGAACAAGCCTTAAAGCACCGGGCTAGACTCAAAGATAAGGCTATAAGCCTGGATTTCTATCGAATGTGCGAGGATTCTGCCAAAGAGGGGCAAGGGTTTATTTCTCCTCTGGTAGCTGCCTCCTGTTTGGGTTTAGCCCGGTGCTTTAGCGCCGGGTCTGGATTTTCTGAGAGATATTTACCAATTTTTTGGAAATTTCACCCGGAAGTAAGTTGAATCCCCTGTAGAATCGTCCTATAATAAGAACAATCCGTTCAATTTGGGGTGGCTTCCAGAAAGCCAAAGTGGCGATGATACAGGGTTCAAGTCGCCCCAAAACCGAACTGATTCCCGGCGCGGCACAGCGGCCTGTGCTTGGGATCATCGGAGCGGGGCGAGTCGGTGGCGCACTCGCCAAAATGCTGACAGCGCGAGGCTATCGCGTGGCAGCAGTCTATTCACAATCGCGCACTTCCGCACAACGGCTGGCGGATGCAGTCGGAGCAGTGATGGTGGAAACACCGGGCAAAATCGCTGAAATCTCCGAACTCATCTTTCTGACTGTCCCCGATGCGGCGATTAGCGCAGTTTGTACCCAATTGGCAAGCAATGATCAGATCAATCAGATAGATTTGCGAGATCGCGCCGTAGTACATACCTCCGGCGCGATTGCTGTCTCTGCATTGCTGCCAGCGAAGGTCAAAGGTGCGTTGATTGGCGGTTTCCATCCGATTCATCCCGTCGCGCGGGAAGCTGAATTTCCCCCCGGCGTGACCTTCGGACTGGAAGCAGACCGGGAGCCGTTGCGCGGTTGGCTGATGGGGATTGCGCTGGCGCTGGAAGGACGCCCGCTGTGGTTGCGTGCGAACACAGATCGGGCGCGTTATCACGCCAGCGCGGTGCTTGTCTCCAATTACCTTGTGACGCTCTTTGCGGAAGGGCTATCGTTGCTCTCGCGCTATACGCTGGATGAGGAAGGCGCGAAGATCGCCCTGCTCAGTCTGGCGGAAGGTGCGCTGGAAAACCTGCGCGAGGCACGCCCATCGGAAGCGCTCACCGGGCCGATTGTGCGTGGTGACGCCGAAACTGTCGCGTCTCATCTGGAATCACTGCAAAAGCTCGATCCCGAATTGGCGGAATTGTATCGGGCATTAGGGCTGCGGACGCTCAAACTTGCCGCTGCACGCGGGCTATCCAAAGCCGGTCTCGCAAAGTTAAAGGGAATTTTGAACCATGCGAACGACAATCCTGGACCTACAGAAGATGAAGAAAAACGGCCAGCGGATTCCGATGGTCACCGCCTATGATGCAACAGGCGCGCATTGGGTAGAGGCGGCGGGCATTCCCGCTATCCTCGTTGGGGATTCGCTCGGCATGGTGGTGCAGGGACACGAAACGACGCTTCCGGTCACGCTCGATGAGATGGTCTATCATACCCGGATGGTTATCCGGGGGACATCGAAGGCGTTGATCGTCGCAGATATGCCGTTTCTGTCCTATCACACCAGTATCGAGCAGGCGATCACCAGCGCGGGACGATTGATGAAAGAAGGCGGCGCAACAGCCGTCAAGCTGGAAGGCGGCGCTATCGTCGCGGACACAGTACACCGTCTGGTACAGGTTGGCATTCCGGTGATGGCGCACGTCGGCCTGACGCCGCAGAGCGTCCACGCATTCGGAGGGTTCCGGGTGCAGGGCAAAGACGAGCAATCGGCAGAGCGCATCCTCCACGATGCAGAGATGCTCGAAGAAGCCGGAGCATTTGCCATCGTGCTGGAAACGATGCCTGCATCGCTTGGTCAGCGCATTACGGAACACCTCCACATTCCGACCATTGGGATCGGCGCGGGGCCGTATTGTGACGGTCAAATTCAGGTGTTTCACGACCTGCTCGGCCTGATCGATGGCTTTACACCGCGCCACGCCCGCCATTATGCCGAACTCGGTACGCAATCCAGAGACGCGATTCAGGCATACATCAATGATGTACAAGGCGGATCATTCCCCGATGCAGAGCATAGTTTCGGGATGGAAGCGGTAGCTGTCGGCGCTGTCTATGGATCGAACGGTAACGGCAAACGCGATTAAAAATTAACAATATCAGGGTGATTCAGCCACCCTGATTTTTTCAGAAATTTTGTACTTCCGAACGTTCTTTACACATTGACAACTTGTAGATAACATAGGACACTATCTGCGTTCAGGGGGCACGCTTCGAGATTTGCCCCTCGAAGATCGCTTACGGAGGATTTCAGAAAAATGAATAAACTTTCCTGGTTCGTGAAGGTCAGCGCTGTAGCAGCATTGGCCGCAGTGATTGCGTTGGGCAGCTTCGCCGGTGGTTCCAGTGCCAATGTTGCCGCTGCTACCGAAGCACCAAAGCCAGCCATTAAGGTCAATGATGTCTGCAAGGCTCCACCGACACCAACCCCTGTTCCGACGACGCCCGCGCCGAAGGAAACTGCTGCTGCAACGGCTCCTGCCGCTGCCGCGACTGCTGTCGCTACCAAGCCAGCCGCTGCTGCTACCGCTGCCGCCACCAAATCTGCTGAAAAGCCAACGGCGACACCCAAGCCGCCGACCAATACACCGACGCCCAAGCCAACCGACATCCCCAAGGGTAAGCAGCCTGCCTATGCTGGCCTCACCGTTGGTCTGAACAAGGGTCTGCTGCGTGGTGGCAAGCCGTGCATCGGCGTCATTCAGATTACCGCCAAAGGCCCCGCTGCCGTTGCTGGTCTGGCGAATGGCGATGTGATTCTCGGTGTCGATAACAAGCCCGTTGTCGAACTGTTCGATCTCGCTGACGTAATCACCGCCAAAAAGTCCGGCGACACCATCAGCGTGACCTATCAGCGTGCAGGCAAGGTTGCCACTGCTCGTATCGTTCTCGGCCTCAACCCGAACGTTGACCCGAACGCGACACCCGCCAAGTAACTTCGGCACTGTCTCGTAGCTCGTAAAAAGTAAAATATTCAGGCAACCCGGTTAATCCGGGTTGCTTGTTTTTTGGGGCGTGTTGTGTAGACTGTTGAACAGGTTTATTTTCACCCGGAAATGTGATTCTATGCGACGTAACACGATAAATTTGTGGACATTCCTCGTTACTATCGGGGTAGCGGCACTCCTTCTTGCTTACACACCGCTGGCGTTGGCACAGAAAGCCACATCGACGCCAAGACCATCCAACACTCCGCGCCCGACGGTCACACCAAAACCGTCGAATACACCCAAACCTACCGCGACGCCGAAGCCACCTTTCGATTATTGCTTCCTTTATCCCAGCCCGACACCGCGTAAAAACATTACACCGAGCAAGACGCCCCAGGACGCTTCCGAATCGCTGATTGTGCCGAGCAGCACGCCTATTGTCCCGACAGATACACCGTCTGCCGCAGGCAATCCCACCACGATTCCCTCTGGTCACAAGCCCGCCGATGCGCTCATCCGGGTTCGGCAGAGTCCGATTTATCAGCGTACAGGTAAGGCGTGCGTTGTGGTCTATGAAGTCGTTCCCGGCGGGCCGGCAGCGCTGGCAGGGATTCGCGCGGGTGATTTGATCCTCGGTGTAGAAAAAACAATAATCACTGAAATCGGTGAATTTTATGGCGAAATTGTCAAGCGTGTTGCCGGAGATGTTGTGAAAATCACCATCCAGCGGGATGGGACACAATCGGCGGTATCAGTGACGCTTGGCCTCAGCCCATATGCCGACCCGAATGCAACCGACGCGCCAACCGTGACGCCGACACCCACAAAGAAATAATTTATACGAGGGCGGAAGAGTGCAGACCGCACTAGTCCGCCACTATTTTTTCAATGCCGCTTCGACCTCTGCAACCTTGCGCCGCAAAAATGCCTGTTCCGCCGTGTTCTGGCACAGCGCCAGCGCTTTTTGATAGGCAGTCAGGGCTTCGTCCAGCCAACCGGAACGCACCAACAGATCGGCGCGTGCGGCATGGAACAGATAGTAATCTGTCAACAAGCCTTCGTCTTCCAGTTGATCGAGGAGACGCATTCCGTTGGGGATGCTCTCTGCCATCGCTACCGCCACGGCCCGGTTGAGCGCTACCACTGGCGACCCGGTACTCTGGAATAATCCATGATAGAGCGCCGCGATTTGTTTCCAGTCTGTCGATTGTGAGTCCGGTGCTTGGGCGTGCAGGGCGGCAATAGCGGCCTGAATCTGATAGCTGCCGCGCTGGTGCAGGTGCAGCGCATGATCCAGCACCGCGATCCCTTCTGCGATTTCCGCCTGATTCCATAGCGCGCGGTTCTGCTCCTCCAGACGGACAAGCTGACCGTCGGCATCGGTGCGCGCCTCGCGTCGGGAATCGTGCAGGAGCATCAACGCCAGCAATCCGAGCGCTTCGGCATTCTCGCCAAGCACCGGAGTGGAAGCCAGCAGATCGTTGAGAATGCGCGCCAGCCGAATCGCTTCCGCGCATAAATCGGCGCGAATCAGACTGTCCCCAATAGATGCGGTATAGCCTGCATTGAAGATGAGGTATAAGACGGCCAGTACCACATCTATACGTTCCGGCAAAAGATGCAGCGGCGGAACCTGATAGGGGATACCCGCGTCCCGGATTTTGCGCTTGGCGCGCACCAGGCGTTGTGCCATTGTTGGCTCCGCAATCAGAAAGGCAGCGGCAATCTCCGGCGTGGTCAGGCCGCCGAGCGTTTGCAGGGTC
The DNA here is from genome assembly GCA_964432445.1 of uncultured Anaerolineaceae bacterium. GTDB lineage: Bacteria > Chloroflexota > Anaerolineae > Aggregatilineales > UBA2796 > JBBRMW01. Next base: position 23,153 of record CAYSOC010000062.1, read on the forward strand.
AGCGCGATTTGCGTTTCCTGTGCCAGTGCCGGGTGGCAACAGGTAAACATCAGTTTGAGGCGTTCGTCGGGGATAGCCTCGTCGCTAGTGTCCATGTCTTCGGCATCCTGCTGTAATTCGCGGAGTGCCACCTTTTTCTGTTCCAGATTGGCGCTGCGGCGCAGGCGGTCTATCGCCCGATGACGCGCCGCTGTGGTCAGCCACGCGCCGGGGTTCTTTGGCAGCCCTTCGAGAGGCCAGCGCTCCAGCGCCGTGACCAGCGCTTCCTGCAATACATCTTCGGCAAGTTCGAGGTCGCGCAGATGCGACACCAGCGTTGCGATGACCCGTCCGCGTTCCTGCCGGAAAATGTGATCGATCTGGTCATAGTTGGGATGATTCATGCGCTCCTCGGCGGGCGCAGTCCAGATTGCACCTCCGCCGAAGAGCATATTATAGCGGTTCAGCTTTAGTCGGGGATTTCCATCACGGGACGTACTTCAATGGAGCCATGCTTCGCACCGGGGCATTTCGCGGCGATGTCCAATGCTTCTTCGAGGTCTTTGCATTCGATCATATAGAAGCCCGCAAGTTGCTCCTTTGTCTCCGCGAACGGCCCATCGGTGATCACGCGCTTGCCATTCTGGACACGTACCGTCGTCGCGGTTGTGACCGATTGCAATGGTTCGCCATATTTGTGCGCGCCGCTGCCGCGAATATCGGCGGTGAACTGCATATATTCCTGAAAATCGGTTTGCTGTTCTTCCAGGGTCATTTTTGCATAATCTGTTTCGTTTCCATAGATCAGGAGTACGTATTGCATGGTTCCCTTATTTCCTTGTTTTTTCATATGGACAGTCGTTATTGCTGCCCTTTCACCAATACGACGAACGGAAGACCACCTGATCGACAGGAAAGTTGTAAAAAACCTGTAAAATTTCCCGAAGATCAATTTTCGTTCGTCTACGCTACGCTTGCCTGATGCAGCGCTGAATTATGCGTTTCTTCTTACACAATCCTAAACTCGACATGCTATGCTTGGGACTATGACTAGACTAAACTCCACCAGAAATTTGCTCAAAGCGGTTTTCTTTGCGGTGCTGGCCTTCATGATCAGCCTGGTACTGCTCTTTTTCATTGCTGCCGAAGCACACGCGGCGATACAGGCGACGCCGCTCCCTTTCCCAACCTATGGCCCCGTCCCAACCAGCATTGCCACGCCCGTTTTGCCCACCCCTGCGCCACCAACTTCGACGCCGATACCACAGCAAACAGCACAACCAACCCCGCCACCTCAACAAAACCCGCTGCGTGCCGACCTGATGGGTATCCAGATTCATCCCAACCTGCGCGAAGAGCAATGGCGGCAGATGGTCGATTTCTCCCAGTTTATGGGGATGAAGTGGATCAAGGTTCAATTGTCATGGAAGGAACTGGAGCCGCAGCCGGGGCAATATACCCAGCTTGATAGTATCCTGCCACGCTTCTTCCAGCACGCCCAGGGACGCAATGGCTTCCGCCTGCTGGTGAGCATCGCCAAAGCGCCAGACTGGACACGTCCCGCCGGGTTCGTCAATGATGGGCCGCCCTCCGATCCGAAGGTGTTTGCAAATTATGTCTCCGATGTGATCACCCGTTACGGTCTGCGGGATGTAGACGCCATCGAAATCTGGAACGAGCCGAACATAGCTGCCGATTGGTCGAACGCGGCACTAAACGGCGCAACCTATATGAAATATTTCGATGCTGCATACAAGGCGATTCGCGCCAAATCGAACCTCACCATCGTTACGGCAGGGCTTGCGCCCACCTCGGATACGGCTGGCAGCGCGGATGATCGGCGTTTCCTACAGGAAATGTATAACGCCGGGTTGAAGAACTATCAGAATATCGCCGTCGGAATTCACCCCTATGGCTGGGCGAATGCGCCCGATGCGCGCTGCTGCGAAAAGAGCGACCTCGGTTGGCGCGATAATCAGAAGTTCTTCTTTCTGGAAAATATCGACGCCTACCGCCAGATCATGGTGAAAAACGGTCATGCAGATGTAAAACTGTGGGGGACGGAATTTGGCTGGTCAACCTTCGACAATCTGCGCGTGAAGGATCACGCCAACGGCCCGCTGGCAAAAGCGCCAAGTAATCCCGATCTCGGCTGGATGCGCCAACTGAATGAATCGCAGCGGACGGCCTATACATTGCGGGCGTTTGAACTGGCGCAAAATGGCAACTATTCCGGTTTTATGGGGCCGATGTTCCTCTGGAATCTGAACTTTGCCGATTTGCCGGGCTTCGTGCGCGATGATAACGACAGCCGCCCGGAAGCCGGGTTCAGCATTCTGAACGGTGACGGTTTCCCGCGTCCGCTATATGATGCGTTGCAGGCGGCTCCGAAGAAATAGGGAATGCAGACCGTTGGGGTGAAACCCATAGCGAGATTATGTGACGGACGTGCAGAAACGCTTGTCTATAGTTAAAAGGCTGGTCCGCAAATTATCCTGAGCGTAAATCATCCCGCTTGACCCCACCCTCAATCCCTCCCCGCCAGCGAGGAGGGACTTCTAGGCGGACGCGCGTTGGCTCCCTTTCCCTGCTGGCGGGGGATAGGGCGGGAACAGGGGGCAATCGCTGCCTTTTGATTTGCGGATAAGCCATGAAGCGCCGGGTTTGCTGATTGATGGGCGCGCTACGGATCAATTTTTGGAGGCTTTGGCGGCTCTATCTTGCCCGACTCGAATGCGCCATGACTGGATTCATTCGCTCTTTCCTCGGCATCCTTCAGGAATTCTTCGATAGTTGGCGGTGTGCGAATGATCTGACCCCACTGCGCCGTTTCATCGGTCATGACGCCAAGCGTCCCTTCTACCAGCGCATCCAGTGCCGCGCGGAATTTCGGCGGGGCGAACTGTGTTTGTGGCGATTGCGCATCGACCAGAATCATGCTGTCCTGTGCCTGCCGATAAATCGTGATCAGACGATCCCATTGATACAGGTCGGAGAGAATATTGAATGCCGCCGCCAGCGCTGGCAGAATAACGGTGAGAATCACGCAGATACCCACAGCCAGTTGTATCGCGCCACAATTGAATGCCGCACTTGCAGCGGTCTGTGTACCAACACAAGCACCGGGATTGAGTCCGACAATGAGACCGGAAGCTGCCGAGGCAACGCCCGTCGCAAAGGCAAGCGTTGCCCGCAGACGGCTTACCTCGCGTGCGGAGGTTCGGTAGCGCTGTGTACTGTCCTTGTAATAGGCTTCCTGATCCTTGAGGGCAAAATGATCGAAGATTTCATAGACGGCCTTGTTATAGTCATGCTCATCCAACGCAGGTTGAGACGGATTTCCGGTCATCAGTTTTGGCCTCCATCGACATTATCACCCATATTGAGTTTTGCGGCACGTACCGCCAACATTTGCTGCCGATCTCCCTCTTCCAGCCTGTTATAGGGCGCAGCATTCGTCAGAAAACGGAAATATTCCCGGCGCAATGCCTCGGCTCTGCGGCGGTTGATCAACCAGTTCTCGAATGGCGGCTCGTTGCGGCTGATTGTCGCCAGATAGGTGGCATACAGCGCAATGATTGTCTCCATAAAAGCCAGCCAGGGAACAAGTTCCGGTTTGGCGCTCACCGAAAGCGCCTGAAATGAACCGATAATGGTTGCCAGTGTCGCCAGCACGATATAGCCAATCTGGTACAGGCGATGCCGATTCTGGAAGACTTTCGCCTCTCTGTCGCGCTCGCGGAAAAGCGGCATCAGTTCATCGGCAAGCGTCTGTTTATCAGCAAGGATGCGCTCCCGCGCCGCAGGCGTTACCTTATTCAGAATGTTGTTGATGTAGTCCTGATTGTCGAGGAGTTCAAAGTTATCTTTAGATTCCGGGAGTTTGAAACGTGGTAGCTGCTGCATCCACGTAGGCCAGCGGTTGCGATCCAGCAGAAAAAAGATAGAGTTCGGTTTCGGCTTTTTCTCCTGACTGATTGGCTTCGCGGGTTCCGGTGTAGTGGCGACGTTATTGGTCAAAATCTGCCCCTTTCGCTACTAAACAAAAGAATAGCTTATTTGTTCTAAAGCACAAGCGACGCTAAAGCTACATTTTATACGATTTCTGTACTGTCAGGGTGCGGGTTTCGGCGCGTATACACAAACATTTTTGACAGGCTGGCGTTTATCCGGTGCGGGCGGCAGGCCAAGCAGCGAACCGGGATCAATATCATAGGGGAAGTCGAAATTTACGCCGCCAACACGATCCGTTTTGGCAACCTGAAAATGCAGGTGTGGACCGTCGCTGAACCCGGCGAACGCTCCGCGCTTTGGGTCGCCGTTGCTCGTTCCAAGCAATTGTCCGGCTTCGACTTCCTGCCCGACCTTGACCGCCAAATCCAGCATGTGCAGATAGGTCACGCGGAAACCGCCGTCAAGCTCCAGAATCACGCTCATATTCCCGACCTTCGGGTCTTTCTGGTTGGGATATGGCCCGGCAGCAATGACGCGCCCTTTGGCAACGGCATAGAGTCGCGTGTTTTCCGGGATGCTGAAATCGATCCCGGCGTGGCGTCCATTGGCATAGGAGTAGGCGCTGACGAACGACGGGGGGCAGCCCCATTCCTGGGAGATAAAACGTTGTCCGTTCGGAAAGAACCCCTGAAATGGCTCTACCCAACCAGCGACGCTATTGGTGATACGTCGTGCTTCCCCGGCAAACTCCGAGAGCGAACCACCCGCGCCCAGAAAAGCGGTATTCGAGCCGATAGGCAGGCCAGTAACCGGGTCAATCAAGCCGCCTGTGGTCGGAATCCCGATAATTTCTTCCAGCGTCGTGAGCGAAGTCTCTTCTACCGTGATCGGAATGCTCGGCGCAAACCCACCCATCACCACCAGCGGCACTTGCGCGGTGATCGTCAGCTTTGCGCCGATGGTCGAAGTCGGCCAGTTCGATTCCTTATAGGGGAAAGTGATCCCGCTGATGCCGATTTTTTCGAGCGACTCTTTGGGGAAGAAATAACCAAATTCCTGTAAATTCAGATTCAGGTAGCGCAGCATCTGGTTGCGCATGAATGACGGAACGCCCGTCGCTTCGTCATAGAACGGCGTCCACACCTGTGTATTACGCTGTGCATTCAGGACGGCTTGATAAAAATCGGCACGGCCACGCGCGTAATCCACCATATAGCTCAACCCGGCTTCGCCCGCGCGCCGAGACGCAGAAACCAATACCTGTCGGGCGATCAACAATCGCCCAACCTCGAACACCAGGGTAAATAAAGCAAAAAGCAAAGCGATCACGATTGCCATCAGGATCGCCGCCTGTCCGCGTGCGCCCCGTTTATTTCGGAACTGCATAAAGGATTACCGCCCGTTCGTTATCGACCACATCCACACAAGCCAGCGTTGCGCCATCTGCCGACCACGTAGCATCGGCACAGTGGAACGCGGCATCGCTCAAGCGCTCATTTGTACCGCTGACAGTGTTCCGCCGCCACATCTCGAAATATCCACCGGGCAGCGGTTTCAGATAATACAGGAAATCTGTACCCTTGCGCAGATGGGGTTGCGTCGCGTCGTTCAAGCCTGTTGGCTTGCCGCCTGTCGCAGGCACTTCAAAGAGGAAATAGGCTTGCGACACATAATAGATTTTCTTGCCGTCTGCCGACCAGATCGCGCTCACAAAGGTGTTTGGATCGGGCGCATCCGGTGGCAGCGGTGGAGCCTCCGGCGCAAAGGCACGCGGGTCTGGGACAATCTGACGGTATTCCTTCGCGGCAATATCATAGACGAACAGGGTGCTGCCAACCTCGCCTGCTGACGTAAGCAAGATATATTTGCCCTCGGGCGAGACTTCCGCCGGGCCTGCGAGATAGGGGCGTATGCCTTGTGGTGGTTCGTTGCCAATCACGATCCCGGCACAGAATTGTTTTTCATCCGGTGTACTACACGCCGCGAACACATCGCTAGCGGATGGTATTGTTGCAGCATCGTTCAGCGCAAATCTTTTGAGATAAACGAGTTTGCCATCTGGCGTATAGTTGGGTGCAAATGCCATCTCGTCCGGCTGCGGAACGCCCGGCTTTGTCTGGTTTTGAGCAGGCGAAAAATTTAATACTTTCAACCCATTGGCGATGATGCTCTTGCCATCGGGTGCATAGCGCGCCTGTATCCATTCGCCCGCCAGCGTTTCGATAGTTGGCTGCGGTGTATCCCAACGCACGCGCAGAGTCTTTGCGGTTGCCCCATCATAGAGGGAAATCAGCATTTCCGGCGCAACGGGATTCAATACAATCGAGCGAATTTGATCCGCCGAGGAATCCGGCAGGCGGAACACAGGCGCACCGACTGCAATTTTCGCGGGTGGTTGTGGTGGCTGGTTCGGCAAGCTACCACGCCCCGTCCCCACATCGATCCCCGGAACGTCGGTTGGGAGTACGGCAACGGTGAACGGCGTTGGTGAAGGCGTCGCGGTCTGCGCTGGCGTTGTGGGAGGAGGGGCAGGCCGACACGCTCCGACAAGGAACGCCAGTATTCCAAATGTGAGTAGTCGTTTCATGGTCTGCTCCCCCTTTTATCAATCGTATCGTTCCCGGCGCTGAAGCACCGGGCGATGATCATTATCTCTGTTATTGAGGATGAACACGCGCTTGCTCAATGACCACAATATAATTTTCAGATGATCATTGATCAAGCGAACATCTACCCTCAAGTACATTTTTATTGCTTATAGCCCGGTGCTTTAGCGCCGGGTTTCATGTCATCCGGCATTTACCACCCGCGCCGCGCGAAACGCTCCTCATCCCAGATGCCTGCGGTCATCGAATAGCCCGCCTGCTCCCAGAATCCGGCGCGATCCTGCTCTACAAATTCCAGGCTGCGTAGCCACTTGCCACCCTTCCACAGATAGCGATCCGAAGGCGCGTGGCGTCCCGGAATTGCGCCGTTCACGCCGCGCAGCGGGTAGCCGTGATCGGGTTCCAGCGGCTTGCCATCGTAGTGAGTTGCCAGCATGAAATTCACATCCAGCATGGTTTCGACATCAATGTTGACAGTGAAACCATATTCGCAGTGCTGAACGCAATATTTCGCGTTCGGCTTGAGTTTGATGATTCCAGCATCCAGTAAATCCTTGAGATGGACGCCTTCCCACTTCGTGTCGAACTTGCTCCACCGCGTCACACAGTGTATATCCATTTCCACTGTGCGGCGCGGCAGCTTGTTAAATTCTTCCCATGTCCAGGTGATTGGCTCTTCGACCAGCCCTGTTACCTTGAAATTCCATGTTGCCGGGTTGAATGGCGGGATTGGGCCATAGTGTAATACCGGGAAGCGCTGCGTGAGCGATTGTCCCGGCGGCAGGCGATCCTGCTGCTTGCCTTCTTCTTCTTTGCGACGCCGATCCATAAAATCCTTGAGCATGGGTTCACCTCTGAAGTTGCTTTCGATAGATTATAGTCTTCCGAAAGCGCTATTTGCTACAGGTGGTCGGCAGGCTCGTTACCTTCGACACATTAACAGTCGCCAGAATCACATTGTCCGGGTCGATCTGCCATTCCTGTATAGAGAATCCCGGTGTGAGTTTGACGCTTGCCTGTGCATCGGCAATATTCAGCGTTTGCTTCGATTTGCTGCCGCCATCCTTGCCATCGGTGAGTACGAGCGGAATATCGGCCTTGAATGGGTCTTTGGTCGTCTGGCAGACCAGCGCCTCAACCGTGTCGCCGCTCTGTGTCCATTTGATAGTCACGGTAGGAATATCATCGCGCCGCAGCCACGTATCAAAGAACGACTTGAGGTCTTTTCCGCTGAGTTCGGCAGCAAGCGCTTCAAAGTCCGACGTTTTGGCATTCTTGCCAGAGAAGCGGATTACCCACTCCTTCAGAATTTTGAAGAAGGCTTCGTCGCCAACATTCAACCGGAGCATGTGCAGCACAAAGCCACCCTTGAGATAGCTGTTTGTACCGAACATCTGCGCCCGAACCGGGTTCACAATCGGAGACTGACCGACGTTGAAGCGGGTCGCGTTTTCCCATCCAATGAGCGTGCGCAGTGTTGAACCGGGTGCAGCCATCCCTTCCGTCGTCAGATATTCGGCATAGGTGGCAAAACTTTCATTCAGCCAAATATCGCCCCATGTATCCAGCGAAACCGCATCTCCGAACCACTGGTGTGCGAGTTCATGATCGAGCAATTGGCGGATACGATCCGGGGCGGAGTTCACCACTACATCGGGGAGGATGGTCATGGTTTGCGCTTCCAGCCCGACACTGCGCTGATTGACCAGCACCATGCTATAGGTCTTGAAGGGATATGGACCGAATTTGTCGATCTCCAGCTTCATGATTTTGCCCATTTCGCTGAAGGCTTTGGCAGCGGCAGCAGCATCCTTTTTATAGGCATAGACCGCCAGCGGAATCCCCGTTCCACCATCATCCAGATCGACGCGCGTATAATCTGCAACCGCGACAGTCGCCAGATAGGTAGACATCTCGTTGGGCATTTCCCAATCATAAGTCTTTGTACCGTCGCTGTTGGCCTTTGGGTCGCCTTGCTGCGCACCATTGGCAACGCCCGCCAGATCGCCGGGAACAGTCAAATGGAAGCTATAGGTAGCACGATCACGCGGATGGTCATTGCACGGGAACCATGTACGAGCGGCGTCTGGTTCGTTGATGGCAAATACCTGCCGCAATTTGGCATCGAAATACATCCCGGTAGGCAGGAAGCCGAGATATTTACTGCGAAGGGTGTTTGGGTTGCCATCATAAGCAATTTTGAGGCTGAATTTTTTTCCTTTGGCGACGCCCTTTGGCAGCGTGACGAGCAGCTTGAGCGTATCGCCCTTCTGCTCAAATTTGGCGTCTGCACCATCAACCCGTACTTTGCTGATCTTCATCAGGCCGAAATCGAGCGATAGGCTGGAAAGCCCTTCAATCGTGGATTCGGCGTCGATGGTCGCTACGCCTGTCATGGTAGGCGTATCAAAATCGAACTTCAAATCCAGATCATAATGCTTGACATCATAGCCTGTGTTACCAAGTTCGGGCGCATAGGGATCGCCAATGCTCTGACCACCTGCGGTAGTATCCTGCGCAAAGGCGGGCGTGTTGATTGTCAGGGCGGCAAGCATCAGAATAGCCAGAAGAATTCGAGAAATGTTGAGTTTAGACATCATTTGCCTCGTTAGGTTTCATTACAGTTATACGCCGAAACCCCTTCGCAGGCTCACTAAAATCATATGAGAGATGAAAAGCAGGATTGCCAGTCAAAGAGGTTCCAGGTGGTAGATGAACCTCGGTGCTTCGAGGCTGTCAAAGAACTAAATATGGAACTGGAGCAAGAACACTGCCCCCTATCCCCGACCCTTTCCCTGCCAGCGGGGAAAGGGAGTCAACGCGCCGGTTTGGAAGTCCCTCCTCGCCTGCGGGAGGGATTGAGGGTGGGGTCAATTTCCGATTTACACTGATGCTCATTCCTGGACAAGCCTTTCAGCGCCGGGACTAGATGTCGCGCTATTTCTTCAGCTTTGCCATGAAATATTGACGGGCTTTGGCAACCTTCGGTGCGACAACAACGCGGCAGTAGGGCTGGTTGGGGTTGTTGGCAAAGTATTCCTGATGATAGTCCTCGGCAACGTAGAACGTATCGAATGGCGTGACTTCGGTCACAATCGGATTTTGCCATGTTTTTTCCGCGCCCAGTTCGCGGATTTTCTCTTCGGCGATAGCTTTCTGCTCTGGCGAGTGGAAGAAGATCGCCGAACGATATTGTGTCCCAACATCCCCGCCCTGACGGTTGAAAGTGGTCGGATCGTGGACGGTGAAAAACACGTCCAGCAGATCGCCAAAACTGACTACCGACGGATTATAGGTGACCTGAATCACTTCCGCATGGCCTGTCGTCCCGTTGCAGACCTGCCTATAGGTCGGGTTGGCGACATGCCCACCCGCATAGCCGGACTCTACCGATTCAACTCCACGCAGCATGTCATATACTGCTTCCAGACACCAGAAACATCCGCCGCCAAGTGTAGCGATTTCACGATTTGCCATGTTGACTCCTGACTGAAATACGAGGGTTCGATCAAATATACGTACAGTTATAGTGCAAGTTGATCGGGGGATTATTACGTGTTATACGAATTTTCTACATTTTTTTCAGAATTTTTATTCAGGTTTCCTACGGAGTACATTGTTTCAGACGGATCGCCATCTCCAGCGGTTCGCTGCTGAAATTTTTCCAGCGGTTGGTCTCGATTGCTGTACTTGGAAATGATCGGATAGCGCTTGGGGTAAACAGGGTTAAATCTGTCCCGACCATGCCTATCATGTTGCCCGGTGCGCGACACGAGGTAAAAGCAGTATAGAGCATTCCTTTGGCGGTATACCA
>CAYSOC010000063.1:0-33218 GCA_964432445.1 uncultured Anaerolineaceae bacterium
CGACGCAAATCACGCCGCTGTTCCGGGTCAGGTCGATATGATCGAAGATGCGCCGACGCATTAACCGAAAGTCACAATCCACATCGGAGACCTTCAGGCCAAAAACAAATCTGACCGCCTGGTGATAGACGCTTCCGATAATCTTCCGAAGCCAGTTATCGCCCCGGTTGCCTTTGAACCCTTGCACCATATCGACACTTTCCGTAAGCAAGGGATACAGGCGGGCAAGTTCCCATACATCGTATTGTGCGTCGCCGTCGGTGTAGAAGATCAGTTCTTTGGTAGCGCTGGTAAATCCGGTACGGAGCGCCCCGCCATAACCGCGATTTTTTGAGTGATGGATCACGCGCACGCGCTCATAATCGACAGCGAGACGATCCAGAATCTCTCCGGTGTGATCGCTGCTTCCGTCATTGATGACGATCACCTCATAGTTATCGGTAAGGGTTTCCAGTACCAGCATGGCCGAAATCACCATACTGGCAATCGTCCCGGCGTCGTTATAGGCCGGAAAAAATGCGCTGATACCAGGGCGAGATTTTGTGTTCATCGTATAATTCCTCTAAAACCGACTGAAAAGATAAATTCAATCTCCCGGCTTCCTCGCCAGACAAATGACAGATACACCTGCCGGGAAACCACGATTGCCAGCGATCCAGCGTGATTCCAGTTTCAGAATATTGAATAAGACCGTATTAATCGGGTCGGGAGTTGGATTCACATCGGAATGGGGAGTGGTTCCAAAGCGCACCGCGAGATTTTGAAACTGACGCATGATAAAGATCAGAGGCATCAGAATACTGTTCAGGTATGTCATACGCACCGGGATCAGACCGATCCTCATCATCTTGCGGCGCAGTTGCGCGATGGTATAGCGTCGGACGCCATGCACTATCACATCATGCGATCCACGCAGGAATGAAAATGCCGGAAGCCGAAGCAGCAGATGACCCCTCGGACGCAACACGCGCGCAAATTCATTAAGTGCGCGCATATCATCGCAGACCTCGCGGCAATATAGCACATCGAAACTGGTTACCAGATCGAAGGCGTTATCGGCGTAGGGCAGTTGCTCTACAGTTGCCTGTATCAACCTGCCGCAATGGGCCTCCCTTGCATAGCTCAAGGCAAGCGGCGAATAATCAATACCGCTCACTTCCCCGAACGGCGCAAATGCAGTCAGGTTGCCGCCTGTGCCACAACCTGCATCCAGAATCCGCAGGTCGGCCTGCGGATCGATAATGCCGCGCAGAAGCTGACTGGTAATTTCGCGCATCCCGCGATACCACCAGTGGTGTGCCTCCAGAGCGTGCATTTCGGCGTAGGCCTCGGCTTCCATCGTTATGCCTTCACATCCCATTCTTCCGCGATTCGCTTGAATGGATTGCTGATCCAGTGCTTTGGCAGGAATCGATCAAACCGTAGCAGATATAACACGCAAAGCAAACTGGTTATCAAAGTAATGATCCCACCGACATAAAGATTGAGCGGTATGAATCGGAACAAAATCCGATGTTCCGCACCATCGCGCGGGAGGATCACACCGATCTGACCGCCGACAGATTCAAGCGTTGCTGGATTGCCATCTACCGTAACTGTCCAACCGGGATAATTGACTTCCTGAACTGTCACCACCAGATCGTTATCGGTTCGCGCTTGGGCAATCACGGCAACATGGTCATAATCTCTGGCAAACGTGGTGATAGGTACAGTGAACGATACAGGTATCAGATTGGTGTGCGCGTTCAGGTCGGCGCGCGTCACCGCAAAGGCGTAACTGAATGCGCCATCACGCCGATAGACACAGGGCTGGTTTTCCGAGTATGGATTAGCGCTCCCGGCTACTGGTTGATAGCCGGACTTGAGCAGCCACTCTACATCGAATTGTGGCGGACCAAACGCATATTCTGGCAGGAGTTCAACCGGGCCACCCAGACTCGGAATAAAGTTTCCGGCAAAAACTGTCGAAGGAGCAGGACGCGCATGATAAAAATCGGATGCGACCCAGCCATGCCGAATCTCATTCCGAAAATAGGTATAGACATTTCGGTAATCAATCGTCCAGACCGAAAGCTGTTCGCCGGGGTGCTGCCTGCGTAACCATGTCGCGCAATAATTTTCCCAATTGTCTTCGGTGCGTGTGAAGAACGTCCCCCAGCTTTCGTGCCATCGGCTCAAAACCTGATAGCTGGCAATGCTGCTGGTGAGGATCAAAAGCACGGCAAATAACGGTCTTGCAACCCGTTTGGCAGGCATCTTCTTGAAACTTGCCCAAACCGGGGTGCGTACCAGATAATTCCATAGACTATCGACGCAAATAGCGATGGCAACCGCCAGCCAGAGCGACGCAACCGCCAGCACTCGCTCCACATGCCGGAACTGATTGGCAAACGGGATGATTTGATAGGAAAGTTCGATGATCGGGTTTCGGCCTGCACCCCATAGCGAACAAAAGAAAAACAGGAAGATTGCTGCGATGAATACCCGCCAGTTGATCGCCGGAAGTTTCCGCCTGCCCCATGCAAGGACGAGCAACGCAACGATCAGGAGGGCATACCAGAACGGCGTGACAAAGCTGTACCAAGCAAATGCCTGCCCATCAATGAATTTGCCCGTATTCTGTATTTCCTTGACTTCATTGAAGAAGCCGGAAAAAATCACGCCGAGATCGGTACGATAATCCGTAAATATCCCCGATCCGCCGATTTTGTCTATCATGTTCCAGAGGGGCAGCGTTGTCACGGCAGCGAGTACGGCAGTCAATGCGATGGAAAACACAACAATGCCAACTTTGCGCCAATCGACACGAAAAGACCACCAGTAGGGTGCTTCATCTCCCTTTGCAGGTGGACGCTTGATCGCATAGCAGGCCACCAGCACCATCATCACAATGACGATTGCAGGTGGATACCAGGGGCTGCCCGACCAGAAAACCAGTGCAAACCCCAATACAGTCATAATCAGAGGCCAGCGCCGATAGCCGCGCAGCATCCCGATTACACCCGCAAATATCCAGGGGAAACAGGACTGACTCAGAAAAAACGCAAAATGTCCCTGTGCCAGATAGGAGTGCATGTTACCCTTGCCGATGCACAGAAACGCCAGCAGCAATCGCGCCAGCGGTCCCAGCCCGATCACGCGCGCCAATGCCCATCCTCCCAGGCCAGCGACAATCGCTGTCAGGATGATGCTGAGTTTGACGCCGTTATAGGGGCCAAACAGGATCGAAGGCCATATCGCAAAAGGATTAAACGCGAACGATACCGGGTTTTCCAGCATCGGGTCGCCCATTTCCATATAGGGGTCCCAAAGCGGAATACGGCCTTTCTCACGCAGGAGCGTACCGAGGGTATAGGCTGTCCGTGTCAGGTATTCGGTCTCTGTTCCGCCAAGCCGCTTGTTGGGTGTGAAGTCGGCATAGATGGAGGCTGCAAAGATGGCAGCAATAACGATCAGAACGATTTCGATAAAAAATGCAGGAATATTCGGACGAGGTTCGGTTACAGATTGATTCATTGTTTTGGATGACATATCAATGATAATGCCCCCAAGCATACAGGACGCAGGCATTATCTGTCCTTAAACGCATCGGTACGCGATCTTAAGAAAACCTTAAGGTGCAAATTGACATCTGATTTTCAACCCTTTGCAATCAAAATTGTGTAAGATCAGAGAGATGGAATGATCGAATTGCTGAATTATTTAATTTAAAATACAGCCTATGTCAAAACATATTCTTGTCGTCGATGACGATGCTCTGTTGCGAACAAGCGTGGCATTTACCCTGAAAACAGTGGGCTATCAAGTGACAGTCGCCGCATCCGCAGAGGAAGCATTGGGCGCTATTCAAACGCATCATCTGGATTTAATCCTGCTGGATATTGGTCTGCCGGGGATGGATGGACTCGAAGCCCTCCGTACCATCCAGCGTGAATCTACCATCCCGATCATCTTTGTAACCGCTCGCAGGCGCGAACTGGATGAGATTGTTGGTCTGGAACTCGGTGCAGATGATTACATCACCAAACCCTTCGATATGGATGTGTTGCTGGCGCGGATCAAAGCCGTATTGCGGCGCACAACGGCGAAGGAAAACCCCGCCCCAACAGAAATTACAGTCGGTGATTTACGAATTGATGCCGCCTCGCACCTTGTGCAGGTAGGCGATCAGACCATTGATATGCCGCCAAAAGAGTTTGCTATTCTATTCGCTCTGGCGCAGGAAGCCGGGCATGTCCTCAGTATCGACGAATTGATTCGGCGTGTATGGGGCGCAGAATGGATCGGAGAAGCGCAGACTATCTACGTTCATATACGCTGGCTACGTGAGAAAATCGAACGCGATCCCGCACACCCGCGCCGCCTTGTGACGATCAAGGGGACTGGCTATAAACTGATGCCAGTTGTAGAGTGATTGGGAAATAGTGATGTTCCGAAAATTGTGGCCTCGTCTGATGATCAGCCACGCCCTGCCGATCCTGATTCTGCTCCCGGTTATCAGTCTAGTTCTCCTCTATCTGCTGGAAACGCGCTACTCTCTGGGCAATCTTGCGGATCAACTCATTGCCCAGGGAACATTGATCACCGAATTCACACAGGAAGATGTGAACGCATGGTCAAACCCGGACGCTGCCAGTGAAATCATCGAGCGCTTGAGTCCGCATATTTCGGGTCGGCTGATGCTCCTCGACAAAGAAGGCAGGTTACTCTCTTCCAGCATGAAGACGGATGCTGCCCGTGTCGGTCAGGTGATTGACTTTACCGCAGTGCGACAGGCATTGCAGGCGCAAACCAACTGGCAGGTGGGCTATAGCCCGGTCATGCTGACCCGGATCATTGACATGGGAATGCCTGTTCTGGATGAAAAAGGCGATGTGATGGGTGTGGTGCGGCTCTCCTATGATATTGCTGAACTTGAACAAAAAACGATTCCATTTCGCTGGCTGGTTGTTATCACCATTTTTGCAGGTACAGCAATAGCGTTGCTACTCGGTATATTGCTGGCACGTTCGTTGAGTTCGCCGTTGGCACAACTCACCAACGCTGTCCGACAGCTAAAACCTGGCGCTCCTCCGATTATACTTTCCGAGACCGGCCCTGATGAGGTTAAAATGCTCGCTCTCAATTTCAACCAGATGACCGAGCGGCTTCATACAATGGAGACGAGCCGACAGCAACTTCTGGCGAACATCGTTCACGAGTTGGGTACGCCGCTTGGGGCAATCAAGGCAGCAGCACAGGCGCTGGAAAACGGCGCAATATCCGAGCCGCAACTGGCATCGGAACTGGCGGTAGGAATCAATAGTCAGGTCGATCAACTACGGTTATTGATCGATGATTTGACCTTGTTGAGCGAAACTGAAATCCGCGACCTGGTGTTGCATCGGCAATGGATCAATCTGGAGGAACTGATCCAGATACAATGCAAATCCTATGCGTGGCTTCTCGATCAGAAGCACATTGAACTACACTACGAGCATCCGAAGATGTTGCCACCCGTTGAGGCAGATTCAAACCGTATCGGGCAGATTCTGGCAAACCTGCTACACAACGCTTATAAATTTACACCACCATATGGGCAGATCAATGTATCGGCAGTGCTGGCAGATCAATATGTCAAGGTGATCGTCAGTGATACCGGGCCGGGAATTGCAGATGGGGAACAATCGAAAATTTTTGAGCTTCTCTATCGCAGGCCCGGCCAGCGCAATCTGTATAAAGGGATGGGAATCGGGTTGGCTCTATCGCGGCGGTTGGCAGAAGCGCACGGCGGTTCATTGTCTGTAGAGAGTCAAATTGGAAAGGGGGCTACTTTTGTGCTGCGTTTGCCAGTATCGTTGCGGCGCAGCTTGAGCGTCGAACAATAATGTCCGGCAGATGCAGGAAGTAAAATTTTACAGAGCCGGAGCGTGGATTGTTCATGCCTGTCGCACTAACTGATGTAGTTCTATTGTGGCTGTTTGCTCGTATGATCCGTGAAAAGCAGATCGTTCCCGCCGCGAAAATTTTTCGTGGCCTATTCCCATAATCGGGATACTATAGAAGCGTTCACTATCAGTATTAACAAAATAATCCATGACAAATTCTGATCAAATTGAAGTTCGTCGTGTGCCGCGTCGGGTGGCGATTGGTGTTGTAGCCGGAGCGTTGGTTGTGATGATCCTGTGGTTGCTGGGTACACCATCAGGTATTTCGGGGAAAATGTTCGCGGTTGGTTATGCAATCTGCCACCAG
Source organism: uncultured Anaerolineaceae bacterium (assembly GCA_964432445.1). Classification (GTDB taxonomy): domain Bacteria; phylum Chloroflexota; class Anaerolineae; order Aggregatilineales; family UBA2796; genus JBBRMW01. The sequence goes on from CAYSOC010000063.1 coordinate 6,235, forward strand.
ATTGTCGAGCGTTCGTTTTTGATTGACGGGTCGCCTATGCCGTTATGCGCCCGCTGTACGGGGATTTATCTTGGCGTAATTACAGGGTTTCTACTCGCACAGGCGGCAGGGCGAGGACGCGCTGCGCGGCTTCCGCGTGGACGGATCGCATTTTTCTACATTCTTTCCGTCATGGTGATGGGTATCGACGGAATAAACAGCTATATTCACCTGTTCCCCGGCGGAACCGGTGTCTATGAGCCGCATAATATTTTGCGCGTTGTAACTGGAATTTTCGCGGGATTTGGTGTTTTTAATACAGTCTACCCGGTATTTAATGCGGTCATCTGGGATGAAGCGCAGGAGAACACACCGACAATCCGTAACATGCGCGAATTGCTGGGCGCTTATGTGCTTTTGATCGGGGTTGTTTTGCTCGTCTTGAGCGAACGCCCATTGTTTTTGACGATTCTGGCGTTTGCGAGTATTGCAGGGGTGATTCTGATGCTGGTGATGATCGGCACAGTCTTGTTCGTTACTGTGTTTCGACTGGAAGGAACTTTCACCAATGTTCGTTCGCTGGCAATTCCATTGCTGGCTGGACTGGTGATCGCTTTCATTGAAATCGGGGGAATTGATGCTATCCGCCTCTTCCTGACTGGAACATGGTCAGGCTTGAAAATCGGCGGATAGTATTCGAGCGAAAAACCTGAAAAAGTTAACCTATAGTGAAATCGTTTACAAAAAATTTGAAAGGTTCGCCCGACAGCGTGAACTGTACGGGCGAAGGCGATTATTTATTCAGATTGGCCGTTAGGATAAGTCGTGACGACTGAATTATCGCCGCTGAACGGATTGGGAACGTATTTATCGGCTTCCCAATCGTTATGCCACGCATTGCCATTGATCAGATAGCGATATTGGTACTCCTTATCGAGATCAAGATCGACGGTAATGCTGAAGCGATTGCCTTTCTTGTGTTCCATTGGTGTACTGGTTTCATCCCAGTTATTGAAATCGCCCACCAGATGAACGGTCTCTGCTCCTTCGGCGATGCCTTCGGGCAGTTCAAATGTGACTTTGCACTTGGTTTTCAGGAACTTTTTCTTGAACATCATTTCACCTCGGATGTAACTCAGGTGTTCCGGCGCTATTCTATCATACCGTACAATGGACTACGATCATCTAAACAAAATACGTTTGTTATTGAACCCGCCGATTGCCTGTTCATATTGAAATAAATCGACGGAACGCGGGATACGTTCCCGATGAATTGTGTTAAAGGGGAATCTGGAAATGACCACATCGTTTGGTGAACCTGCTACGAAGAACGCAACCGGCGGAGTCTGGAGTTGGTCTGCTTCCACCGATGAATTATTCATGCGAGAATATGGATTCCAGTCATCTGTCGGCGATTTTGTCCAAACGGGAAGGTCAGACTAGCCTGACCTTCCGGTTCAAATACGCATTGATCCTCCAAATAAGGCAGGTCAACAACGTATTTTTGATCCATTCTATCGATCCGATTCCATTCACAGTTTCCTAGAACTGTACCGGAAGCGCCCTCAGCCCATGAATCAAAATTGAGTCTGTCCATTCCAGCGATTCGATAGTATTTGGCTGGATGTTCAATTTGGGCAAACGCCTGAGAAGCGTATTGATAGCAATTGCGCCTTCGAGCCGCGCCAGTGGTGCGCCCAGACAGTAATGAATGCCATTGCCGAATGCGATGTGTTTATTGGGATTGCGTGTGATGTCAAAGGTATTTGGATTTTCAAAGATTTCGGGATCGCGGTTTGCGCCAAGCAACGAAGAAAGTACCATGTCGCCTTGTGGAATCATGGTTCCCCGGATTTCAATGTCTTCAAAAGCAAAGCGTGTTGTTGAAGTTTCGACTGGTCCGTTGTAGCGCAGCATTTCCTCAACGGCGCTATTGATCAAATCGGGATGCTCCTGCAATTTGCGGAGTTGTTCCGGGTGTTGCAGCAGTGCCAATGTGCCATTGCCGATCAGGTTGACCGTCGTTTCATGTCCCGCGACGAGCAACAGAAAGATCATGCTCAGGAGTTCCTGCCGATCCAGTTTGTCGCCCTGTTCGTGTACCAATGCCAGATTGCTGAGGAGGTCTTGCTGGGGGTACGCCTGCCGTTCTTCGATCAGGTTACCCATATAGGTGACAAATTCCATCGCGGCGGTAACGACTTCGCTTTCCACACGCCCAAACAAAAGCTGTCGCGTCCAGTTGCGGAACTGATGGCGATTTTCCGCCGGGATGCCGAGCAACTCGGCAATCACCGTGATCGGCAAGGGAAACCCGTAATCAGCAATAATATCCATCGCCCCGTCTGGCTCGGCTTTATTCAACAATTCATCGGCAATTTGATGGATGCGCGGGCGCAGATTTTCGATAATGCTAGGGGTAAAGGCTTTATGTACCAACGCGCGCAGCCGGGTATGGTCGGGCGGGTCAAGGTTGAGCATGTGACGATCAATGGCTGCCAGAAATCCAGTAGGTTCGCCAAATTTTTGCCGCAACTCTGGCGGCATATGCTTACGCACTTCCTTGCCAATACGCGGGTCTTTCAGTCCCCAGACAGCATCGTCATAGCGCGTCAAAAACCAGATGTTCATGCCCGTCATTGTGCCAACTTCGCAATAAATCGGAGCGTTTTGTCGTAGCTGTTCGTATACTGCCTGTGGATTGGCGCGGGTCTTCGGTGCGAACACTTCATAATTGATCACGCGATCAGTCATTCGCTATCTCCTTGTTGATCCTTGTTTGTTTACGTAACAGACATACACAAGTTGCACAATTCAGCAGTCGCCACACGCCCAATAAAGGCAGATCACGCGATACAATTTCCGGCTATGAAAAAAGAACTTTTGTACAGTATCGCGGTACGACTCTATCCGCGTTTGCTGCGCTTCCCGGAATCGGAGCGCTATCTGGCGGCTGGCTACGTGTTACGTTCGCTGATATTTATCCCGCCAACGCTGATTGGCGTAGCCTGGTTAATCAGCGTCACCGATCCTGCTGTCGTCCAGCAGCATTGGTTTTTTCTGTTGATTCTGTTCGGGTTTTTGGTGATATTCAGTACGCTCTGGCTGGAAATCTACTTCGTGACAACATCGGGTGGCTATCGCTCTGAGCGCCGTTCGTTCTGGGGTGAGGCGATGTGGTCGGGCGTGCTTGTGTTCGGTCCAACGGTTGGCTGGCTGGGGTTAATCCTGCCCTGGGTGACATTCTGGCTGCAACAGCGCGAAGGTGGTTCACTCCACAAATTACGTATTTTCTCGCAGAGTATTTTCCGTATGTCGGTGTTGCTGCCGACGCTGGTAGAGGTTGCCGTCTATGAACGACTCGGCGGGCAGTTCCCGATCCGCTCACTGAATTTCCCGGATGTATTTCCTGCCATTGTTGCCACTTTGATCGGGTTCACGCTCGGTTCGCTGATGATCACCGTCAGTCAGGGATTCAGCCGAATTATGCTGCCAGTCTCGGCAGCACAGCGCGCGAAAAGTTTGCAGTTAGCGGTTTTCGTTATTTTGCTTGGTCCAATGGCAGGGCTGATAGCAATTTTGCCCGCCAGCCTCTATAACCTCGCAGGGTGGGGAGCATACTTCGGCTTTCTGGGGATTATGCTAGGCGGCACATTCATCGTTGATCGGATGAGCCGCACTGCCGAACATGCGCGACGACGCACCCGCGAACTGGAACAACTTCAAAATATGAGCCAGTTATTGCTGCAAGGTGCGCCGGACGAAGCACGACTTTCCAGTTTGCTGGAGAGACACGTTCCGAATATCTTGCCTAATTGCCATATTGCGATTCGTCTCTATCCCGAACAAACATTGCTGAGTCTGCCCAACGATTGGATTGGTCCTGATGTGGAGTGCTGGGATTGGGAAAAAGAGCGCACCATGCACCTGATGCTGCAACCACGCGACATTCGCCCCTGGTTGAAAGGAGGAGGGCGTGAGGGAATCATCATCATGCCTGTAATCCAGCCGAGAACGCAACGGATACTGGGGCGGCTCTATCTGCATCGTGAGCAGCAGATAAACACGCTGCAACATCTGTTACCAGCCGTGCAATTGCTGGCAGACCAGATTGCCTCTACACACTACAGCACAGAACTCTATCAACAATCAGTAACAGAACAGGTACGGCGCGGACGCATGGCGCAGGAGTTAACGTTTGCACGCACTGTGCAAACAAGTTTTCTTCCAACTGTTCGTCCGAACATTCCGGGTTGGCAATTCGCTGCAACTCTGGAACCAGCGCGCGAAACCTCTGGCGATTATTTTGATTTCATCCCCCTGCACGGCGGACGACTCGGTATTGTCGTTGCAGATGTTGCCGATAAAGGCTTGGGTGCGGCACTATATATGGCGCTCAGTCGCACTCTGATTCGGGCATATGCGATTGATTATGCCCTGCGCTATTCACAAACGTATCTGCGCCAGCTTGCCCACCTGATCCAGACTGTAAACTCACGCATCCTCAGCGACACCCAAAATGACCTGTTCGTAACTGTGTTTTTTGGTGTGCTTGACCCGCCAACCGGAATCCTGACCTATGTTAACGCAGGACACAACCCACCCTATCTGCTGCGTTATCAGCGTGGACGCCGCATCAAGTCATTACGGCGTACCGGCCCACCTCTTGGGATGATGGAAGATTTCCACTGGTCGCGTCGGAGCGTACAGATCGAAGAGGGCGAAACGCTGGTTCTATACACCGATGGTTTGACCGAAGCGGCAAACGACAAAGGGGAGTTTTTCGGAGAAAACGGACTCCAGCAAACCCTCCGCGCCTCATTGCGTTTTCCAGTAGAGCAGATGTGCAGCGATATTCTCCGCAGCGTGATCGAATTTGAACAGGGAGCGCCGCGCGCCGATGACATCACCCTGATGATCATGCGGCGGGATATTGAAAATAAACTAAAATCAGGGAAATCCAGAGCGAAAAAAAGCGCTCTTTGAATTGGCTAAAGGAAAAAGGATATGTTCGATCTGAATCGCTTCAAACAATCCCTCGCGGAAACAATTGCGTATTGCACGCCGCGACTTAATATGGATGATCCTAAATACAGCCTGCGTACTTTGCTTTATCCACTCAGAGACACAGGGCTGGATCGTATGTTGCTAGACTCGATTGTTGATCCTGTAATCCAAATACGAAGTGCGATTGTGGACAAGTTTGATCATACTGGGAATTACTGGCATCCTAAACCTCCTCTTCCACAAGGGCTGGCAGGAGGTCGCCTACTTTGCAGTGAACCCGATGTAACGGTATCAGACGGAGTAAGCCAATTAGAAAGCAACGGATTTATTGACTATGACGATATTCCCGCATGTGATACATGGGTATATGGTGGTACGGATGGTGATCTTGGCCGATACTTAATCGCGTGGATACCTGCACCACTTCATCCACTGGTAGAACAGGGGATGGAGTACAATTGTGTGGAATGCGTTCGATGGCTGGATTCAAGTTGCATTTACTCGTTTTTGCCCGTCTTGCGCGCCGAGGGGTTGATTTGATATGGGGCGCACCAACAATGTGTGCGCCCGCAGACTCACTATTTTACGTCTATCAATTCGACATCAAACACCAGCGTTGCGTTCGGCGGAATGACACCACCTGCACCGCGCGCCCCATAGCCCAGTTCTGGTGGAATTGTCAGGCGACGCTTGCCACCGATCTTCATCCCGGCAATGCCTTCGTCCCAGCCCTTGATCACCTGTCCGGCTCCGAGACGGAAGCTGAACGGCTCGTTGCGTTTAACCGAACTATCGAACACTTGCCCATTCGTAAGCGTGCCGTGATAGTGCGCTGTGACCAGCATTCCCGCTTTCGCTTCTGCGCCCGTTCCGACCAGGACTTCTTCGTATTGCAACCCAGACGCAGTTGTAATTGTTTCGCCCATTTAAAAACTCCTTTTTAGCGGGGTTATTGTACTACTGGATGATGTTATAAAACATTGGCAGCGGCGTTGTCGGCACGTTGCTGTATATGATCGCGTCAGTCAAACGCTCCTTTGCCAGTTGCAGTTTTGCCGGATCGTTGGCGTGTAGTGTGAACGTAACCTCGCCCGCCTGCACCGGGTCGCCAACCTTCTTGTGTACCATAATTCCGACAGCGTGATCGATGCCGTCTTCCTTGCGTTCGCGTCCCGCGCCGAGGTCTACCGACGCGACACCAACATTGAGCGCGCTCAGTTGTTCGACATATCCAGACTGTGTGGCGTGCATCTCTTCGATGATCGTTGCTTTCGCCAGCTTTTTGGGATCGTCAATGACGCTCACATCGCCACCTTGTGCTTGTACCAAAATGCGGAGTTTCTCCAGCGCCGAACCGTCACGCAGGTGGTCAGCGGCCTCTGCCATATATTCCGAGAGGGCATATTCCGAAGTGTTGCGGCGTGCCAATCGGAGCATATGCCCTGCCAGAGCGATACAATGTTCGCGCAGGTCTTTCGGGCCGCCATCACGCAGCACTTCAATAGATTCTTTGACCTCCAGAGCATTCCCTACCGCAAGGCCAAGCGGTTGATTCATATCGGAGATCAAGGCAACAACCTGTCGTCCAGCGTCCTTGCCAATATCAACCATGATTTGTGCCAGTGCTTCCGCCTCGGATACAGTACGCATGAACGCGCCAATTCCAACCTTTACATCCAGCACGATACCCTGTGCGCCTGCGGCGATCTTCTTGCTCATGATTGAACTGGCAATGAGCGAGAGATTAGGAACTGTGCCAGTCACATCGCGCAGGGCATAGAGTTTGCCATCGGCGGGCGCGAGATTGCCACTTTGCCCGGAGAGGACAATTCCATATTTGCGCGCGTTTTGCCGAAATTCATCCTGTGTCAGCATGACACGATAGCCGGGGATCGATTCAAGTTTGTCCAGCGTCCCACCAGAGAAACCCAACCCGCGCCCGCTCATCTTGGCGACAGGTACGCCACACGCCGCCACCAGCGGCAGCACAACGAGCGTGGTTTTATCGCCAACACCGCCAGACGAATGTTTATCGACAGAGTTGGGCAGCACATCCGAAAGATCGAGGACTTCCCCGGAATGTACCATTGCTATCGTTAAATCGACTGTTTCGCGGCGGCTCATGCCTTTCAGAAAAATTGCCATTAGCCAGGCTGACGCCTGATAATCGGGAATCTCGCCGCGCGTATAGCCATCAATAAAAAAATTGATCTCTTCGGTAGAAAGTTCCAGCCCATCGCGTTTATGAGCAATAATATCAGCGGCTCTCATGAAATCCTTGCTTTCCTTTGGTTATAATTCTGCGCACATTTGTAACCGAAATTTGTGGAAAGTGGAATATCGTGAGCAAGAACAGAGAACAACTCGCAGCCGCACGGTTGCGCGCACAACAACAGCAACGCCAGCAGATGATTTCTATCGGGGTGGTGGTTGGTACAGCACTCATTGCGTTCGTGGTGATGTTGCTCGTTGTCAACCGGACGACAGTGCCGCAGGTCACTACGGGTAAATATGAGATGCTGGCGCAGAACCTGACCGCTGATGGATTGCCCATTCTCGGCGACCCATCCACACGCTTTCAGATCATGGAATTTTCCGATTTTGGATGCCCCTTCTGCCTTCAGTATAAACCGCAACTTGAACAGTTAATTGATAAGCAGGTGCGTCCGGGGAATGTCAGATTTATATTTGCGCCACAATTGTTTCATGGGCAGCCTTCGCGCTATGCCACGCGCGCGGCCTTCTGTGCGATGGAACAGGGGAAGTTCTGGGAGATGCACGACGAACTGTTCTATATGCAATCCACCGAAGGGCTGAACGGCTTTGAACCGGGCAATATGAAGAAGATTGCCGACAAGCTCAAGCTGGATACGACCAAATGGCTGAACTGCGTTGCTACCGATTCCACCGAAAAGGCAATGGCAAAAGCCTATGAATTGTTCCAGAAGATGGGCGCTGGCGGTACGCCGACGATGGTCTGGTCAAGCGATAACGGCGTAACCTGGAACTACTTCAAAGGCCCGGACGGTCAGGATATGACGACGGGCGGTGTCCCGCTGGAAATCGTGAATAACACGATTGCGGCCTATTACCAGAAAAACGCCTGATCAGGAAAACGTCAAAACCCTGATCAGTTTGTGGAGAAAACGCATCGTTCCCATACAGGAGGCGTATACTAATTCTGTGTGAGACGATGCGCTTTAATTTCTGGAGGAGAACCCATGAGACGCGCTCTGCTCGTTTTTCTGATAGCATTGTTCATTTTCCCCTCAGTCTCCAACGCTCAGGAAGCCACCAAAATCAAGCTGGTTCCTTTCACCGATGCAACCTTTGGGATTCAGGGGGTTGTCCCGGAAGGCTGGGCGGATAGTGGCCGAGGGTTACGCCAACGCAAACAGACGGCTACTGACATTACCCTGCTCGCTCAGCAAACCACCCCGGCAAAAAAGGATACTGTGCTGGGCGCTCTGACGCCGCAGTTTGGCCTGAAGGAAGCACCAAAAAGCACCAGCACGCGCAAGACAACCGCGTTCGAGTGGTCGATCTACGAATTCACCAATGAATTTCAGGGCATTAAACTGGCATTTGCGTTAGGGCTTGCCGAAAAAGATGGAAAGACTTATATCGTCTTGCTGCAAACGACGCAGGATGAAAGCAAGGCACTCACCGAAACGGTATTTGTCCCGGTTGTTGAGGCTCTGACGCCGATGATTGCGACCAAAGAAGCAACCGCCTATCGTGAAGAAGACGTAACTTTCAAGAGTGGTGACAAGGTGACATTGGCAGGTACGCTAACCCTGCCGAATGGCAGCGGCCCATTCCCGGCAGTTATCCTCGTGACCGGCAGCGGCGCACAGGATCGGGATGAAGACCTCGGCATCGGGATCAAGCCATTTCGTCTGATTGCCGATTATCTGACACGTCGGGGAATTGCTGTTCTGCGCTACGATGATCGCGGCGTTGCCAAATCTACAGGTGACTTCGCCGCCGCGACGACACTTGATTTTGCTAGTGACGCCTCTGCCGCACTGGACTACCTGCAAACGCGCAAGGATATTGAAGGCAAAAAGGTCGGGTTGCTCGGACACAGCGAAGGTGGCATGGTCGCATCGATTCTGGTTGGACAGGGCAAACCGTTTGCTTTCATCGTTTCGATGGCTGGCCCCGGTGCGCCAATCACCGACCTGATGCTCAAGCAGAACGAGAAAATCCTGCGTGTAGGCAAAGCCTCCGAAGAAGCGATTAAGCTGCAACTGGAGTATCTCAAAAAGGCATTCCCGCTGGTACTCAAAAAGGATTATGACGCGCTGGAAAAGTTGACGAGAGAAGCCGCCAAAGTTCAGTACGACGCAATGACCGAAGAAGAACGCAAGCAGGAAGGCGTCACCGATCTCGATAGTTTCATCAAGAGAACACTCGCGGCAACAGTCGAAACTTTCAAAACAGATTGGTGGGTCTATTTCCTTTCCTATGATCCGCGCCCGGACTGGGAAAAGGCTACCATGCCCGTGCTTGCTGTTTATGGTGGACTGGATGTGCAGGTAGACGCCGAACAGAACGCCACTGCGCTTGAAGCGTCGTTAAAGAAGTCGGGCAATAAAGATTACAAGATCGTAACTTTGCCCGATGCCAATCACCTGATGCAAGCAGCCAAAACAGGCGGTGTCGAAGAATATTCCACGCTCAAATCGGAGTTCACTGCCGATTTCCTGCCCACCGTAGGCGATTGGATCGTAGCACACGTCACACCCGCTAAATAAGTCGGGCATTGTCCCTATATCAGGATAAGGATATAGGGACAAATTCTGCTACAATCTGTGGCATGAATAATGCTTATCATTTCCCTGATAGTCAAGCTGAAGGACGCGCCGTCGTCCTCAGTTATGCCAACGGTTTCCCACCTCAAACATATACGCAAGCATTGCAACCACTTTTTTTAAGCCATAAGGTCGTCGCGGCACATATGCGCCCGCTATGGCAACCGACGCCGCCACCAAAACTTGATCACTGGCGAACCTTTGCAGACGATTTACTGGGTTTCCTCGATAAGAATTTCAAGGAATCCGATTTTCCGTTGCTTGGCGTCGGGCATAGCATCGGCGCGGTAACCACGTTTTATGCAGCGGTGAAAGAGCCGGAACGCTTTGCCGGGCTTGTCCTGATTGATCCGACGATGCTTCCGCCGAAGATTTTGTGGGCGGCGCGCGTGGTGCGGGCGCTTGGGCGCGATTCACGCTTCCGGTTGGTGCAACAGGCGTTGAAGCGTGGGCGCGAATGGCCTGATCTCGAAACGGCTTATCAATATTTTCGCGGTAAAAAATTATTTGCTCGTGCCAGTGATGAGCAGGTGCGCGTATATACAGAGTCTATGACCGCTACCGATGACAAAGGGACACGACTCATCTATCCGCCGGAATGGGAAGCCGAAATCTTCCGCACCCTTCCTACCGACGTATGGCGATTGCCGAAAAAATTGCGCAACCCGGCGATCATTATTCGTGGCGAATTGACCGATGTTTTCGTGAAGCCCAGTGCCGATCTATTCAAGCGACTGAATCCGAAACCGGAAATTATCACGGTTTCCGGCGCAGGCCACCTAATCCCGCAGGAAAGGCCGGAAGAAACTGCTGCTGCAATCCAGAAATTTGTGCGTGAAATAAAATATTAAAGATACATCATTTGTTGTCTTGCCATTGTCGGCGGTGAAACTATTTTCTGCTATTCGGGTTTATTGTTGTGCAGAATGTAATGTCACCAGGAGACAATTTCGAGATGATTTCGACCCAGGCTATGAATGTCAAGATGCGCGGTGTGGTGCGGCTCACCCGTTGGAAAGAACACGTACCTACCGTTATTCCACTGACAATAATTGGCGCGATTTTGGCAATACAGGCGCAACCTGGAAAGACGCTCGATTGGCGGCTGATCCCCGTTTTGCTGGGGAACATTCTGGTTGTTGCCTATGCGTTCATGATTAACGACATTGAAGATGCGCCCGACGATGCCCGTGAAGCGGCACGTGCAGCACGTAACCCGGTGGCGAACGGCGAACTGAGCATTCTGGAAGGCTGGCTGGCTTCCGGGGCGGCGGCGGTGATTTCGTTGCTGTTGTTCGCGCTCGGTGGTGTTTGGCCTCTGGTATTTGGCGGTCTGACACTCCTGCTCTCCCACCTCTATTCGTGGAAGCCTATTCGCCTCAAGGCATACCCGGTGGCTGATGTTGTTTCACATTCCCTGATGCTCTCTGGCCTGCTTTTTCTTGCAGGATATTTCACTTATGATAATGCGCCGGGGACGGTCTGGCTCGTTGCATTGGCAGTTACCTTCATCTCCTGCTATGGACAGCTTTACAACCAGATTCGTGATTTCGATATGGATACGTTGGCTGGTTTGAAGAACACCGCGATCATGATCGGAAAACGCAATGCCGAACGTTTGATGTATGTGTTCGTTGGGCTGGCAATCAGCTTCTTTGTGTTCGCGTTGCTGACCTCGGTCATCCCGCTATGGGTGGTGATATTTGTGCTGGTTGCTACACCCATCATTCTGTTCTTTGTTCGTACCAAAGGGGACGCGCGCGGTTCTTCCCATGTCGGCGTGGCAGGCGATGTACAAGTACCATTCATTGTGCTGGCAAATGCGGTCACCTTTGTATGGCTGGCTGTGGTGCTGATTACCCATCGGTAATCTTTTCAACGACATTTCGCTGAATTTGAAAGGCAGGCATGAAGTCTGCCTTTTTGCTTCCTGAGTACGGATTTGCGCCAATAGTTGCGTCGTCCTACAATCTTCCTTGATGGATGGTCAAAATAGGAGCGATAGACATGGCACGGACACCCCTCTTTGCTGCTGTAAAACGAGCATTGCAAACGGCTGCGAAACTGGAACAGGAAGGGCTACCTACTCCAATTGGTTTGGAGCGTGAAGCCGAACGGCACGAAGCCTTCACCAACGAACTCTCCCGACGTGAATTTCTGAAATTGACGGGTGCTGCTGCTATCGGCTCGGCAATTGCGCCGCTGGGATTGCCAGACCTGTCGCGCAATTTCGCCACGCCGCCGACCATTGCTGTAATCGGTGCAGGGCTTGCTGGCTTGACGACTGCCTATCGACTCCGCAGGGCAGGCTTCACAGCAAAGGTCTACGAAGCACAACCGAAGCGCGTAGGCGGGCGCGTCCTGACCTCCCGGAACTACTTCAAGAATAGACAGATTGCCGAACTCGGTGGCGAATTTATTGATACCGGACACGAAGCGCTGTTGAATCTGGCGAAGGAGTTAGGGCTTGCTACCGTCGATCTCAAAAAGAATGATGGAAAACTGCAATCCGAAATTTTTTATTTTGGTGGCAAGAAAATTCCATCGGCCACATTCTTTGAGGAATTGCGCGCTATCGGCAAGCAGGCAGCAGCAGAGTTGGCAACACTCAAGGGCGATGACGTAACCTATGATCAGCCAAACGGCGCAGGCGACCTTGATAAATTGAGTCTTGGGGAATGGCTCGATCAGAAAGGCATCAAGGGAACAACTACCCGCCAGATCATTGATGTAGCCTATCTTGGCGAGTATGGCTTGCCCGTTGGGGAACAGAGCGTTTTCAACCTGTTGTGGCTACTCGGTGTTGAGGGTGGCGACGAGGGTATTTATGGATATTCCGACGAACGTTTTCATCTTTCCGGTGGAAACGATGCCCTTGCAACGCGGCTTGCGGGTCGTATCGGCGGCACAGTGCAAGGTGGATACTCACTGGAGGCCATCCGCCCGAAGGGAACGGCGGGTTACACTCTCAGCTTTACCCGCGATGCCTCTGCCGTAGAAGTCAACGCTGATATTGTTGTTCTGGCGATTCCATTTACAACGTTGCGCCACGTAGACCTCACCAAACTGGATTTGCCAGAGGTCAAGAAGAAGGCAATCGAGACACTTGGCTATGGTATCAATAGCAAAGTATTGTCAGGCTTCAAGACGCGCATCTGGCGCACCAAATATAACAGCAATGGTCAGACTTATTCCGACCTGCCTTATCAATCGTCATGGGAATCCGTCCGCTATCAGACCGGTACAACCGGAATTCTGACGGATTATCTCGGCGGGCCACAGGCGCTTGAAGTCCTCGGCAGCGATCAGCGTAAGACGACAGAGGAATTTTTCTCGCAACTGGAGCCGATTTATCCCGGCATCACCAACGAATTCAATATCACCTACCAGATTGCCGATTGGCCTAAACAACCATACACACTGGCGAGCTATTCAGCCTATAAACCGGGGCAGGTGACCTCGATTCGTGGTGCAGAGGGTGAGGCAGTGGGTAATCTATTCTTCGCTGGCGAACATACCAGCCTCGAATTTCAGGGCTATATGAATGGCGCAGTCGAAAGCGGGGATCGCGTTGCGGATGAAGTTCTGACCGCTATCGGCGCAAAGAAATAGCTAACACGACCTCTGTCCCCGGTGAAACACGCGCCGGGGATGTTCTCCCCTAATTGCGTTTCACCACCACCGTCGTGCCAGAGTCTTCCAGTCGTCGCAGATAATCTCCAATCGACAGGCGTTCAACTTTGATAGCTTCCGGTGGATCATCGGGTGTGATCGGGGAGTTATAGCGAATATAAAAACCGCCGCGTCGGGTGGTCTGCGCATTACGTGGGTTAAATCGAATGACATGAACCTCTGGCAGGCGCGGACTACCATCCGGCGCGAGGAAGTGATAGCACAGCAAACGGCTTACATCCTGACCTTTCGGAAGATAAATCGGGTCGGTTTCATCGAACCAGATGATGGAATACCCCAACTTCTGGCGGATCAAATCCAGAATGGTGCGATCTCCCGGCGTGATCGGATAGGTTTCCGGCGCACGCGCAACGATACTATTGAAGCCAATCACGATGTCGGAATCGTTGCGCTGATCCCATAACGACTGTGCCAGTTCTCCCTCAAAGGTTTTACCAGTACGTGGGTTACCTCGCCGGAAGGTATAGACACCACAGAACTCATCGCCCTTTTCCCAATCCCCAGGAAAGGAAACAACAGCCGGGTTATCCAGCCGGACAAGCATCACGCCTTGATCTTCGTCGTTGTAGAGCGGAATGTCTTGCCCGACGCGCCCCAGAATTGTCCCGCGAAAACGCGGTGTCGGACGCGCAGACAGCACAAAAAACAGGAGCGTCAGCGCCGCGCAAGCAACCAGAAAAACGCGAACGATCCGATTCAACCGTGCGTAGGACAACTTACGCCTTTGATTTTTGCAGTTTTGGCTGCTTCGCCATCGCTACTGCAATTTGTGCCGCAGTTTTGGCATTATTCTTCAACAGGGCAACGTTGGCGCGCACGCTAACCCCTTCGGTCAGTTTCGCCAACCGCGAGAGCAGGTAAGGCGTGACATCCTTGCCGCGAATCCCTTCAGCTTCCGCATCATGTACAGCTTGCGCAATGTACGAATCAATCATCGCTGGATCGAGCGCATCTGACTCAGGAATCGGGACAGTAATCAGTTCCCCGCCACGCAACCCTAACTCATCCCGAATGTGCAACAGTCGCGCGACCTGCTCCGCGTTATCCAGTTGTACTTGTACCGGGAGTCCGCTAGTACGGGCGTAGAACGCCGGAAACTCTCCTGTACCATAGCCAATCACTGGAACACTGTTTGTTTCCATCCATTCAAGGGTGCGCGGCAGGTCAAGGATAGACTTCGCGCCCGCACAGACAACTGCTACTGGCGTGCGTGCGAGTTCCGGCAAATCGGCGCTGACATCCCCTGTATCTCCACGATGAACGCCGCCGATCCCGCCCGTCGCAAAAATGCGGATGCCCGACCAATAAGCGATCAACATTGTGGAAGCTACAGTGGTCGCGCCTAACCCTTCCTCGGCAATCGAGACGGCAATATCGCGGCGGCTGACTTTGCGTACTGGTTCTTTGCCATTCGCCAGAATCTCGATTTCGGCTTTGCCGAGTCCAGCGCAAAGCTGCCCATCAATGATCGCAATCGTCGCGGGAATAGCGCCATTCTCGATAACGGTTTGCTCAAGCGAAAGCGCTAACTCCATATTCTGAGGCCAGGGCAGGCCATGTGAAATTACAGTTGATTCGAGCGCCACTATGGGCGTTCCATCTTCCAGCCCTCGCTGGATTTCATCGCTCAATCGAATCGGATAAAACATTGATATACCCTCACTGGATTTGTTCCAGTTGTTTTGTCATTTCCTGATAGATCATTTCGCCAGTTCCGGCAGAATAGGCAGCGATGTAGAGATCAGTCAGCGCAAGCTGTTTAAATTCGCGCAGGTGTATCTTCGGAAAACTTTTGAATGCCTGCAACATCGCAGCCACAGTTTTCCGCGTATCCTGCATCGCTTGCCCACCCCCGAAAATCGGGAAGATAACGCGCTGGATCGGGCGATAAGTCGCCGCACTCTGCATATCCTGCTCATACTGCGGCGTATTCGGCGGGAAAATCACCCCTTTGGCCTGATCGATCTGGGCGACTTTCAGCAGACAATTATGAACTACCTTCTCAACTGCGCCCGCGTCATTTGTCGTTCGGTTGACTGCGCCGGTGGTATCTATGCGAACGCTGGCAGCATGTAGAATAAAGCGTGCGCCTGTGGTGCGGATCAACGCGCTTTGCGGGTGTCCAGCGTGTGTCGGGACAACCAGCCATTCCTTCACCGGGCGACGATAGCGCGATTGTGCGTCTGATAGCTGTACATCCAGTTCGACCTGTACCGTGTCCTCCAGCAATTGATCCAAGTCATCGATCAATGCTCCTTTGAGGCGTAAGTTGCCAGAGATACTATGTATCTCATAAATGCGTGCCATCTGCATATAGTTATTTTCGGAGTTTACAATCGCGTCAAAGACTGGACTACCATCTTCGTTGGTGAAACGGGTCAGGTCGCCAGTGGCAATATGGATTCTCCATCCCGGCGGTTGCGGAAACTGGAAGCTCGCGGCGTGTAGATTTTCCTCGGCTTTGGGGTGTCGCCAGCGATGTTTTTGCTGCTGCATCCACTCGCTCTGTGCCTGGCGGGTCTGATGTGCCAGTTCAACCACACACTGATGAATACGCTCGTAATCTTCATCCTTCCCAGTGAAAAACTCTTCATGCACACCGCCAATCTGCAAGCGTTCGCGCGCCTTGATAATATCTACATCGCCCGTAATTTTTACAGGAAGGATTTTGATATTTGCGCCGCGTGCCATATCAACTTCACGCTGCACCCAATCCGATTCCGCAGTTTCCTTCTGCAAAAGCACGATCAGCACGTCCGCGAGACGTACATTACGATAGATTTCCTCTGCCCAAATCTGTCCACCGTGTAGATTGGTATTATCAATGAACACGGTATAACCAAATTTTTGGGTCAGATATTGATAGATCATTTTGGCCTGTTCCGTCGCAGTATTTCCAGTGATGCGTTGTTCCTCTGTCGCATCGGAGTCCGGCGGCGGAATACGTTTATGGCTGATGAAGACACGAATGTCGTGGGTAGTGGTTTCTGCCATCTTATATCATTTTTTGATCGTAGAGTAGTTCCTGCGAAAGTTCTGGTAAGACTGATTCGACGCTGGCAATCGTGAGCGCGGCAGCGGAAACACCCAGACGCATCGCCTCATCAATGGGAATATCGTTCAACAGACCGAAGATCACGCCCGCTGTAAGCGCGTCGCCTGCGCCGGTTGCATCCACCACATGCGAACGAATCGCCGGAATATGACCGCCACCACTGCTATCGGCATAAGCCAAACCATGCTCTCCTAATGTTACGATAGCAACACCGACGCCAAGATTGACCAGAAAACGCGCCGCCTTGACCGCCGAATCAATATCCGTTGCCGGGTTATTCAAACCACACAGCGCTGTCGTTTCATCGGCATTCGGCGCAATCATGAACAGTTTATCAAGGTGATTGCATAATCTGCTTGCCAATGGAACCGAGGTCGGGTCGGCACAAACGCGCAACTCATGTATTTCTGCCATTTCAAAAATGGTGTCGATTGCCGCTTCAGAAAGGTTACAGTCGATGGCAACCATCGCCGCATCTGCAAACAGTTCATCTTTTTCGTGCAAAAATTCCGGTGTGATCTGTGCTGCCAGATGATAATCACTTACGGCAACCGATAAATCACCCTGTTCATCCAGCACCGCTACATAGCTGCTGGAATTTGCGCCATTCAGAATCAGGGCATGGGACATATCAATTCCGGCGTTGACATTATGATCGAAAATCAACTTTCCCGGAGAATCATCACCGAGTGCCGTTAGCAAAATTGTCGGAACTTCGAGACGGGCAAGGTTCTCCGCAATGTTGCGCCCTACCCCTCCAAAACTGAAGCGGATCGCACCGGGGTTACTGGTGAGTGATTGCAATGGTTTCCAGGGGCGGCCTTTGGCATCCAAACCCGCACCGCCGATCACGAGAACATGCCCTTCTTCGTTCATAGCTCTAGTCCCTCCAATGCCTGTAGCAACATCGTAAGCGCTGCGTCGGCGGTATGTTGTTTATTGGCTTCTCGATCACCTGTCCAATTAAACTTTTGCACCGTTTCCACATTTGGCCCCGCGATGCCAACATAAACCAGACCCACAGGTTTGGTTTCTGTTGCGCCGCCCGGCCCAACAATTCCTGTCGCGCTCAGGGCGTAATCTGCACCGAACGCCAGACGAACACCGCGCACCATTTCGAGCGCCGTTTGTTCACTGACAGCGCCCCATGTTTCCAGCGTTTCTGCCTGTACATGAGCAAATTTCATTTTAGCTTCGTTGGAATAGGTGACGAATCCACCCAGTACGTAGGCAGAACTTCCGGGAATATTCGTCATTCGATGCAGGATGAGGCCACCTGTACACGATTCAACCGCAGTGAATGTTAATTTGTGCGCACGCAGCAAATCTCCTGCGCGCTGTTCCAATGAAGACACCGCAACGCCCTTCTATCCAGTAGCCGGATTATAACCCTGTTTGCGTTCCTGAGAATATCCAATCGCTAATTAATATAGAGATATAACAGTTTTCACTCAGGATATGTGTGTAAGATAGAAATTCGTAAATGCACAAAGTCAATTTTTGGATAATAATATGTAAATTGAAAAAGCATGTTTTGTGGCTTTTTTGTTGAAGGACACAGGTACTGCCAATGCAGCAGCAATTATCTCGCACCGAACAGCGATACCGTCTTCTTCATCGGCTTGGCGAAGGTGGAATGGGAACAGTTTTCGCGGCTTATGATCGATTGTCTGGTTCATATGTTGCGCTAAAACAGGTTTCGTCCCGGATCACGTCGCTACAATTTGCCTCGCGTCCTTCTACCTCGGAGATAGAGACGCTTCAGCTTGCCCTGACCAACGAGTTTCAGATGCTGTCGACGCTGGTTCATCCGAATGTCATTCGCGTTCTGGATTTCGGCTTCGATGCCGAACGCAATCCATATTTCACAATGGAACTCCTGCAAAATGCGTATGATATTCGCAGCTATGGACAGTGGCAAACGCGGGAACAACGCATTGATTTATTGATTCAATTGTTGCAAGCGCTGGTCTATCTGCATCGGCATGGTATCTTGCACCGCGATTTGAAACCCGCCAACGTGTTGATTGTTGATGGGCAGGTCAAGGTACTGGATTTTGGCCTCTCGGCAAGCATTGAACAAAACAGCGCTGTTGCTGGCACACTGGCCTATATGTCGCCTGAACTGGTCGAGGGTGCAGCAGCAAGCGTCGCCAGTGATCTGTATGCGGTTGGTGTCATTGCCTACGAACTTTTCGCAGGGAGTCATCCCTTTCAGACGAACAATATTGTGGCACTGATCGCTCAGATCAAGCGAGTGCCGCCGGATATGGCGCGGCTGGATGCACAGCCTGCCATCTGTAAATTTGTTCAGCGGTTGCTTTCCAAAAACCCGATGGAACGCTATCGGAGTGCGCAACTTGCGCTGGAAGCCCTGTGCGAAGCCGCCGAACGCGCGCGACCACCAGAAACCGTGACAATGCGCGAAGGATTTCTACAATCGGCGCGATTTGTCGGGCGGGAGACTGAACTGGAACTGCTGTCAGACGCGCTGGAACAGGCCTTCACAGGAGAAGGCAGCGCGTGGCTCATTGGAGGAGAAAGCGGTATCGGCAAATCCCGATTGATGCAGGAGCTAGCGACTCTGGCGCTGGTCAAGGGTGCTATTGTCCTGCGCGGACAGGCAATCAAGGAAAAACAACTCCCCTATCAGGTCTGGCGTAACCCGTTGCGCTGGTACACCATCATGGTAGAAATGACCGATGAACAGGCTGCCATCATCAAGCCACTTGTCCCGGATATTGCCGAATTGCTGGAACGCCCGATCCCGGACGCACCCCGACTTTCCAGCGAGGCAGCTATTGAGGAAAGGCTGGGAAAAGTTCTGCAACAGCTAATTTTGCAGTTAAACCTCCCCCTTGTGTTGTTGCTGGAAGATATTCAGTGGATGACAGAAGAAGGTGTACGCTTGTTGCACGCTGCTGCAATTTCTGCTCCCAAATATAGTCGCCTGGTGTTGGCGAGTTTCCGAAATGACGATGCTCCGCACCTGCCACGCGATTTCCCCGAAATGAAATATCTATCGCTCAAACGCCTGACACGAACGAACGTCGAAGAAATCGCAGAATCGATCCTCGGTGAAGCCGGACGACGCCAACACGTTGTACAATTTCTGGAAGATCACAGCGAAGGCAATGCGTTTTTTCTGATAGAAATTGTGCGTGCGCTTGCCGAGACGACAGGATCGATGTCCGAGATCGGGATGCAGACTTTGCCTTTACAGGTTTTCACAGGCGGAATCAAACGTATTGTGCAGCATCGACTGGATTCGCTCCCCGAAGTAGACCGGGATTTGCTGGATGCGGCGGCTGTGACAGGACGCACACTTGACCTGCGTTTGCTTGAAAAATTAGCGCCCCTGGTTGATTTGGATGCGTGGCTGATGGATTGCGCCAACAGCGCTATTCTCGAAGTTAACGATGGAAACTGGCGTTTCAGTCATGATAAAGTACGGGAAAGTCTGCTGGATGCACTTGATCCTGGATGGAGACAGACACTGCACCAGAATGTTGCAGAGACAATGGAAACGCTCTATCGTGATTCCAAAGCCCCGGCGCTGGCGTGGCACTATGAACAGGCGGGTAATCTGGAAAAAGCCGCTTTTTATGCACAGCGCGCTGGCGATTTACACATCCATCTGAGCCATCCACAAGCGCGTCAATTTTATGAGCAGGCTGTGCGCAATCTGGCACAACTTCCACCCACGTCAGAATTTGTACAGCAGCATATTGATTCGCTGATCAAACTGGTGAATGTATCGCTGATTGCATCCAGCCCACAGGTAAATCTGGCGCGTCTTGCAGAGGTCAACCGTTTGATAGATTTTCTACCGATCAATCAATTTCAAACGACAGAAGCATTGCAACGCCGCGTGGATATTCATTATATGCTGGGGCGCGCAAACTATTACTATACACAGCCGCACATTGCGATGCAGCATTTCGAGGCGATGCAACAGATTGCGGATTCGCTTGGTGGTGGCGATTTATTGGCTATTCCTACCAGCATGATCGCCCGTTGTCTTTCGCAACAGGGACATTTCCAATACGCGCTGCTGATGCTGGAACAAATGCAACCGTTGTTGAAAGATAAGGAAAAAGATCGTACCGATTGGCTCTCCAACGCAGGTTATATTGGTTTTTGCTATACGGCGCGTGGGAAATATGCCATTGGCGCAGCAGAGGGACAAAAAGCACTACAGGACGCATTAAATCTGAAACATGCTACTGCCAGCGCCGTCAATTTTGTATTTCTTTGTATGAGTCACTGGCAGGGGGAACATTATCAGGAAATGTTGAGCGATGGTATAAAAACCATCGAAACAGCGCAACAATCCGGCGATATATTGCCGATACACCTTGCCTATGGATTTATGGCATGGGGGTCTGCGCGCAACGGACAACTGGAATCGGCAAATCAATACTGGACGCAGTATCAGGATATTGTGCAGCGTTTGGGCGGGCGTCTGATTTTTGCCGACTGGTTCAGCGCTGCCAGAGCCGAAATCAGCCTCTGCGAGAAAAATTACGACGCGGCCTATGAACAAGCACTTGAAGCTATCCGATTTGCACAGGAAGTAGGTGGTATCTTTGCCGAAGGCATCGCGCAGCGGATCGCCGGGGTTGCGCTTTCCTGTATGCGCCCCAAAGAAACCGAACCACTGGATGATCATATGCGTGCCAGTCTGCATATGCTCGAAGCAGGGGAAGCGGTCTATGAGATAGCGCGGACTCGGCAGGCATGGGCGCGTATCCTCTACCGTCGTGGTGAATTTGCAGAGAGTCGCGCCCATATCGAATGGATTGCCGAACATTCGGAGTCCGGCAGATAGCGGATTACGAGTGGAAGACCAGCGGTCCTTCCGAAGGCTATGGCTGGTAATTGGGGTTTTCCGAGTCCAGTACCAGTTCATAGCCTTCCAGTTTGCTTTGCGCGCTAAAGACATCCTTTGGCAGTGTGCCGGAACGTGCGTGTCCCTGCTTAAACTCCGGTGAATCAACCCACGCTTGAAAATGAGCGCGCGATTCCCACATTGTCTGGACGATATACGGATCGCCGGGATTGGTGGGACGTAACAGCAGGTTACGAATGAAACCGGGCATACTATCGACCAGGCGGGCGCGATTGCGGAAATTATCCTCAAAAGCAGCGGCATGATCCGGGTTAACGAAAATACGGTTATTGGTGATGAACATGGTAAATCCTTTCAAACAACCATAGCTTTTGCCAGCGCCGGGACAACCAGCGGGCAGGATAAACACGAATGGGGAATGATGACAACAGGCATCCCGAACGCATCAGGAATATTGGGCGAAGTGCGTTCAGCAGCGCTTTCCCGCCGATTTGTATCGAAAGATGGCTGGCATCTTCATGATCGGCTAGCCGCGCAGATAGGTGATGCGTTTGCGGATCGGCTGACGCTGGCTGACAGGCATTTCGGCGGGATAACCAATATGGATCACGCCCGCGACTTTTTCGTCGGCTTCGAGGCCAAGATAGGCACGCAACCGACTATCGTTCTTGAACGTCTTCCACGCTGTACCCAACCCTTGTTCCCATGCCAACAACAGGAAATTCTGGATCAGCGCACAACACGCGCCGTAGTCCTCTTCAGCAATTTCCAGATTGCTGTTTTCCTTGAAGGCAACAATAAGGATTCCCGGAAGTGTCCCGAACTTCTGCATGATTGCGTCTCTGGCTGCATACTGTTCAGGCTTAATCTGATTGCCGAGTGCCATTTCGCTGCGCACCGTTGCATAACCCTTGCAGCCTTCCCCGGTAAGATAGATGAATCGCCAGGGTTCTGTCAGGCGATGATTAGGTGTCCATACTGCCGTTTCGAGCAGATTTTCGACCAACCCTTCCGGGAGTGGAATGTCTGTGAATGCGCCGATAGTGCGGCGGGAGCGAATCAAATCTGCCAGTTGCAGGGCGGTCGTTGTTTGAGACATGAACGTCATTTTCCTATACACCTCTTTTTATCATACCAAACGATCTCGCAGGAGCAGCCACAGAAAGAACGGCGCACCCAACACAGCAGTCACGATCCCAATCGGCAGTTCGGCGGGCGCAACGATGGTACGCGCCAACAGGTCTGCACATAACAATAAACTTGCACCGAGCAGGGCAGCACATGAGATCAGTCGATTTTATTGCAAATCATTTGCAATAGTTTATGGGGCGATAGTTCCGAGAACAATATTTGCTATTAAATTGAAGTTGTTATGCGTTTCAATGTCTGGTTTTTGGTTTTTGGAATATGATTTTCAATACTGTGAAGAATCAACCAAATCAGCATTCAAAAAGTGCATCAGGCCGGCTTACCTGATGATGTAACGCGATTAAGTGTTTGTACATGCTGGAATATGTTTGTGCAAAACGATGTGAATTTAAACTGAAAATTGGCACGGTTCTAACAGGGTTCTGATGGAACGGACGTATAGTTATCAGCATCAAATCTCATCTATGGTACTGTATCATCCTAATTACCATATCCAATTAAGAGGAGCGTAGCAAATGTTTGGGAATCCGGAATCAAACCGAGAGGACATTCTGAACCATCTGCCGGAAGAGCTGCCAGTATTGCCGCTCCGTAACATGGTCGCGTTCCCATTCACAGTCCTGCCTGTGAGTGTTGGCGTGCCGCGCAGTGTCAAACTCGTGAACGAAGCAATGGCCGGCAATCGCCTCGTCGTTCTTGTCACCAGCCACAACCCGGAAATCGACGAACCGAACCCCGATCAGGTGCATCAGGTCGGCGGTATCGCTATGATCCAGCGCGTTGCCAACAACGACAAGGGTCTGCAAATGGTCGTCACGGTGTTGGAGCGCGTCCGTATTGTGGAATGGGTAGGCACAGCGCCCTATCTGACAGCAAAAGTGGAAGTCGTTGCAGACGAAGAACCCACTGATATTGAGGCCGAAGCACTGCGCCGCAAACTGATCGACCTCTCCCGCGCCGTGATCGAACTCATGCCCAATGTCCCGGATGAAGTCGGCGAATTTCTGAGTCAGTTGGATAGCAACCGTTCGCTGGTGTATATGATCGCTGCGAACGCCAACATGGATGTTGACAAGCGGCAAGAATTACTGGCAGAAGATAATGTCAACGCCAAGATGCACCTCCTGATTCAGGTGTTGGCGCACGAATACGAAGTCCTCAGCATCGGTCAGCGCATCAATGAGGAAACACAGGAAAAACTCGGCAAAGAACAGCGTGATTTCTACCTGCGTCGCCAGATCGAACAAATCCGGCGTGAACTCGGTGAAGCCGATGACGAAGCCGCTGATGTTGAAAATTATCGCAAGAAGATCGCCGAAGCCGGACTTTCTGAAGAAGCCCGTCATCAGGCAGACCGCGAACTCAAGCGCATGGAACGGCTCTCCGTTCAATCTGCCGAATATGGGGTGATTCGCGGCTATCTCGATTGGCTGGTTGAACTGCCTTGGCAGAAACGCAGCGAAGACAATCTTGATTTGGAACACGCGCGTAAAGTGTTGGACGAAGACCATTATGGTTTGAAAGAAATCAAGGAGCGTATCCTTGAATATCTCGCCATTCGCAAGCTGGCGAAGGAACGCGCGACGGATCAGACCAAAGTCGATAGTCGTGGTGCAGGCGCGATCCTGTTGTTCATTGGCCCGCCCGGTGTCGGCAAGACCAGTCTGGGTAAGTCAATTGCCCGTGCGTTGGGGCGTGAATTCACTCGCATGAGCCTCGGCGGTATGCGCGATGAAGCCGAAATTCGTGGACACCGGCGTACCTATATTGGCGCAATGCCCGGACGTTTGATTCAGGCGATCAAGCGCGGTGGCACACGCAACCCGGTATTTATGCTGGACGAAATCGACAAGATCGGTTCGGACTGGCGCGGTGATCCGTCGAGCGCGTTGCTGGAAGTGCTTGACCCACAGCAGAACAATACCTTCCGCGATCATTATCTGGATGTCGATTTTGACCTGAGCGATGTGATTTTCGTCACCACAGCGAATCAGTTGGATACCATCCCTGCACCGCTGCTGGATCGTATGGAAGTCATCCAGTTGGACGGTTACACCGAACACGAGAAGGTAAAGATTGCGCAGGAACATCTCGTTGAACGTCAGGCGACAGTAAATAGTCTCCGCAAAACGGAAATCCAGTTCACGGAAGAAGCTCTGCGCCGTGTAATTCAGGACTACACCCGTGAGGCTGGCGTCCGTAATCTGGAACGCGAGATTGGTAAGGTGTTGCGCAAGGCGGCGGTAAAGATCGCCGCAGGCAAGACCAAACGTATTCGTATCACAGCGGAAACAGTCCGTGAATCGCTCGGCAAGCCGCGTGTTTTCCCCGAACTGGCGCTGCGCGACGAGGTTCCCGGCGTGGCGACGGGTCTGGCATGGACGCCTGTCGGTGGCGATGTGCTGTTCGTAGAAGCATCCCGTAGCAAGGGGCATGGTAGCCTGACAATCACCGGACAGCTTGGTAAGGTGATGGAAGAATCAGTGCGTATCGCATATAGTTTCCTGCGGGCAAAGGCTGAACAGTTTGGCCTTGACCCGGAACTGTTCGAGAACTCGGATTTCCATATCCACGTACCCGAAGGCGCTATCCCGAAAGATGGCCCAAGCGCAGGCGTGACAATGACCAGCGCCCTCTACAGCCTGTTGAGTGGTCTGCCTGTACGGAAAGATGTGGGTATGACAGGTGAAGTAACCTTGCGTGGCGAAGTCCTCCCGATTGGTGGCCTGATGATGAAAGTCCTCGCGGCGCACCGTGCCGGATTGAAGACGATCATCATGCCGAAGCGCAATCTGGATGATCTGGATGAATTGCCAAAAGACATCCGCGACACACTGACCCTCGTGCCAGTGGAGCGCATCGATCAGGTTTTGGATGTGGCAATTCGCAAGCATGAGACGCCCAAGCGTAAGCGGCGTTCTACCGGAGAGCCACAAGCAAGTGTGCAACTGCCAAACTAATGGTGGAAGCAAATAAAGGTGACGTGAAGTATAGTGTATGAATGGGAACACGACAATTTAAGCTGACACAGGAAGAGCTAAGGGAAATTCAAGGGCGAGAGCAAGCCACGCGGGATGCGTGTGAACTGCGCTGCCTACAGGCAGTGAGGTTGTATGGAAGCAGCGAAGCCATAGGGTCTGTACAAAGGGTGAGCGGAGCAAGCGTGCGGACGATCCAGCGTTGGGTGGATCGGTATGAAGCAAGGGGGCTGGAGGGACTCAAAACAGGCTGGAAAGGCGGCAACCATCGCGGGTTGAGTGAGGCGCAACGGTCGGTTGTGGGAGGACGACTGCGTGAGTTAACCCCGTCGGCGGCGTTGGGTCGGGCCAATGCGGGGATGTTCTGGACAGTGGACACGCTCGGTGAATTGCTCGAAATCCACTATGGGGTGTCTTATCGCAGCGTGCGTTCTCTGCACGCTGTGCTTGAAGAGAGTGGGTTGAGCTACCAACGACCCGAAGGCGTTTATCGGCCACGACCAATCGATGCCGTGATTGCCGATTTTGAGGCCGACGCCGAAAAAAATCACCGACTTCAGGCAAGACCACCCCGACGGGCTGATTTTGAGTATGGATCAGATGAGTTTGTACCTGCAAGCCACCACCCGCCGCGTCTGGCATCCCATCGGTCAGCTTCCCCTCCTTCCAATTAGCCCGCAACGCGACTGTCAGCATTGGTATGGTGCCTTGTGCCTGAATACCGGACAAGAAATCGCTTTGAGCCTACCGGAACTCATGGTTAAGGCAATTAAAACTGACACAAAATAGAAGGTACGAAGCGCTCAAGCCAGCGAAACTGGAATAAGGTAGTGTCGAGAAAAGTCGCAAAGGCGTTACACAGGGTGCCTAATACTTTAAAGGGGTGGTTGTAGCTGACGGCATGACGGGCGGTTTTCCAAACATGCTCTTGCGGGTTGAGGTGTGGGCAGGCAGGTGGGAAATAGAGCAGTTGAAGGCGCGGATCGTCCGCACGCTTGCTCCGCTCACCCTTTGTACAGACCCTATGGCTTCACTGCTTCCATACGACCTCACTGCCTGTAGGCAGCGCAGTTCACGCGCATCCCGCGTGGCTTGCTCTCGCCCTTGAATTTCCCTTAGCTCTTCCTGTGTCAGCTTAAATTGTCGTGTTCCCATTCATACACTATACTTCACGTCACCTTTATTTGCTTCCACCATAAGGTGTTAATTTGTGACGAATCATTTATTGTTCTCACGAGTTTCAATTGGCTTTCCTTTTCTGGGGATACAAGACGTGGTAGCCGTGTTGAGGACGGAATGCTTTCGCGTGACAAAAAGGTCATATTGTCTAAAACTCATGAGTGGCTTGGAAGATTTAATCTACCAGAATCTGAACATTTACCCAAACAGTTGTTACAACACCCAAGTTGCTAGTTGAAAGGAGTTCATGAAAAGTTCCAGAATAGGAGTAACCA
>CAYSOC010000064.1:0-33195 GCA_964432445.1 uncultured Anaerolineaceae bacterium
CTGCATAATCACCGTCTGCCAGCGCTTCGGCAGCGATCAGGTTGGCGTATGCCGCCGCGCGAAACTTGAACAGATATATCCCGCCGAAAATCCCATGCCAGAACGGATCGCTGCTCTCCGCTGCCCATAGCAGGTTAAGCGCTTCATCACGCCGTCTGCCTCGTCTCATTCCATGTACTTTCGGGCTGACCTGTAGCACACGCTTTTGCAGGTGATTTACTTCATCATATTTAATGAGGAAGCCACGCCATGTTCCACCTGTCAGGAATCGGCGACTGTTTGGGCGTGTTTCCAGCGTTCGGCGCATATCACGGAAAATTAATGCCGCATCAGGAAGCAAACTCCATTCTGCCATTTCGCTCTGGTTGGTAGACGGAAGATAAATACGCCCCAATGCAGGTTGACGCTTCATGAATTCACCGGGAGTGACAACCTTCAACCATGCTGATTGTTTTTCCAGCGCGGTGAACAGCGATTCCATGTACTTGCCATCACCCCAGCAAAGCTCATACGTACCGGGCCATGTCCCGAATTTCTCGCCATCCTGTGCCACCAGCGCCAGCTTCGGCTGAAAACTCGGTAGCGATTTATCAGCTTCGGCGCGTAGAAAACTGATCAGTTTGTCCACAGGTTGCCAGGGCATTCCATCCTGCAAGACAGAATGCGAGGGGAACACTATTAAAGTATTGCCTTGCTCCTCGGTGATAAAGTAGCCGAACAGAGCCGAATGCCGATCCATGCCTATCGCCTCGAACTGCGTATCATCGAGGATGGTATAACGCACGCCAGCCTGTGCCAGCGTTTTTGGGAGATGCGGTTCCCAGACCCGCTCTGCCAGCCATAGCCCGGTTGTCTCCGTGCCGAAGTAGTTCTTCAATGCCTCGGATAGTTTATGGATTTGCCCGATCTTATCCTCGTCCGGGAGCGCAACGAGGATCGGTTCATAATAGCCACCTGTGAGAAGTTCAACCTGCCCGCGGTCGACCAGGACACGCAGACGGTGAATCAAATCCGGGTTTTTCTGTTCCAGCCATGCCAGCAGATGTCCGCTATAGTGAATCCCGACGTGTATAGCCGGGTGATGTTCCAGCAATTCGATCAGAGGAAAATAGCTCACATGCGTTGCATGTTCGTTGACGTAATCGAACTGTCCAACAGGTTGATGATTATGAAAAACGAGGGACAGGTATATTGGCGCGGTCATGTGAACGCAATCTCCTCGTAGAATTATAGCACATTAGTTCGTGATGACCGCAACAATCACGATAAGACGACTTTCACATTCTATTGCCATCTGAATCATACCACGCTGGACAGCACCGCCCACCGAACGTGAAACATCCATAGTGATCGCATACAATGGGGGATTGTTAGCTGGATCGACCTGTGCTTTGACCTCCCTGATCTCGAACTTGTCACCACGTTGGAACTGTGCCGCGAAAAATGTACGAAGCGCATTTTTGGCTTGTGATGCGCCGTTGAAGCCCATCGAACCATCCAGGTAGCTTTGTATCTTCTCACTCACAAAGGCAAGCGTACCTTCTACATCGGAGGCGTTATAACGCGCGATGAAATCTCTGGCGTTTTTCTCTGCACCAGCCATATTGTTGCAGCTTGGCGAAGTCGGAAAAGGCATTGGTGTTGGCGCGACGGCGATAGTAACTGGTATGGTCGGCGTGAGGGTAGGGGTCAGCGCACCACTGCACCCCGCGCAGAAGAAAATCAGCATAATGAGTACGAGACGCTTCAAAATGACTCTCCCCTTGAATATAAGGGGATTGTAACAAACGTATGGGGCTGGATCGACAGGGAATCTGAACAGTCTCTTATCGGGCGAAGAGAAACGTCAGACCAACCAGAATCATCCAGACCGACCAGACAATATAGGCAGTTGCGTTAATTGCACCTGCGGGCTTCCAGCCAGCGGGTTCGAGCATACCCGTCAGAATGCCAATTGCGGATACAACGCCTAATCCAACGAGCAACGGACTGAACAGCGGCACGCCGAGCATCAGCACGGAAATCGCAAGCGTCCATGCTGCCGTGAACAGATAGCCGAGGTGTTCTCCGATTGCAACACCAACATATTGATGGAACGCATTGAAGACAACCCCTATCGCGTCACGAGCAGCGGGCGTAGCATTCTCATAGCTGGCGGCGAGCGTCGGAACCAGAAACGACCAGCGAAACAACCCCATCGCCTGCACAAGACCACTCAATGTACCGAAAATAGCCGAAACCAGCGCCCATGTTCCATTCTGATTGTTGAGAGTGTTGAATGCAGCCATGACCAGCAATGCAGTTGGGATTGCCAACAGCGATGTCATCCCGAAGATGTACCACAACGTGATCAAGCGTCTCCCGCCAGCATGGAACTTTTTCAGGATCGCATCAGTAGGTTGGCGCAGAATTGCAGGATATTCAAACGCGCTTGCAAGGGCAAAGAAAGCGATGTTGAACGCGACTGGCACGATGATCAGCATGATTCCGGTGAGTTGTGAAATAGACATCGGATACGCTCCTGTTCGAGACAAACGACGATCTGACACAGCCTGATGATAAGGCTGCAAATGCGATTTATTAAATTTAGGTCGAATACGACTCAGGCCAACTTCGGCAGGTATGGGCGCAATACGAGCATCATTAGATCGATGCCGCGTTGCATCTGTGCCGCGTCTACCTCGTCCCCGCTAATCTCCACTTCTGATAACCAGAACTCGCTGATCAGCCAGCAGAGGTCGGCAAGCCGGGTAACTGTTTGCTCATCTTCGATTGCAATCAGCATTCCGGCTTGCCCTAACGCCGCGAAAATTTCGTGGAATCCCTTGTAGCCGCGCTGTCGCACTGCCGCATAGCGTTCCCGAAGCTGATCATCGGCGCGCAATAACGCCAGAATTTCACGATAGGCAAAGCGATACTTCCAGATAATCCCGAAATTCAGCCGCACCAATCCAAGCGCCCAATCGAGCGACAAGGGTTGCTGCATCGGTATCGCAAACGCTATATCCGTTTCTGCAAACAACTGCTCGAATAATGCGCGGATAATCTCGGCCTTGTTGCGAAAGTGATAATACAGATTGCCGGGACTGATCCCGGTAGTCTCTGCGATATGGTTGGTCGATATAGCGTCTGTACCCTGCGTGTTGAATAGTGTCAGCGCGGCTTGCAGAATACGCTCACGTGTCTTTTCTGCGGGCTTCATGAAACCTTTAGAGCAATTACTCTAAATTCAAGTTTAGAATAATTACTCTAAAATGTCAATATAGCAAAGTTGTAAATATTGATGCGTCTGGAAGAACGGGTTAGGCTATGGGCATATCTTTGGAAAGAAAACAATTATGCCCGAATGGATGATCGCGCCTCCCGCCAGTTTTAATGAAACCGCAGATGAACTCAATGTTGAAGCCGTCAAGGGATCGGATTTCTGGCGCAAAACACACTATGGCTTTATTCACGATAACGGACACCTCTACGCGGAAGCCGTGACAGGAAACTTCGTTATGCAAGTGACGTTCACAGCCAACTATATCAATGAATATGATCAGGCTGGTTTGATGCTTTGGGTCGATGAAACAATATGGCTCAAAACCGGGATTGAATATACCGAAGGGCGCTATTTCGCCAGCGCAGTCGTCACCCGTGATTTTTCCGATTGGGCGGTTGCGCCATTACCAGAAACATTCAAAGGGGCTGCCTTTACCATTCGCTTGAAGCGAGAAGGTGGCTCAGTGGAAATTCACTATCGCCTGCAAGAAAATGACCCCTGGACGTTGCTCCGCATCACCTACCTGAGCGAAATGCCGACACTTTACGCCGGACGAATGGTTTGCGCGCCAACTGGAACGGGATATCGTGCGATCTTTAACCAGTTTTCGATTTCGCCAGCATAATCTTTTCACCATCGGCGGGAATCAACAACTGTGTTTCTGTGATGCCCGCTAGCCTAGCAGCATCGCGCAAATCTACGCGCGAGACGGTGGCATGATCAAGTGCTTCCATATGTGCCGCGACGATTTGCGCATTTGGCGCATATTGACAGACGGCGATAGTTTGCTCTGCATCCATCACAATCAGGGAACGATTTCCGCTGCCATCCGGCCATGCCGCGCCACAGGAATGCGTCACGATCACTTCCGGCTGGAATTGGGCAATGGCATTCTCAACTTCGCTGCATAACACGGTATCCCCTGCCCAATAAAAGGTGGGTTCATTTGCTGCCCGTAGCACAAACCCGGATACATCTCCCATGAGTTTTCCAACCTCACCCGTGCCGTGATGTCCAGCGGTACGGGTGATCTGAATACCATTCCAATCGAAGGTATCCGCAATGGGCAATACATTCTGGAACCCTTTTCCTTTTATCGTCTCTTCATTGACGGGTTGACAGAGTAACGGCAGGT
Organism: uncultured Anaerolineaceae bacterium; assembly: GCA_964432445.1. Lineage (GTDB taxonomy): Bacteria > Chloroflexota > Anaerolineae > Aggregatilineales > UBA2796 > JBBRMW01. The sequence continues at coordinate 4,401 of CAYSOC010000064.1, forward strand.
TTTTCGGAACGAGTCCTTGCGCGACACTATCAAAATGATCGGTATGCAGATGAGACACGATAACCGCCTCGATTCCTTGCAAAATTTGTTCCGCTGAGAGAGGCAGTTCAACCAGCGGATTTGGGGACTTTCCGGTAAACGACGGGAGCGAGTGCCTGGGTGCAAAATAGGGATCGATCAACAGACGATGCCCTGCATAGTCCAGAATGAGCGTGGCATTCCGAATCAATTGTAGTTGCATGAATTTTGTTCTCTGTTCACGTCAAAATTAGTCTGGCTCCTTTTCTTGCAAATAGCAACGGATGTGCGCTACCTGTACGCGGGCAATGCGCCAAAGCATTGATTAATGGGGTCAGTTTTCATGATTCCATAATAGTTTCCCATTGTTTATAACGAGATTTAAACCTGTCAATTTGTCATACTATGCTTAATCGTTAGAAAATAAAAATAATTTTTATAGTTTAAAAAATCATACTTTTGGCCTGGAAAGATCATCCTTTTGACTGATCCGGTAAACTTGTTTTCATTGTAATTTATTCTAAATCAACTTTTCCGCAATTGTGCATCAATCATCCTTGACCTCTTCCGACAGAATATCGCCGGGAGAGCGCAGCACAGCAGAACCAACGTGGAGGATTTTGTTATGTTCAACTTTGACTACTCTCTCTTGCAGGAACACATCTTCATCATTTCTGTGAGTCCATCTACAGATACAGCCTCAAATATGGTGGGACAAATCCGCAATCTGGCACTCGAAACAGCGCATATACAGAACAATCTGGAGAGTCCGCTATACCGCATCATGAGTTTCGAAGGGGAAGATTTCCCATATATCGAACTGGTCGTACTCTTCGCGGAAGAAGGCCGCCGTCGGATGGGGACATTCTCCGATAATAACCTCCATAACATGCTCTGCGTTCAGGATAAGAAACTTCAGGAAGACATCGAGCATTTGCTGCGGCGCTATCGGTTGTCGATTCCTATTCTCCCGACTGTCGAGGATGCCATTCAGACCGCGCATGTCGAAATCTATAACGCAAGGTCGTCTTCCACCAATATCAATTTCAACACATACCCGCTGTCCAAACTCATATAAGGAGAATGCGTCATGCCCACCAAGCGTATTCTCTACATCGAGGACAATGAGCAAAATCGACGCCTTATCCGCAAACTGTTGAACTTTAATGGATACGATGTACTGGAAGCCGAAGATGGGCTGAAAGGGATCGCAGTAGCAGCGCGTGAACATCCTGATCTGATTCTGATGGATATTAATCTTCCTGGAATCGACGGGATGGAGGCCACTTCGCGCCTGAAGAGTTCGCCAGATTTATCGGAAATCCCGATTATTGCGCTGACAGCAGCCGCGATGCGTGGGGATCGGGAGCGGATTATGGCATCCGGCTGTGATGGATACCTGCAAAAACCAATTGATTCGTTGCTCGTAATCGAGACAATCCGCGAATACACATAGGCGTTCAAACCTGCCGTTATCAAATTCCTACAGGTTTTGCCTGGGATATACCCATAATTCGAGGAGCAGGATGCACAACGCCAGCCATGCTCCTCCTGCCAGAAAACCGCCAATTACGTCACCTGGGTAATGTACGCCGAGAAAAACACGACTGAACCCAATCAGCCCAACCCAGCATAGTGTCGCAGTGATCAATAACGCGCGCAACAAAACGGGTCTTGTCTGCCTCAACAACAAATAGGCAAGCAACCCATACAGTATAGTGGACATCATCGCATGTCCGCTTGGGAAGCTCGCACGCTGCGCTACAGAAAACGGTACGTCGAATATCGGGCGCGCACGGTTAAAGGCGGCTTTGATTAGCTCATTTGCCAACTGTCCTCCTATGGAGCCAAACAGCCAGAGCATCAAATATCGCCACCATCGCCGAAGAGCCAGCCAGGTCACCCCGATGACCACAACAATCCATAGCCAATCCAGCCCGAAATTCGTCAAAATTGAAAATATGGCGATGCTATTTGGCATTGCTTCGGCATGAATTGACTGAACGACTGCGTTATCAATCGCTGGCAAATTGAGCCGATCTGCAAAGATCATAAAAGCCAACAGCAAAAACAAAACCGTGCAGACGACAAAAACAAATATGGCCGAGGCGCGTCGTTTGGTTGTCATCATAGAGAAAAGCATAGTAGATCGCGCATCAAAAAGTCCTGAACGTTATAGCGATTTTTCCAGTTCGATTATGCGGTTGAGTTCATCCGCAAGTGTTGTGCGTTCGTCATCGAAGAAATGCAGTTCAATATCGCTGCGCTGCGCAATGGCATCGCCGCTTGCGGCGTGTTTGACCAGATCAATCAATATTGGCCTGTCGCTGAGAAAAGGCCAATGTACTGTCAGATATACCAGCCTCGCTTGTTCCAGATGAATTACCGTAATATTGTCTATAACCGTTGCTGCTGCGCGAAATCGGCGGCAAATAGCCCATATCCTCATCTAGCCGAACCGTATTGACATGAATGCCAAGTTCGCTGGCTATATCGTTCGTGCGCAGGTATCTCATATCGCTCAGGTACTTTCAAACCCTACTATATCACACTAGGGTTTGGGTGGTTAACCGCCCCCGGTGACAAATGTCATATCACTCAACAAAAAATTTGTCATTTTGCAATGTGATACCTTACTATCGACACCAATGATGTATCTCACTATAGCCCGACTCTATTTTGAAGGACAATATAGACATCCTTCAAAAATGTTTGCTGAAGATGTCATTCAGATTCGGCCAGGTCGCCTGATCTGAGAGTGTCCTCATCAGGCGACGCAGGATAATTCCGTGATATTATTTGCGGAAATCCATGATATAACCAACAGGAGTAACATCATGAAATACCTAAACTATCGTCTTTCAGCAGCAATGTGGGCCAGAGTATTGCTACTGTGGCTCACCCTCGCCGTTGGCTCTCTTGTAGTAGGGGGCATCGCATTAAGTTTGGGGCGGTTCATTCAGGATAATATTCGCAATGAACTCGCGTCTCAGCAGATTTCTTTTTCACCAGCAGACAGTCTCACCGAGGAAGAAAAGAAGATACCTGGTATTGTCGAGAACGCCGGACAACCACTGACCACTGGCAACCAGGCTAAGGTTTACTCAGAACTTATCGGGCTGCACATGCGTACAGCCGCCACTGATGCAGGCTATCCCGGTGCTTCATATGCAACATTGGGTGGAATTCAGCGCGAATTGAGAGCAGCGGTAGCCGCAGCTACAAAAGCTGGTGATAAGGCCGCGACTGATGACGCACAGGCAAAGTTAACAGCCGCCACCAATCTCCGCAACACCATGTTGACAGGAAGTACGCTTAGAGGAACGCTTCTCTCCGCCTATGGCTGGGACAACGTTGCTACCGGGGTTACAACAGCAGCGGCATTCATTTTGGTACTGACTGTGGTCTTCTTCCTTCTGTTCGTCTATGAATGGCGGCGAGGACACCTTCCACCAGCGGAATCGTAATTTCTCGATAGTGTGATGTTACAGGTACTTTCCCGCCTTCACAAGACAAAGACGGGAAAGCCTGTGATTTTTTATTCCGAGCGCAACGCCTGTGAAGGTTGTACCCACCCCATCTGGATCGCTGGATAAATCCCCGCCAGCAGTGCCGCAAACAACGCAACCATGAACGCCTGTGTATAAAATTCCGGTTTGAGTTGCAGCGCAATCGTCCAGCCAAATGAGCGCACGTTGATGATGTTTATCAACACCCACGCCAGCACCGTCCCTACCGGAATCGCCAGCAGTCCAGCAGCAATCCCCATCAGCCCGGTTTCGAGTAGCGTCAACCGGAAAAGTTGCCAGCGTGTCAGACCATTGGCGCGCATCGTACCGAGTTCGCGCCGCCGTTCCAGTTGCAACGCCATCAACGCCGCCAGAATCCCGATGAATGCTACTACTGTTGCCAGCAGATTCAGTGCAGTGGTGATCATGAATGTCCGATCAAAAATTACCAGGACGCCAGTCAGCAGTTCCCGATTGGATCGGACTATCAATTCCTGTCTGCCTGCGAACAGCGCGCGCAATTGATCGACCATTTGGTTGACTTCGACGCCGGGTTTGACGAACACCGCCATCGTAGATATATAGGAATCATGCCAATAGCGGCGATAGGTTTCCAGTTCCATCAAGACCAGTCCGGTTGTTGCGCCATAATCATAAACGACGCCCGCAATCGGGAACGTCTGAACACCTTTATCAGTGCGGAAGGTAACGCTTTGCCCTGTGCCGATTGGAATGTGTCGGCTGGCGGCGAACGTTTCTGTGATCATGACCGATCCTTTTGTCATCGCCTCCCAGACCTGATCGAACGTCCCGATTGACCATGCAAACTTCCGCTTGCCTTCGGAAATATCATAATTGATAGCATTGAGCGAAGCAGGCAACGGATTATTCGCCATCGGTACGGCGACGTTGCGTGCCACCGAAAGTCGGGCTACGCCGGGTAATGCCGCAATTTCTTCGGCCACCTTTGGATCAACGGGCAATTCCTGTTTGTTGGCACTGACCGAAGGCGGGCTAATCACAATATCGGCGCGGATGGTGTTTTCCAGCCATTCCTGCACCGTTCCCCGGAAACTGCCAACCATCGAACTCACGCCGACAATCACGCTGACAGCAACCATCAGTGCGGCAACTGCGACAGAGGTACGGCTCAGAGAACGTACAATCGAGCGCGGAGCCATGCGTCCCAGGACACCACCAATCGCCGCAAGCAAAGGCGTCCCAACCATCATCATGATCAGCATCACGGCGGGAGTGAATAGCGCAAACCCGACGATCAGCGCGAACAGTGCCGCAAAGTTGAACACCAGAATGCGCGTTTGCATAAGGATCGCGGCGATAACCAGCAACCCGATGCCGCACAGCGTTACCACCGGGATCGCACGGCGAATTTTACTTTCGATTTCGCTGCGTTTAAGTGCGCCCGTCGGCGGTGTCGTTGTTGCTTCCCATGCCGGGATCAATGCCGCGAAGAGCGCCGCAGCAATCCCGATGGCAAAGCCTTTGAGCAGTGTGAACGGTTCAACACTCACACCGCGAACCTGTACTGTGAAGTACAAACTGGAAACAGTCTGCGTCACCAACCCTACGGCCAGTCGCCCCATGATCACACCCACAGCCAACCCAAGCAGTGCGCCAACCATACTCAGGATGCCAGCTTCACCGAGGATCATTCCGAATATTTGCCCGCGTGTCACACCGAGCGCACGCAATGTACCGAGTATGGGGCGACGTTGTACTACCGAAAACGTCACTGTGTTGTAGATGAGAAACATCCCAACGACCAGCGCCAGCAAACTTAATGCAGTGAGGCTCAGGTTGAACGCATCCGTCATTTGTGCGACGGCGTTTCCGGTTGCTGTTGCGGGTATGACAGCGGCATTTGGCGGCAGGATCGCATTGATTTTGTCCAGTATCGCCGCTCCTGACGCTCCTGCCGGGATGATTAAATCGATCTTGTTGAGTTTGCCGACTCGTCCGAGGATTTCCTGCGCGGTACTGACATCGGTGATCAATAAATCCTGTAATGCCTGCTGTGTGACCGAATCCGAAGTGCGCAACAGCCCGACGATCTTTACCGTATGGCGTCCTGCACTGTAGCGCAGTGTGAGCGTATCGCCCACTTTCAGATTATGATCTCCCGCCAATATCTCCGAGATCAGTGCTGTGTTAGGCTCCACGAGAAAAGCGGTCAACTGTTCAAGCGGCAGGCTGGACGTACTCCCGGATGCCAGATAATTTCGGAATGGCGGCTCTGCAAACGCATCCACCCCGAAGATATGGATCGGCTGTGAATTGAACTCCATTACCTGTACGTAATCATCGACAATCGGTGCAGCTTCGCGGATTCCGAGATCAACCCGCAATTTGGCGTACAGCGCATCTGGCAAGCCGGTTGGCCCGCCATCAATGGAATGGGTCGCGCGTCCATTGATGCTCTCTGTGAACAAGCCGAACGCCTTGCCCGCGCTGCCATTGGCAAGATCGATCCCAACGATCATCGCAACGCCAAGAGCTACACCAAGTACGAACAGGATCGATTGCAAAGGTCGCCGCCACGCCGAACGCAGTACGATCCGCCAGAGCGTTTCGTTCATGATAATGTCCCTGTTGGCTCAATTTGGCGTGCATCTCCGATACGATCCCGAACCAGCTTGCCTTCGTGAATGTGATACACAACATCTGCATACGGTATAACATCGACGCTGTGTGTCGCCATGACGAGTGTTTTACCTGCGGCGCGTGTCAGTTCCAGCAGCAGGGCGAGAACAGCTTTCCCGGTATCTTCGTCGAGGTTGCCTGTGGGTTCGTCGGCAAGGATGAGCAGCGGCTCGTGGACGAGCGCCCTTGCAATTGCTACGCGCTGCTGTTCGCCGCCAGAAAGCCGATCCGGGTAGGTGCTTTCACGGTTTGCCAGCCCGACACGCTGCAATAATTTCCGCGCTGCTTGTTCCCCTTCACGCCGACCTTTTCCACGCAATTCGTAGGGCAGTGTAATGTTTTCCAGTACAGTTAAGGTTGGGATCAGGTTGAAGAACTGGAACACATAACCGATGTTTTCCCTCCGAAACAGCGTTAGATCGCGTTCGCTGAGTTTGGTCATGAGCGTATTGTTGATCCAGACTTCGCCACCATCGGATTTATCGATGCCACCGATCAGATTCAGGAGCGTGCTTTTACCGCTGCCGCTCTTGCCGAGCAGAACGACAAAATCCCCTGCGTTCACATCCAGTTCAATGTTATCCAGCACGGTGTGCTTACTATCCGCTTCGATGTAACGCCGTGACAGGCCGCGTAGCCTGACCAGCGGTTGCTGTTGTGTCATGAATCAACCTCTCAGAGTGTATTTGTACATTTTCGCACAATCGAGGGTTTGCAGCAATTCAGCGCGAAAAAGGCATTTGTGCTATGGTATGGACTTAACGAGATCGCACCATGACATAGCTGTATGAACGGCAGGAGAAAGAACATGCGCCGAACAGTTACGCTCATCGTTTTATTTCTGATAACGGTTTTGACCGCGATGCCCACGTACGCGCAGGAAAGACCACGACCTTTCGAGCCGAAAATCATTCGCGTTGACCTGGCGAACAAGGAGCCGCCGACCTTTTCAGTTGCTTCACAGGTTGCGTTTACCGGATCAGTTGAGGGATGTGTGCCACCACCAGGAAGCACTAGTCCCTATTTTTGCGGTACTCCCGGAGCAAAATCCTTTCCCGGCGTACAAATCAACCTGACGGCTTGCCGCTATGCGTCACAACCCGCCGCCGTACTAACCGACCCCTTTGGAAACAAACGGAATTTTACGCCGACCAGTGCAGGTAATACGTGCTGGAAGTTTCAGGTGCTTGATTGGCGCTACGGTACGTTGCTCGGAGGCTATTCCTTTAGTGTTTCCGGTGCGGAAGGCACAATCACCACTTCATGGGAAGCAATGGCACGCCCACCGCGCCGGGGTGTTGGGCGCTTGCGCGTTGATGAGGATACCCGTCAACCTACCTTGCCGATGCTGCTTGGCTATGAACCACAGGAAAAAGTGACGCTCTACTTTTTCATCAATAAAGAACCAAACAAAGGAGTGTTCAAAACTGCCGCCATCGAATTTGTTGCCACACGCACAATCATCATGGATAACGATGGCGCAGCAGTAATCGACGCCCGATTTTCGCGTAGCTCCCCTCTGCGTAATCAGGTAGTCTTTTTCGCATTCGATAGCGCCAGCGACCTTGATCCAGAGCAGGTGCTTGTAGATGCGGATAGATATCCTTCGCAGATCATCTATCCGCGCATAGATGCGGCTTCGCCAGCGGCGACAACAGGATGCCCAAACTCTCCGCCACCACGACTGGTCAAAGGTAAAAAAGGCGTTGTGACTCCCGGCGATCCGAATGCATTGCGCCCGCAGCCTTTCGCCGGAGATGACGTCACCGAGATTCCGGCGGGAGATACCTTCACAGTGTTGGATGGACCGGTCTGCGACAATGTAAAGGGATATACATGGTGGAAGGTGGACTATAACGGGCAGGTGGGTTGGACTGCCGAAGGTGAAGGTGGCACATACTGGCTTGCCCCTGTCAATTAACGCTGGCTTGCTGCTTGATATTGTTGCATCAATATCTCAAGGTGTGTCAAAACTCCCAACCAAAAATGGGCTATTTGTATAAGTTTAAATAGTCCGATTGGTGGATATAGAATGGTTTGAATGCTCATAGAATTGTTTGAGAAAGGAAATAGTTCTATGAGCATTGCAGAAGCGATTGCACGGGAAAAGCAGCGATTGGCACATAAAAACAAGTGGGTGAAAGATTTTCAGGTTTCACTCGAAGTTGCAGAAGCGCTGGAGATCATTGTAGATACCCAGTGCGTTCCGCTAGGCTATGCCAATGCGGAAGAATTGCGTAACCTGCTGGCTGCGGAAATCCGATCATGTCAGGCGCGCAAGCAAATTCCCTCGGTAATGTTGCGTCACCTCTTCCAAATCGTATATATCCAATCCGTTGATAACAGGAGGAATATACAGGTTGCGACAAATCTTCTTTGAGGATTATTGGTTCGGTTCTGTGTGCGTCGCAGAACCGGACGCAGCCAAAGCGTGTGAAGTTATAAGAATTGTCGGGAACCAGAAAAAAAATAAACCCACCAATTTTTGGGTGGGCCTCAAAGCATATATTTTAAAAAACTTTTTTCTAATCTATTGACAATAAATATATGGCTTTTTTAGACACTTTGCAATAGGCCGGGGCGAAGATTTATGTAAATTTCACTGAAAAATCATTAAGGAAATTTTTCACTATCGACGCCATGTTGGAAACTATAAAAACGAGATAACGTTTCCAGTTGAGATATAACAATCAACCCAATTATTTATCAATTATTTCATTGTTCCCATGAGGTGAAAATTTCAGTGCGCGCCCAGTGCCAGCAGAATCCAGAGACAGGCAATGCCCACAATGATCGTAATAATCACATTTTTGCTGATATAGGCAACTACAATTGCCAATAGTCCTGCGATCAAACGCCCGTTGCCGGGGGATATATCCAGACTGCCGTTACGGATGAGCATGTCCGGTACAAAAATTGCAGAGAGAACGGCAGGCGGCACATAGCGCAACGCGCGCAACAGCAACGGCGGCAAATCGCGCCCTGCCAGCGCAATCGGCAGAAACCGGATTGTGAACGTTGCAAGGCCAATCACAATAAAGAGCAGCCAGATTTCCATAGATTAAAGTTCCACCTGCACTTTGCCAACTTTCAATTTTTCCTTGCGTCCTTCAAGAGCCAGACCTACCACTATTCCGGTAAAGGCGGCTACCATCAAACCCAGTTTGTATGGGAGTCCGTTGAAAACAACTGCGATCAACCCCGCTGAAAATGCGGCAGCCAACATCGGGCGAGTTTTCAATACCGGGATTGTCAGGGCAATAAAGGTTAGTGCAAGCGTAAAATCCAGCCCCCAGCTTGATGGAACCTGCCCGCCGACCAGTACGCCGAATGCTGTGCTAAGTTGCCAGCTTCCCCACAATAGCAAACCAGCGCCGAAATAATACCAATGGCGATAAGGAGAAATATCCTCACGCTTCTTTTGATCATCCTTGAGGTAGCGTGCTATCGCCACAGCGTAGGCTTCATCAGTGAGCAGATAGGCGAGAATAATGCGCCACAGCCAGCCGAGGTGTTTAACATAGGGCGCAACCGACGCGCTATAGAGCATATGGCGCAGATTCACAATCGCCCCTGTGATCGCAATCACAGGAAAGGGCGTCAGAGCGCCAATCAACTGCGCTGTGATGAGTTGCGCCGAACCTGCAAAAATGATCGAAGACATCAGGATAGCGGCAAGCGGCGTTAACCCCGCCTTGAGCGCGGTCACACCATAAATCAAACCAAAGGGGGTCGTGCCGATTAATATAGGTAGTTCGGCACGCATCCCCGCCAAAAATTCCTGAAAACGGCTGGGTGGGGTTGTGTTCTTTTGCATAATCTACAACAATAGTGGACGTTTCCCGGATTTCATAGAGACAAATTCATCAAATGGCACACGTACAATTTGATCGTTACTACCGTTACGACGATCTCACCCGGATTTTGCGTGAGTTCGCACAGGAATACCCGCAACTGGCAACATTGGAAAGTATCGGCAAGAGCTATGAAGGCCGCGATATTTGGGTGTTGACCATCACCAATACGGGGACAGGCGCACATGCCGATAAACCCGCAATCTGGGCCGATGGCAATATCCACGCCAGCGAAGTCTCCGCGACCTCTGCCTGTCTGTATTTCATCAACAAGCTACTTACAGAATACGGCAGGAATGCAGATATTACCCGCGCCGTTGATACCCGCACCTTTTATATTTGTCCACGCTTCGGGCCAGATGGCGCAGAACTGGCGCTGGCAGATAAACCGCGCATCATTCGTTCCAGCACGCGCCCCTATCCCTATGACGAAGAACCCTTTGGCGGCCTGATTGCCGAAGATATTGATGGGGATGGGCGTATCCTGCAAATGCGTATCCCTGATCCCAATGGACACTGGAAGCCGCATCCGCAGGAGCCACGCCTGCTCGTTCGGCGCGATCCAGCCGAAACAGGTGGAACGTACTATCGGGTGATTTCCGAAGGTACGATTGAAGATTACGATGGTGTATCGCTCTATTCGCGTCGTATCAAGGAAGGGCTGGATTTAAACCGTAATTTCCCCGGCCACTGGCGCACAGAAAATGAGCAGTTCGGCGCTGGTTCATTCCCGACCAGCGAACCGGAAGTGCGCGCTGTCGTGAATTTCCTGACCAGCCATAAAAACATCACCAACGCTGTCACATTCCATACCTATAGCGGCGTGATCCTGCGCCCTTATGGAACGCAACCCGATGATTCGATGCCTGCCGAAGACCTCTGGACGTTCCAGAAGATCGGTGAAAAGGGAACGGAGATCACCGGATATCCGAATATTTCTGTATATCACGAGTTCCGCTATCATCCAAAGGAGACGATCACAGGTGTCTTTGATGACTGGCTATATGATCATCTGGGGGTTTATGCGTGGACAGTGGAAATCTGGAGTTTGCAGCGGCACGCCGGGATCGATAAATATAAATATATTGAGTGGTATCGGGAACACAGCGCCGATGATGATCTGAAACTGCTCAAGTGGTCGGATGAAAATCTGGATCGCAAAGGCTATGTGGACTGGTATAAATACACTCATCCACAGCTTGGGGAAGTCGAACTCGGTGGCTGGGATCACCTGTTGACATGGCGCAATCCGCCGCCGCAAATGCTGGAAAAAGAGATCACGCCGTTTGCCGACTGGCTGCTCTGGATGGCGTTGATTTCGCCCAAACTGGAACTCTATGAAACAAAAGTGACGCCGCTGGCTGATGGTGCATATCATATTCGTGTTGTTGTGAATAATACTGGTTGGCTGCCAAGCTATGGCTCCAAGCAGGCGCTGAACAAGAAAGCCGTTCGAGGCACGGTCTTTGAAATCGGATTGCCGGAAGGGGCAGCCCTTCGTACCGGTCACAAGCGCGAAGAACTGGGGCAACTTGAAGGACGTGCCTACACCTTCAGCAGTAATACGCCCTGGGGAGTTGGTCCAACAGCGAATAGTCTGGATCGCCTCAAATGCGAGTGGGTGGTCAGCGCCCCAAAAGGCAGCACAACCGAGATCGTCGTAAAAAATGAGCGCGCCGGTGTCGTGCGCGTGACGCTGGTTCTGGAGTAGGTTTCCGCGATATTTCGTGGTAATTCAGGCCATTATCCGCATGGATAATGGCTACAGGGTTGATCACATAATTCTACAAAATATCTTCGCTATCGCCGCCTGATTTTGTACGTTTGCCCTTGTTCTGATTTGCGAGAATCAGAACTTGACCTTGCCCTTTAACGCAAAACTCACCAGTAGTACCTCTCACGTTAATTTAAAATCCGGTTTCTGAGAAAATGATGAGTTCCGGGAAAACGTTTTACCTGAGTAAATATAACGGATTAGATACCGGATTCTTGCAAATATTTAAAACTCGCGTTAGTTTTATGAGCCACCAGTTAAAATTGTTAGAGAGGGGTCTTAAATGCCGCAACGACGATCAAGATTTTTTGGAATCGTCACTATATTCGTTTTCGCTATGCTCTTACTTTCGCTCACCCCGCTTGGGCGCGGAACAACCAAAGTTGTTCAGGCAGCGGAAGGCATTGATGTTGAAGAGGGCGAAGAAATATTGCTTCGGGAAATGTATCTGGATAGCCGTAGTGTCGGGCAAAAGCAAATTGATGCCGCCCGCAACTATGCCAAAGCCAATCTTCCCCAGGGCAATTCGCTTCCAGCAGTTGCACTCAAGCCCGGCCAACAGGCTCCTAACTATCCCTATCCGATCTCAAACCAGTGGCAACTTCTCGGCCCCGCGCCACAGAATGGTGCATTCGATGGCTATCCGCAAGCTGGACGTGTTTCCGGTATTGCGATAGACAAGACCACCAGCGGTGCGAATCAGGTCATCTACATTGCTTCGGCAAATGGCGGCGTCTGGAAAACCGTCAACAACGGCGCGACATGGACGCCTATGTCCGACACGCAAAGTTCGCTGGCGATTGGCGCGATTGCGATTGACCCGAACAATAATCAGGTCATCTATGGCGGCACGGGTGAATCTTTCAAGCCGTGCGCGGATTGCTATCGCGGTTCCGGCGTTTTGAAGTCTACCGATGGCGGCGCGACGTGGAACCTGTATGGCGGTTCCGTTTTCGGTTCGCGCAACAGCGGCATCGCGCGTATTCGCGTGAACAAGAACAATTCCAACGAAGTCTGGGCGGCCTCTACGCTTGGCCTGGCGAAGTCCACCGATGGCGGTGTCAACTGGACATTGCAAAACGGTTTGGGTGGTTTGCCAGCGGGAAGCGGCACTATCGTCACCGACGAAATCGTTATTGATGATTCGGTGAATCCGGCTGTCCTCTATACGGTTTATCGTAGCAACGGTGTGTATAAATCCACCGATGGCGGCGCGAACTGGACAAAACTCACAAACGGCTTGCCCGGAACAGGTGTTTACGCCAACCGTACCCGTATGGCAATTGCACCAAGCAACCCTTCGGTGTTGTACAGTGTGACAGTCAACGCCAGCGGTGCAGCATTCAGCGGCTCGTTTAACGAAACCTACTACACTACTGACGCGGGCGCTACATGGTCGAAAATGCTGGCGATGAACGCCAACTTTGCTGGCACACAGGGCTGGTATGACCTTGATCTCGTTGTTGACCCACTGAACGACAATACCGTTTACTTTGGTGGTATCGACGTGTATGTTACCGATAACGCACGCGGTACGTCGGCAACAGGCAATTTCCGTAACATTTCCAACGTTTATACAAGCCCGAATACAGGCGGTATCCACCCCGACCAGCACGCACTGGTTTTCGCCGGGTGTTCTGTAGCGCCTTGCCGCCTCTATGTCGGCAACGACGGTGGTATGTTCTATACCGATAACGGCACGCAAACGCCGGGATCGTCCGTTGTTTATACCAACCTGAATACGGTTGGTCTGGCGATCACCGAATTCGTTGGTGGTGACCTCGGCCCGAACTTTGCGACAAGCCCGCTGGCAATCGGCGGCACGCAGGACAACGGCACGATGAAATATACAACCAGCCAGCAATGGGATGGTATTCGTGGCGGTGACGGTGGTTTCGCCAAGATCAACTGGCAAAACCCGCAGCGGATGTACCACACCTATTACAGCCAGACTGGTCTGGTTTCGCTGGAACGTTCCAACGACGGTGGCGCGACATGGCAGGATGCCAGCAGCGGTATCGATTCCAGTTCCGGTACTTTGTTCTATACGAACTATACCATTGATCGCGGTAATCCCGACCATATGCTGGTTGGTACAAATAAGGTCAATGAGTCCTTCGATGGTGGTCTGACATGGGAAGTAGACAGCGCCGCCCTGACCACCGGATCAGCCTCCAACCGTTATGTTTCAACAGTGGCAGTTTCGCCCTCCAACAGCGCGCTGATGTGGGCTGGTACAAACAACAGCAAGATTTTCAAGGCAACCAACGGTGGTACAGCCTTCGCCCAGTCCAACTGGACGGAAGTTACGCCTGCTGGTATCCCTGCGGATGTCTGGCACAACGAATTCTGGATCGATCCAAAAGACCCGAATACAGTCTATGTCGTAGGTGGACGTTTCACCCGCGCCAGTGGTATCGGTACGGCCTATAAGACGACGGACGGCGGTACAAGCTGGACGAGCGTCATGGGCGACCTGCCAAACCTGCCAATAACCAGCATCATCGCGTATGACAGCGTTGTCGGGCGCGTTCTGGTTGTCGGCAACGACATCGGCGTGTTCTTCAGCACCAACGATGGTACGAACTGGACATGGGCAAACAACGGCTTCCCGAACACAGCCGTGAACCAGGTTGTGCTTGACCCGGCACAAACGACGATTGTGGCCTTTACGCATGGTCGTTCGGTCTGGAAGACGACATTGCCACAGGGCGCTGCACCGACCAATACTCCAGGCCCGTCACCAACCAATACGTCGACAGTAACACCGATTCCAACGCTGACGGCCTCACCAACACCAACCTACTTCTATTGCAACGCCTCGATTGATGGCACTGGCCCGACGTATAACCGTGCAGCCAGCCTCACCACTTTGGCAGGCGGCGCATACTACTACCGTGCGTTGAGCTTCACCGTCAGCACAACAGGCGCATACAACCTGTTTATGACGAATGCTGCTCTGTCCAGCGGTACAGATGCCTTCTATAACCTGTATCAGAACAGCTTCGATTCATCGAATGCGATTACGAACATCATCGCCTTCGACGATGACAGCAATGGTGGTTTCGGTTCGCCATATCAGCCACGTATCGCCAGCTTCACACTGAATGCCGGAACAACCTATATCCTCGTTGGAACAACCTATGATCCGGGTGTCACAGGTACATTCACCGACAATATTCAGGGGCCGGGTACAGTAAGCGCAACCTGCCCGCCGATCACACCGCCACCTGCAACGGCAACACCGACAACGACATCCACGCCGAAGCCACCAGTAGCTGATACGATTGGTGTCTATGACCCAACCAACGGTCTATGGTATCTCCGTAACTCTAACAGTGCTGGTGCGGCAGACATCATCAGTGCGTTCGGTGGTGCGGCCAGTGACTTGCCAGTAACAGGTGACTGGAACAACGACGGCGTAGACACACTCGGTGTCTATCGTGGTGCGACTGGTCAGTTCTTCCTGAGCGATAGCAATACGACTCCGACAGTCAACTACACGTTCACCTTCGGTAATCCGGGCGATGCTCCGATAGCCGGACACTGGGATAGCTATACGGCTGGTGATGGTGTTGGCGTCTATCGCAACAGCAACGGTATCCTGTATCTCAAGCGTTCACTTGTTACCGGGTTCGATGATTACTTCATGATCTTCGGCAACCCTGGCGACACTGGCTTTGCAGGCGACTGGAATGCCGATGGCTTCGATGCAACAGGTGTCTACCGTCCGTCCACGCAGTCGTGGTATCTCAACGACTACAACGGCGCTGGTATCGCCTTCGCACAGAATCAGTTTGTAATGGATATCTGGATCAACCATCCGGTGATTGGCGACTGGAACGCTGATGGACAGTCAACCGTCGGGTTCTTCTCGACAACTGGCGTGTTCTCGCTCCACAGCACCAACGCGACGGCAGGTTCGGATAATGTCTTTGTCTTTGGTCCAGCAGGCGGATGGCCTGTTGCCGGACGCTGGATTGCTGGCAGCCAGCCACAGGTTGGCGTGATTGCTGGTAACGGTAACGGCAACATCAATCCGGTTCAGAACGGTAGCGGCGATTAATCGCTATCTCCCCATCGGATAGATGATCGCTGTTAAACGCGATCATCTATCCAACAAACTCCCCATCTGGAAATTCCGGTGGGGAGTTTGTTTTTCTGCGAGGCGTGCTATATAGTTCCTGCAAATCATCAACTCAGGAAACAAAACCATATGGCCTCTCTACTCAGCAAAGTAAAAACGCTCGTCTCTGCGACGCTGCACAGCATTGTAGATAGCGCATTACGCGCCAATTCGCTGGAGGTCTTCGATGAATACATTCGTCAGGCCGAACGCAGTATCGAAGCCTTCAAGGAGACGATGGTCGATCTGGGCGCGTCGGTGAAGATGCTCAAACGCAAATATGATGAAGCCGCCGATGAAGCCGCCAAACTCGACCTGACTATCGATCAGCTTGTCAAACAGGGGAAGGACACGCTGGCGAAGATCACCATCAATAAATTCAACCAGCAATCGGAAATTGCGCGCACCTATCAAGCCCAACTCAAGCGCCAGAGCGACACCTATCAACTGCTCTATGATTTGATTGTGGTGCTGCAATCGAAAATCGACATGCTCCACACCGAACGCGAACAGGTCGCTGTTCTGCTTCAGTTGCTCAAATCAAAGCAAATCGCCGCCAAATCGATCAAGGATGTACAGACAATCGCGGATGGTCGCACCAAAGATATTGTCGATGATGTAAAGAGCCGTCTTGATCAGGCTGATGCACGGCTCGAAGTGGCAACGAGCCGCCTCAGCGATCAGATCGATGCTGAGGTCGATAATGAAGAACTCAATTCCCAGTTGGAAGCACGCCGCGCCAAACTCGGTCTAGCCTAATCTGCATTTCCATTTGGAGTGATCGATGTGAAAGTGCCATCGACTATAATGCCGGGAACGCGGCTGTAGGATCGGTTCGGTGGGGGCGACTGGATCGGCGCATACCATCTCCCGGAAACTGGAATTGTTCCGCTGTTCTGGAAATAGGTGCTGCGATCAACTGATCCCGGAACAGCAACATTTTTCAGATGGAAAACCTGTGTTCCGGGGCGATAAATGCCGATCCCGCTGCGCCCGACACCGCCCCAATCTCCCGTAACAGGTAAATCGGTGCTGACGCCCATAGCAATTGTGGCATCACCATAAACAATGCCGCTGGGCGCGGTGTTGTTGCTGATATAAAAAGTGCTGTTGAATGGTCGAAATACTCCAACAGTATCCAGACCATCTCCGTCCCAATCTCCCGCGACACCAATATCACCAGGGTTGCCGAGGATCGCAAAATAATCTGCAAATCCGGTGGTGAGTGTCTTTTTCAGATATAGAATCCCATTCGATGGGCGAAAAACGCCCAACCCATCTGTGGTCATATCTGCTGTCCAATGTCCGGCAATCGGCTGATCGTTCGGGTTACCAAGTACCAGCGCGGCATCCGGGTTGCCAGTCGTGTTGCTATTCCGCAGTTGAAATACGCCGCTTGCCTGATAGTACAGAGCAACCGTATCAATTCCATCGCTGTTCCAGTCTCCCATCACCGGAAAACATTGGCAACCAGCGGGGCCAAATGTGAATGTTATGTCTGGATCGCCATCCAGTTTGTCATTATCCAGCGCAAAAGTACCCGTGCCTGGATCGTAGATGCCTACCGAATCGGGACGCGCTCCGGTTTGTACAAAATTGAAAACTACGCCGATGCCGCGACTATCTCCGTAGTCTCTATTGCCCGTCGTGATCGTCGTGCCACTGAGGGCTGATTGTTCAAATGTAAAACGCGGCGCTGGATCAAAACGTGTCTGCCCAAACCAAACCACCGGATTATAGTAGCCGAACAGCCCTCCATTGGTTGGATCGTTACGGGTCATGATCATTCTGTTGCCATCAATGGAAACACTGCCTACGCCGCGCGCCAATACCGAATCTCCGAAACTGATGGTTTGGCTCTCGAACCATGTGCTGGTTGCAACGATATTTTCAAACCAGACCGTGTTTCCCACCGTGCTGCTATCGGAAGCCATGAGCAGACTGGAAACGGGAAGGTTAATTGTCACCGAAGCACCATAGCGCGCACCCGCCGTAGCACTCGCTGGCACAAGTATCGACTCCTGCGTATAAATCCCGCTGTTGTTGCGGAATGTATAAACTGCGCCAGCACTGCTATTTCGTCCCGGCGCACCAATCACGATAAATTCGGAATTGATGTCAATTCCCTGCGTACCACTGCTGAAATACATATTCGGCGCAGCGTCGGAAGCTGTTAGTTTCTGCGTTTGCGTCCATGTACCACTCGCATTTTTGAAGACATAGGCCGCACCCCGAAAACTATTTTGATGTTGTGTACCCGCAACCAGAACATCATCGTTCACAAGGTCACCACCATAGAGCGCCAGAGACGTTCCAAATTCATCGTTGGGGCTGAGATCATTGCCTTTCACTCTGGCGACGAATGTCCAGACAGAGCCGACAAGCGTATATATGGCGACTGTACCTGTTCCGTCTCGGCCTGTTTCGCCAATTGCCAATAATTCCCCGCGAGACATGACCACTGAAGCACCGAAATTATTGTAGTTTTGCGGATCGTTGGAAATGATCTTTTGTTGCAACGCCCAACTACTTCCATTGAACGAATAAACATAAACCGCGCCCTGCCCAAAATTGCTACCGGGTGCGCCCCATGCCGCCAGATTGCCATTAACCGTCGTCACGCCGCCGAATTTCGAGCCAGACATTGCATCCTGCCCGATAACAGTAGTCTGTGCTACCCATGATGGGGTAAAGAATTGATAGCTGGTGATCTCCCCCGCCCCAAGCGACGCATTAGGCAGACCGACCATCATTAAAACACCGAAAAGCGCTGGACGGATCACCTGATTGCTCACATTTTGAGTCAAAGTCGTGAAATATGACCAGACGCTGCCACTCCGCTGGTAGACGAAAACCTTTGCACCTGTCGCATCGTTGAATGGTTGAGCAACTATTGCCCAATCAACACTAATAGTAACTGAATAGCCAAATTTACTGCCGGGCAGGTTGCCACCATCGAATCGCGCCTGCTGTACCCAGCCACCACTCAGGACATAAACATAGGCCGCGCCTGCGCTAGCCCCGGAATTGGTGCGGTTGGGTGCGCCGGATACGATGGTCGCTCCGTCTATAGAAATGGAATATCCGAAATTATCGCCAAACACACCATCGCTCGCGCCCACACGCGCCGTTTGATTCCATACGCCGCTTATTCTTTCAAAGACATAAAATGCGCCACGTCCATTTGTGTTGCCCGGCGCGCCCACCACCACGCGCGTGTTGCGGATAGCCAACGCAGTTCCGAAAAGATCGCCATTCATCGGATCGGTAGGAGTCAGGGTCGTTGTCAGAGTCCAGATTCCGGTTGAGCGTGTATAGATATATACAACGCCCTGATTTGTCGAGGTATTTTGCGCGCCGATGGCGATAATATTTGTATCGAGCGCGACAGCTTGCCCAAAGAATTTAATATTCCCGCCCGGCCCGGCAATGACACGCTGTTCTGTCCAGTTCACCCCGCTGCGTAGAAAAATGGCAACAGACCCTTGCCCGGATTGATGCAATGGATTTCCGATTGCAGCCGTGTTGATGCTCATCGCAACACTGTTCTCACCGATTCCCGCATTGTCTCCGGGCATCGAATCCGAAGGAATTAATGTTGCCTGATGCGTCCAGTTGGGGGCAGTTTCACTATGAATGTAGACATATGCGCCACCTTGACCGTTATTTCGTCCCTGTGCAGAGATTACGGCGGTGGTCACATCCAGACTGACGCTGCGTCCGGCAAACGTTCCGGGAGTAAGATCGTTTGGCTGGATATACTGTACCGGAGGACTGGAGCCTTTTGGCTGGCTGGCGATAGCCTTGCCAGAATGGGTAATGCTCAGAAGTATCACAAATAGGGCAAAGACTTTGAATAACGACATTGTTACCTACCCCCTGAATGGATGCAAGGAATCTTACAGCAAATTTCAATTTTTCAAATAACTTTTCAGGTTTTTGTAGTGCGCTTTTCCTTTTCGATGGCAGGTTGTTTCAGTTGCACTCGTTCCTCTCCCGGTGTACCGGGGAAAAGTTCTTCCAGCAGATGCGGCGCATATTTTTCAACTGTTGCCGAAGACAAACCGTTTTCCTTGCAAATTGCAGCGAATAAATGCGCACTTTCGCGGGGAGTACGTTCTTGTGTCTCGAAATTGGTTTTATACAGCCCAAAATTGAAAGCCGGGTTATAGCCTTTGTCCCATTCAAAATTATCCGTGAGCGTCCAGAAGAACAGGCCACGTACCGGGAAATTGAAATTTACAGCCCGCCAGACCGCGCGAACTGTCTTCACCAGATATTCGGGACGGAGTTTGTCATCGGGATCAGGAACGCCGCATTCAGTGATATATATAGGCGTGTGACGCAACGCCTTATCAAACCATTTGATGTGATCGAAAATTCCTTCCGGGTATATTCCACCCCAGGGAGGCGGGCCAACCAGCCGATCTTTCGGGATCGTCTGTCGCAGGAAGAACGACGCAGGCGCAAATGGCGTGAAGCCAACCTTGAATATCTGGTAGTATTGCAAACCGAGCCAATCCAGCGTCCCGCGCGCTTGCGGGATGTTGATCGGGCGTCCTGCCATGCGAACAACGCCATCCTGCAACGCCAGCACAAACGCCTTATTAAAATAATTATCGACCAGACGTGCGGCGTTCCGGTTCAGCCAGCGAGGAGTAGATGGCTCCAGCCCAATGTGATGGCTGGCATAACCCACCTGCGAATCCGGCTGTACTCCCTTGATTGCGTGATAGGCGGCGGCGTGCGCCCGGATCATATTCACAGCAACTTCCGTCACACCTGCGCGGCTCTGTAACCCCGGAGGCCAGGCCGCAAATGAATAGCCTTGCGTGGCGTACACCATCGGCTCGTTGATCGTACACCAAAGTTTGCACAGGTCTTTCAGACGTTCCACCACATAACGCGCATAGCGGCTGAACAGTTGCGCGATTTCCGAGTTACGCCATTCGCCGGAGTCTGCCACCCATATCGGATTTGTGAAATGATGCAGCGTGACCATTGGTGTGATGTTTCGCTCGTGGAGCGCTTTCAACATCTCCCGGTAACGATCAATGGCGGCATCATCGAAGCGCCCCTGTTCCGGCTCGATCCGGCTCCATTCCACCGAAAGGCGCAGGGCGTTGTTATTCATCGCCGCAGCGCGATCAAAATCCTCTGCATAGCGTCCTGCCCACCATTCCACCGCGCGCCCGGACGGAATATCATGCCAGACATGCCCCGGCTTGCGTTCCCATCGCGCCCAGTCGTTGTTATTATCGCCCTCGTTCTGATGGGCAGCCGTTGCCGTTCCCCACAGGAAGCCACGCGGAAATTGAAAGATTCCAGAACCGGGCATAGTGTTATAATTCCCTTTATGAGAAGAATCCTGCTGCTGATTATAACTTGCGTTTGCGCGCTATTGCCGTCCACCGGAGCATTTGCCGCGCCGAAAATCATCGAATATCGGCTACTCATTCCATCAATTCAGTTTGATCGGCCTGTTATTCTGGCACGTGCATTCGGCAATACGTGGAATTTTAATTACGTGCGCTATAACGCCGCCTATCTCGAAGGGCGTCCTGTTCCCGGTAGCGGTACGAATATCGCACTCGGCGCACATAGCGAACTCGCCAAACGTCGCCCCGGTCCGTTTTATAAGCTGGATCAACTCAAACCGGGTGATTTGATCATCGTCAAATTCAATGGCAAAACGTTTTACTATGAAGTTGATAAATTGTGGACAACGACGCCCGATGATAGCGAACCCATTGCCCAAACCGATAGCGAAGTGTTGACGTTATTCACCTGTTCAGCCTATAACCCGGACAATTCGCAGTACGAATTGCGGCTAATCGTTCGGGCGCATCCCGTCGCCGCACCAACATCCTTGTAGATTATCGCTATGAACCCTGTCGTTTTTTCCTTCTTTGGATTGTCAATCCGCGCTTTTCCTGCGGCAATTCTTGTCCCGACCATGATTGGCGCTGGTGTGTTGGCGTTCGCGGGACGTCGGCGCAAGCAGGCAACGCGCTGGCTGGATGTTGGTCTCGGGGCGTTGCTTGGCGGCATTATCGGCGCGCGTATCATTCATGTATTGATGGAATGGCCGTATTTCAGTGCCAACCCGGATCAGATGTTTTCGCTGGCAGGTGGTGGGCTGGCGTGGCAGGGCGGAATAGTCGGTGGAACGTTGGGATCATGGTTTGTTGCACGTCTGCGTAAAGTGGATTTCGCTGCGTTCACAGATCGCTTCGTCCTGATTTTCCCATTATTGGCAGTAGGCGCGTGGGCAGGGTGTGCGGTTTCGGCCTGTGCCTATGGTGTGGAAGTCCGCACGCTGGCAGATTATCCTTCGTGGCTGGTCACAGAAGCACCAGATATTTATGGGCAGATCGCGCCCCGGCTGGATTTACCATTTATCGGCGCTGGATTCAGTATTTTGTTGCTTGCGGGTGTATTGATTCCAGTGCGTACCTACCGATTCTGGATTGTGCTGGCACTATTCAGTATTGGTATGTTCGCTATAGGATTTTTCCGTGCCGATTATGTGCCAATCTGGTTGGGTCGGCGTGCGGATCAAATCCTCGATCTGGGCGTTTTGCTATTTGCAACTGCCGCCATGATTATGCTCAAATTATCGAAAATGAGAGGGCGTAACCCTTGAAACTAACAGTCGGACTGGCGCAAGTATATCCAAAGTTAGGGGACTTGCGTGCGAACCTGAAAAAACATCAGGAGATGATGACCAACGCCAAAGCGCAGGGCGCGGAACTGGTCGTCTTCCCCGAACTCTCGATGACGGGCTATTTCTTGCAGGATTTACTCTACGAAGTAGCGATGCAACCGACAGAACAAGACCCGATTTTCAGCCAACTCCTGCAAACAACCGCCGATCTGGATATTGACGCTGTGATTGGGTTTGCAGAAATTGATGAGCGTACCAAACACTACATCAGTGCGGCCTATATCTCGCGCGGTGAAGTTATCCATGTTCATCGTAAAATCTACTTGCCGACCTATGGCATGTTTATTGATGGGCGCTTTTTCTCGGCGGGAGATGCAATTCGGGCATTCAATACACGATTCGGGCGTGTCGGGATTCTCATTTGTGAGGATTTCTGGCATGTCTCCGCGCCCTATCTGCTCTGGCTGGATGGTGCGGATTTGTTGATTTTCCCAACCGATAGTCCCGCGCGCGGCGTTGGCATCGATCCCGAAGTCGGCTCGGCACGCTGGGCAAAGAAACTTGTCCAGACCTATTCCGGGTTGTTTGGCAGTCCGATTTTGTATTGTAACCGTGTTGGCTTCGAGGATGGCATCAACTTCTTTGGCGAAAGCATGGTTGCCAATCCGGATGGCGGGATTCTGGGGCAATCCGTAGCCTTTGATGAAACCCTGCTGATTCAGGAGATTGATCTGGATTTCATCCGTCGTAGTCGGGTTGCGCAGCCTTTCCTGCGTGACGAACGTACCGATCTTGTCATGCGCGAACTTCAGCGCATTTTGTAGCCAGTGAGGTGAACAATGACGACTGAGATAGCCCTGCAAACCGATCCCGCACAGCATATCGCGCAGAAACTTCTGATTAATACCGATCTGGCGCGTGCGGTACTGGTGCGCTTCATCCGCGATAGCGTCCACAAATTGAACTTTGAGCGTGTCGTCCTCGGTATTTCCGGCGGAATCGATTCGGCGTTAGTGGCGTGGTTGAGTGTAGAAGCACTTGGCGCGAATAACGTCCTCGGTATACGGATGCCGTATAAGAGCAGTTCGCCGGATAGCCTTTCCGATGCGCAGAAAGTCATTGATGCCCTCGGTATTGAGGCGTTGACCATCCCGATCACGCCAATGGTCGACGGTCTGCTCTCGCAATTCCCGGATATGTCGCAGATGCGCAATGCCAACATCATGAGCCGTTCGCGTATGATCACCGTTTACGATCAGTCGATGGCGACGCGCTCCCTCGTAATCGGAACGAGCAACAAGACCGAAGCCTTGCTAGGCTATACGACGCTCTATGGCGATAGTGCCTCCGCCTTACAGCCTATCGCTGATTTGTACAAGACGCAGATTCGCCAGCTTGGGCGTGCCTTGCAGATGCCACAATCGATTATCGAAAAACCGCCGTCGGCTGACCTGTGGATCGGTCAGACAGACGAGGAAGAACTCGGCTATACTTATGAGTTCGTAGACAAGGTGCTTTATTTGCTGGTCGATGAGCGTATGAGTGTCGATGAAGCTGCCGCAGAAGGGTTTGATCGCTCTCTCGTTGAGAATGTCTGGAAGCGCGTTCGACAAAATCAGTACAAGCGCACGATGCCGTACATTGCCAAGTTGAGTCGCCGTAGCATCGGTCACGATTTCCTTTATCTACGTGACTGGGGTAGTACATAGAGTTCAGATAACATGGCACGTTTCAGGCAGACATTTCATGTGGATGCGCCTCTGAGCCTCGTCTGGCAGGCGCACGAAGACCCAAAAGCGCTGGAAGAACTGACGCCGCCGCCCGCCCGTGTTGAAATTTTGCAGTTAGATCGCCCGCTGAAAAAAGGCGCACTGCTAAAGTTCAAGATCAAAATAATTGGTTCATTTGGCGCGCGTTGGGACGCGATCTATGATGAATTCAATCCCTGGCAGCCGGGAATGAAGGAATGCAGCTTTGTGGATCGTTCGCTTGCCAGCCCTTTCCGGCATTGGATACACCGCCATACGTTCCACGAATTGCCCGACGGTACGAGTACCGTCACGGATGATGCAGAGTTTTATCTCTTCGGCGGATTGATCGGTCACGCGCTGACATGGCTCTTTGCATGGCCTGCGATTGCGTTTATGTTCGTTTATCGGCGTGGCGCAACCCGGCGAATGCTCAAGCGGATGCAGGCAGGATTGTGATCGTCCGTTTCTGGAAACCGTTCAATGTAATGCCGACCTTCACCGATGCCGAGGGAAGATTAACGCTTGCGGACTACATCAAACTGTCGAATATCTACGCTGCTGGACGCTT
The DNA here is from genome assembly GCA_964432445.1 of uncultured Anaerolineaceae bacterium. Classification (GTDB taxonomy): domain Bacteria; phylum Chloroflexota; class Anaerolineae; order Aggregatilineales; family UBA2796; genus JBBRMW01. The sequence goes on from CAYSOC010000064.1 coordinate 29,329, forward strand.
GGATTTTGATTCCGAGGGGCTTCTACTGCTGACCGATGATGGCAATCTGAATCATCGTTTGACTGATCCGCGCTTCGAGCATCCCAAAACCTATCTGGTGCAGGTTGAACGCATCCCCGACAAAACTGCACTGGATAAATTGCGTAATGGTGTCATTATTCAGGATTATCAAACCTGTCTGGCACAGGTGGAATTATTGAACGCCGAACCGGATTTGCCGCCGCGCGATCCGCCGATACGCTACCGCAAAAGCGTTCCAACGGCGTGGCTGAAACTCACCATCACAGAGGGGAAGAATCGGCAAGTACGCCGCATGACTGCCGCTATCGGCTTCCCGACGTTACGTCTTATCCGTATTGCCATCGGCACAATTACATTAGATAGACTGAAACCCGGCGAATATCGTACCTTGAATGAGGATGAAACGCGCAGCTTGGCGCGGTCACTACGCCACAAATGACTACCCTTTCACCTCAAAGTTTTTTCAACAATTTATCGTATTCAGTATGATGTCCGATCCAGAACCACACGATAGTTTCGTTGCGGCAAATTCCTACCGCGCGGTAATGAATACCTACGCGAGCAGAATAGAATGGGAAGGAGGGATGTATCTGTTTGAAATAAAGGGAAGGGTGAGCGGGATTGTCTCTGAATAGTCGGTAGGCATTTCTGGCCTGTGTTTTGACATCATCTGGTAATTTGGCAAATGCAGCCCGAAAATCTGCGTTGCGACGTGATTTCATAGAGTATCAGGATCAATTTCTTCTGTCTCTCCCGCGTCCAAATCAGCAAGCGCTTTGGTTCCCATTCTCTGAAGCCACTCAAGAGATTTCTCGCTCGTGAGCAATTCGTCCCACTTTGCGTCAATAACATCTTCATTCTCAGAGGGAACAGGCTCTACTGTGATAATCACGTCACCCGGTGGCAAGTTCAAAGATTCATCGACCTGCAAATGCCCGTTCTCATCTATATGTCCCGCTATTCGGATAGCGTTCATGTGAAATCTCCTTGTGAGAAGTAGTATATCACTTTGATATACAAAGTGGGACAGCATCCACTTGACGGGATTTATCTCTGAATTTTGAATTGAAACATCTTTGATTGTGCAAAATAGAACTGGATCGCGGATAATCAACGTAGTCTGGTCCACAATGATCCACAAACGGGACGCGCATGGCGATACACGTTCAACAACTTGCCAAACGATTCAAGAAATTTCAGGCCGTTGCCGATGTCAGTTTCACTGCCTACGATGGCGAAGTGTTCGGCCTTCTGGGGCCAAATGGCGCCGGCAAAACAACAACCCTCCGAATGCTTTCTACTGTCATTGAACCGGATTCCGGTACAGCAACCGTCGGCGGCTATGACATCCGCAAACAGAAAACGGATGTACGCCGTAGTCTTGGTATTCTGGTTGAAAACGCTGGACTATATAAACAGCTTTCGGCGCGCGAATGTATGCGCTATGTCGGGCGTTTGCACGGCTGGAATGGTAAAAAGCTCGAAGACCGTATTGAGGAAATTGCAACAGAACTCGGTATGGACGCCTTTCTGGATCGCAAGACCGAGGGCTTCAGTCGCGGTATGACGCGCAAGGTCGTGACCGGGATGGCGCTGGTACACAACCCGCCGAACCTGATTTTTGATGAACCTACTGCCGGGCTGGATGTGGTCAGTATGCGCGCAGTGCGCTCACTGATCGGGCGTTTGAAGGCCGAAGGGCGCTGCGTCATCCTCTCCACGCATTTGATGGATGAAGTTATGCGCCTGTGTGACCGCATCGGGATCATCCATCGTGGCAAAATTCTGGTGATCGGCACGCCGGCGGAATTGATGGCGGCAAACGGCACAGACGATCTGGAAGCCGCTTTTGTAAAAATTGTTGGAGAGAAAGCCTTGAGCGATGAAGCCCTGCGCGAAGCAGAGACGGAGAAACGCCAGAAATCATGAATGCCCTCCAGATTTTGGGTATCGTCAGCGCGAAAGAACTCCGAGAACTGCTCAGGGATCGCAAAACGCTGTTCTGGCTGCTTGCACCACCGTTTATCCTGCCGGGAATCGCTATCCTCGCGGCGTTGTTTATCGGCACGCAAACCGCGCGCTATGTGACGCAAGGCTTTCCAGTGTATGTAGCAAATGCGCAGGCCGCGCCGGGGTTGCTGGAGGCACTCCGCAAATCCAGTTCGATCATCCTTGTGGATGATTCCAAAGCCGATACTGCTCTGATCCGGCTGACACTGCCAGATAACTTTCAGAAAGAAATCGACGCCGGGCATACCGCACACCTCACGCTCACGCGCCGCGACAACACCTTTGTGAATACGCTGGCGCTCGGCGCGGTGCGCGCAGAGATCAACGGCTATAGCGAAAAACTATTCAACGCTAGACTGGCTTCTGCTGGACTTCAACGGAGTTGGTTATACCCAATCAGCACCGATGAAACCGAGGCGTCAAGCGTAGCAACTGCCATCACTGCAAATACATCGTCACAAGGCGAAGGCGGCGCATCCGGCTTTGGCGCGATCTTTCTACCACTAGCAGTAACAAGTTGGCTTGTCGGTGGCGGGTTGGGACTGGTGGTAGACACAACAGTAGGTGAAAAGGAACGCCAGACAATTGAATCCATCCTCGTCACGCCTGCCAGTCGTGTAGGGATTGTCACCGGGAAATTGAGTATCGTTTTCCTCGCGTCGTTTGTCGTCATGGGCTTATGGATGATCGAGGGCGTACTGCTTTCATTGTTAGGCGATGCCGGGCCAAAAATTCTGGCAATTGATACACCTACCATTGGACAGATCGGAAGTGTATTGGCGCAAAGTGGCGGCAATCTCGGCGTATTGTTGTTCTTTCTAGCTGTGCTGATGATTCCATTCATTGTGATGTTGAACAGCGTCGTGATGATTTTTTGCAGTTTCGCCGGGAGTTATCGGGAAAGCAACGTTTTCCTGTTCCTGATCCAGTTGATCTTGCCTGCGATGGTTCTGCTCTCGATCTTTGCTGTCGGGCCGGATGCTGGATTGGGCTGGTACGCCGCGCCCGTCCTCGGTACGATTGCAGCGATCCGCGATCTGTTCAGTCAAACGTTGACACCTGCCGGATTATTCGTAAGCGTGGCAAGTGCGGCAATCTACGCAATTCTGGCGCTGGCGCTTGCAAGCTATATGTATTCGCGGGAGTGGGCGCTGGTGGGGCGACAGAACAGCTAATATGATCCGAATCGGCATGAACGGGCGCTTTTTCCCGAACAACTGGCGACCTGCGTTACAGGAAATCGAGTTCGCAGGAAAGAACAATTTCCGCGCGATTCAGTTTCCGAGCAGGGAAAACGGTCTTTCTGAAGCCGATCTCGGCGCACCCATCAGCGCGATTGCCGAAGCATTGCATCAGAATCATATCGAGGCAGTGATGGAAATGGTTGTTCGGGTGGATGCGAAGGGTCTTACTTCGTCGGGCATGACACCGCTGGAAGTTCTGAAAGCCAATCTTCCTGCAATCACGCAACTTCCTTGCACCTGTGTACACTGGCATCTTGTTTCGCGGCAACTGATGGACGCCGCCGAAAACCACGCGCTGGAGCAGAGCGTGACGCCACAATTTGCAGAGGGTGTTGCGTTAGCAAAACAGCATCAATTCAAGTTTGGATTTGAACATAATGAGCCGGAATTGATGCTGTTTGGATCGCCAGAAAGTTGTGCATCCGCATTGAAAGCTGTTCCAGATTTGCATTTTGTCTGGGACTTCAATCACACCACACCGCAACATCTGGATAGCTTCACAGCATTGATCCCGTGTATGAGTATGTTGCATGTATCCGATTCACCCCTGCCGGAAGTGAATTATCACCTGCCGTTAGGCTTGGGTTCGATT
>CAYSOC010000065.1:0-33157 GCA_964432445.1 uncultured Anaerolineaceae bacterium
AATTGAATCTCCCGCGCGACGGTCAGGTCTTTTTCCAGCATGATTCGGCGCAATTCTTCACCATGCAGACGGGCTTTTTCGATAGCGATGGCGGCCTGTGTCCCGAACGCGGTCAGGAGTTGCGCCGTTTCTTTGCTGAACACGCCTGATCGCATTCGATTATCGGCGTAGAGTACGCCAATTACTTTGTTATCCAGAGACAACGGCACACACAGAACAGAGCGCAACGACAACCCGATTACACTTTGTCGGGATTGGAAACGGGTGTCATCCAGCGCGTTCATCGTCAGGATAGGTTCGTTTTTCTCAAAAGCATCTTTTACAACAGAATGACTAAATTCAATATCGACAGCATCCACATCATTCCCTTCCCAGTGGTGCGTGGCACGGATATTCAGCTTGCTGCCGTCTGGTTCATTGAGCATGAGGTAGGCACGCTCTGCACCGCTCAGTTCAATCACGCTCCGCATGACTTCTTCCAGAACCTCTTCCAGTTCCAGCGAAGTGGTAATCCTTGCGGAGGCTTTGACAATTTTTTGAATGCGCGAAAACTGCTCATGTAAATCCCTGCCCTGCTGCTTTGCACGTTTGAGGGAATGTTGCAGCGATTGCAGAATCTGCAAAATTTCCGGTGACATCTGGAGATTGCGTCGTAGCAGGCTCTCGGAAAGAGATTTCACTGCTCCTTCCAGACGATGGGCATCATCATCCAGTTGAGAAAGTGATGTCGGGAAATCTATATCGAGTGGAGTATCAGTCATTCCGGTTTTTCGCATCCTGCCAGCGGCAAAGTTCGCTCTTTTTTGGCATAATCATAGCTGGTAGTATAGCATCAATCGCGTTTGGCTCTCCATCTGCTCACATGGTGTTATAACGATGGAAGGTCTGCGCTTTGTTTACGATAGGATGAAGGGGGTAAACATATGCCCGTTTTGATGAGTACGCTCGAAATGCAGGAACTGGCGGTACGGCTGGCAAAGATGCGGCTGTGGCGTGCCAAGTGGTCTGCCTATGGAATGGATAAGCAATCCCATTATGATATGTGGCGTGTGGCGGTAGGTACGGATGAATACCATACCCGCCTGACGCTTCCCAACAAGGGATTGCGCATTACATTCATTGAACGCAAGGAACAAAAAGGTCAACCGAATGAGCGTGGCCTCGTGCGTGTGAAATATCGCTATGTTGAAGCGCGTGTCGAACCTTTGCCTGCACTCGCCCCTGCTCCCCAGCAGCCCACTTATCTGCGTTCTGGTTGATCAACCCGTCTCACCCTCCGCACAAACTTTGCCGGAGGGGATGACCTTTTTTTCTATTCAAAAATAGAGTTTGATGTGAGCAGCAAGATGGTTGTCAATCGCACCCGGTAACTTTGTCTCTCTGAAATTGCGTTTGCAAACCTTTTCTAATGTTTTCGATCCGGTACTTTGGTTCCGGGTTTCGTGTTATTATTCGCCCGGAGTAACTCTGTCTGCTATACTCCCTGCGCAATGGCTTTGAGGAAATCTGGATTGGCTAAAGTGAAATTGATTCTCGCGGCGCTTGTTGCTGCGTTGCTTTTTATATCAAATGCTCCGGCACATGCACTGCAAGGGCCAACGCCAAACGAACCACTGGCGGCATTGGTCAATGGCAAAATACGCATTACGCTGGCGGAGTTGGACAAGGCAGTAAGTCGACAATTGGAAGCACGCAAGGCCGTCGGGGATGCTATTCCCGCAGATTTGAATGCCTTTCGTGAAACGGTGTTGACGGCGCTCATCCAACAGGCATTGATAGAAGAAGCTGCCGCCGTTCAGGGAATCACTGTTACCGATGCTGATGTCGAAAAAGAATTTCAGGAATATATTAAATCGGCAGGCAGCAAGGAAAAACTCCTCGCGCTGATTACAGCAGACCGGATGACCGAGGCCGAATGGCGCAAGGGACTACGTTCCGCGCTGATCACCAACAAGATGCGCGATATTGTCACGCAGGGAATCGGCACAAAGGCAGAGATGGTACACGCCCGGCACATCCTTGTCGAAACGACCCAAAAAGCGACGAGCATCCTTGCTCAACTACAAAGGGGCGACGATTTTGCCAAACTTGCCGCACAAAATTCCCTTGACCAGACTACCAAATTATCTGGTGGCGATCTCGGTTGGTTCCCGCGCGGTCAGCTTTTGCAGAAAACGGTTGAAGACGCGGCCTTTGCCCTTCAACCAAACCAGATCAGCGCTCCGATTAAAAGCGATCTGGGCTATCATCTGATTCAGGTTGTTGAACGTGGACAACGTGATCTTGACCCAATCACACGCGCCCGGTTGCAGGAATCGACCTTCGAGGCGTGGTTGCAAACAATTGTCAAACAGGCTCAAATTGTGAAATTCCCGCGCACCTAGCGGCGGCTAAACCGGTGGGGTACTAGATGAAACGCTCGAACGTAACGACTTATAACTTTATCGCTATCCTGTTTATCGGGCTAACGATTTTTTCATTCCTGTGTACGCTGATGATGTGGGCAAGGGTAATTAATCCACCACCATTCCTCGCGCGGATAGCGGCAGTGACGCCAACAATCTTCGTTGCGCCAACGGATACGATCACGCCGACGCCGAGCAAAACACACACGCCGACAGTGACGCCGATCCCGCCGACAGAAACGCCTGTTCCGCCAACGGAGACGCCCTCCCCAACAGTGACACCAATCCCGCCGACGGAGACGCCAATTCCGCCAACGCCGATCCCAAGCGATACACCCGTCCCAACGGCGACGATATTTTTGAGCGCGACGCCAACCGAACCGCCAACCAAACCACCAACAGCAACCCGGCGCGTCACCGCGACCCGTACCCCACGCGGATTTGTCGCCAGCAAGACGCCAACCCCTGCGCCGCCGACCAAGCCACAGGCAACGCCGACGCTGTTCCCGACTGCCAAACCGCAATCCAACCAACCATTTGTGCTGGATGACAAAACACCGCTGGCCGGTCCGAACCCGGATTTCACGCGCGGTTGCAACTATCAGGGTGTTGTTGGTCTGGTGCTGGATTTGGGCAAGAAGCCATTGCCTGGAACAAAGTATAAAGTGAATATCATCATGCCGGATGGCAAGCTGATTCAAACCAGCTATACGCCACAAAACAACACTTTGTATGCCAACGGCTCATTCGTTGCCGATTTGGGGGATAAGCCCCTCAAGGCAACCTATAGTTTGCAGGTGGTCAATAACGCGGGCAAACCGATTTCGGATGTCATCAGTCTATCTTTCGAGGGGACTTGTGAAACGAACGTCATTTTCGTGAACTTCAATCAGGTGAAGCCAACTGATTTGCCATGAAAGGATGTTCATGGATTTTTGACCTGATCACGGCGCTGTTCTTATTATTGACTGTCGGTGTGATCACCTTTGTCGTGATTCTGCTGGCGAACCCGCGTTCGCCACTGAACCCATTCCCGCAGCCAACCCCTGTTTCTGTTCTGGTGATGCCAACCGATTTGCCAACGTGGACACCATCGCCTACATGGACGCCAGAGCCGCCGACTCGGACACCGCTGGCAACTGTAACGCCCACCGCAACATTTACATTTACTCCGTCCAGGATTCCACCCACGTTCACGCCGAGCAATACGCCTGTGCTTGGCGTTCGTGCCAGCCCAACCAGACCCGGTAGCAAATCCAGCCAGACCGCGACCCTTGCACCCCCAAGCAATACGCCAAGTGGTTTCCAGTTTGAGGTACGTCCGGTACAGTATGACGGCAATAAAACTACCGAAGGTTGCAAATGGAGCAGTATCGCCGGATCGGTGATTGATACGGCTGGCAACCCGATACGTGGTGTGGCTGTCAGCGTGCAAGGGGGCGGCGGCACAATTGACGAAACACAATACAGCGGGCAGGAACGGCGTTTTGGTGAAGGTGGCTTCGAGGTATTTTTGGGATCGCAACCACGCGCTGATGATTACACTCTGACAGTGTTGGGCAAGACAGGCGCAGCGCTCTCCGAAGTATTGAAGGTACGCACACGCACCAGTTGCAGCGAAAATGTGCTGATCGTTACGTTTGTCCAGACGCGCTAATGGGTACGCTCTACATCGTCCCGACGCCTATCGGGAATCTTGAAGATATTACACTGCGCGCGTTGCGGATTCTGCGCGAGGTCACTCTGATCGCGGCAGAAGATACGCGCACGACCAAAGTGCTGCTGGATCGCTATGAAATCACCACCCGCCTGACCAGTTATCACGAACACAACAAGCTGACCAAACTGGATGCGATGTTCGATGCGTTACAAGCGGGTGATGTGGCGCTTGTCTCCGATGCAGGCACGCCGGGGATCAGCGATCCGGGTTTTGAATTGATTCGTGAAGCGATTCAACGCGGCGTCGAGGTGGTTGTACTCCCTGGTGCGAACGCAGTCACGACAGCACTGGTAGCTTCTGGTTTGCCTACCGATAGCTATATGTATCTCGGCTTTTTGCCGCGCAAAAACAAAGCGCTCTCCGAATTTTTGGCGGGCGTTAAAGATGAACGTCGTACTCTGATCGTCTATGAAAGCCCCAACCGCCTAATCGACAGCTTGCAGTTGATCCGCGAAACGCTTGGGGATCGCCCGGTTGCGGTGGCGCGCGAACTCTCCAAACTGCACGAGGAAATCTATCGTGGCAGCGCGTCCGAGGCGATTGCACATTTCACCGCGAAAGAGCCACGCGGCGAGATCACCCTTGTGATCGCGGGTGCGCCCGAAGAAATCCATGAAAAATGGAATGAAGCGCGCGTCCGCGAGGCATTGAAGGAGCGTATCGAAGCGGGCGAATCACATAAAGACGCGGCGCGTGCAGTCGCAGAATTAGCTGGGTGGAATAAGCGCGACGTGTATAATCTGTAACACTACGCAGGTTGAGAAAATCTCCACAATTTATGGTAATCGCAACCTATCCACGAGGTTTATTGTGCTTTGATTTTTGCATTGTTTACATCGAAAATACTCTTATTCGAGAATTGTTGTAAACCTACAGGGAACTAATTCTGATAACTCCAAAAATTAAGCATATTTTGTGTCCCGATGCCCCTGCTTTCGATTTTGCAAAATATAGTCCAGATGATCACGAAAACTTTTCTTGCTTTCTTGAACTCTTGATTGGTCCAGAAAAGGGGCTAGGTGAAGAGTCCTTCCAACTCATGATCTATACTCCACGCTGGTTGCAAGAACATATACCCGAAGATGGTGTGTTCATCTGTAGACGTAGCCTGGTTGTGGCTGAATTCAACCGACCACAGATTATTAGTTGGCTCAATCGGCATGTTGAGCGCTGTTCGAGCGAAACTTGGGAAGGCGTTGTTAAACGCCTCAGCTACATTGCTGATTGGGAGTTTGATAGCTATCAGGAATAAAGGAAAATACTATGCTGTCTCAAAATCACGCTAAATTCAAATTCCTTCGGGACGAAGATGGTACGGGAGAACTGCATGTACGGGTTCACTCACAAGGATTTATCGGGGCTGGTTCGGCTTGGTTTTTGCCAAACCAACTGGTGGAATTTGCATCCAAGCTAGGCCAAATTCGTTCCCGGAAAGAGCCATTTCCTGAATTAACATCTGGATATTTGGATCAACCCCATATCACAATCCGAGTCTATCCAGTTGGAAAGACATATCACATAGGTGTACATATTCGACTTGCTACCCACATACAAGAGCCAGAACGGATTCAAAATCAGCATGTTCTGATCGTAGAGCTTGATACACACCAGTGGTACTTGGATGATTTTGCCATAGAACTGATCAAACTGAGCAAGGGTGAAGTTGATCAGGCTATTTTGGTAAGCCAACTATCAGATAGCGATAGTGTTTGGACAGAGGAATAACGACGGTCACTGGCGCAATTTACACCAGTGATTAAAGATATGTACAGGAACATGGGTGGAGTTTTTGTAAGCTAATCAGCCAATTTGTAACACACTTTCATGCTTCGTCGGGCTGTCGTACCTCGAGAATCTCCAGCGTTAATTCACCTTCCGGGACTTCTACGGTGATCTGATCACCTGCATATTGCCCTAACAATGCTTGTCCTACCGGGCTATCAATAGATAATTTCCCTTGCTGCGGATCGGCATCATCAGCCTCAACGATGCTGTAGGTTTCGGGATCGTTCCCTGATTCTTGAATAACAACAATGGAACCAAGATTTATTGCATCAGGATCAATCTCTTCGGGTTCATCCAGACTTTCCGGGCTACTCTCCACAGCATAAGCCAAATCAACCAGATCAAAATTATGATAACGTGCGTAGATGTTTGAATGTTGTAACAATGCCTGGTTGAGTACGGTTGCCGCCTCAGAAACGCGATCATCAACAATCACATCCTGAATCATTTCACTGCCTGTCATATCATCAATATGGAGTGCATCCCCATTTGCCGCAACATAATCGGCTTCAATAAATGACAAACCGGGATATTCTTTGGCAAATTGTTCCTGATAATTTTGAAAGACACTTTTCGAAACATTGATAAATGCCCGCAAAACCTCTGGCTCATCTCGGTAATAACCAACAACAAAAACTTCCATCCGGCTGATGTTGACGCAAAACAAACGCCGAAACCCATTGATGCTGGTGGATGGTAAACAAGTTACAGACCAGTCGTAAAATTGCCGATCATAGGCATTATCAATTGTGTTCTCAAGATAGATGAAAAGGATTTCGGCGGCGGCATCAGCGTGTTCAGAACCAAGAAACTGTTGAAATTTATGGCGATATTGCAGGCGTTTTGACCAGAGATTTTGAGTCATCGGGTATCCTTTATAAACAAAATGGGGCGCTGTTCGCACCCCACTATCATACAAGGATTTCGGTTTACTTGCTGGCAGTAGCCGCCATTGTCGCAGCCATCGCTGGTTGCATCGCCTTCAACTTGGCGAGGAAGGCTTCATCGGCTTTGGTACGGTCTGCCAATTCCTTCGGCAGCAATACGGGCGGGACGATCTGAACTGCCGGGACTTCCTGCAACAGTTCATAGAACTTGAAATCCGCTGCCTTCAAATCCACCAGCTTCGCCACGTACATCGGAACGAGCGCCTGATGGTCAGAAGGACGGATGCCGTATGTTCCCTTTGGCCCATCGAAGATCAGCCCTTCAAGCGCGGGGATCATCGCCTTTGGAGTAGCATCACCCTTCGTCGCGGTGAGGGCGGTATAGATCGCCTGCGCGGTTGCGAACGAGCATTCGCTGAATAGATCAGGAGGGGTCTTGAACGAGGCCTTGTGCTGTGTCACCAGCCAGTCGTTGACCTTGTTCTTCGGGAAGGTATAGTGATAGACGATCCAGCTTTGCGTACCGACGGTGCTAGGGTCGCTCACGGCAACAATCGGGTTGCTGTTGAACGCCGCAACGACAGCCATTTTCTTCTGCACGCCAAGTTCCGCGATCTGCTGGAACAGCGTTACGGAACTATCGCCTGCCCAGATCGGGAGGAGGGCATTCGCGCCACTGGTCATCGCCTTTTGCAGGTAGGGTGTGAAGTCGGTGGTGGTCAGCGGAGCAAGGATGGTATCCTGCACAAACGTGATGCCTGCGCCTGCGAGGGTCGCCTGTGCTGCAGCAGCAGACGACTTGCCGAAGTCGTTATCAATCGCCAGAATGACGAACTTTGTACCGATCTTTTCCTTCGCGTAGGGCGCAAACGCGAGGAAGTCTTGGAAGGTGTTGCGGCAAACGCGAAACGTATTCACGTTGAACTGTGCGCCTGTGATTGCTGGAGACGCGGCAGGAGCAACCATCAGAATCACATCGTTATCTTTGGCGACCTGCTGCACGCCCGTCATGACGCCAGACGATGGCGCACCAACCAGGATTTCGGCCTTTTCCTGCTCGATCAGTTCGCGCGCCTGACTCGCCGCCAGATCGGGCTTGCTGGCGTTATCGCGGACGACAACTTCAACCGGGCGATCTCCAATTTTCACATCTGCGAGTGCTTTATCAACGGATTCATATTTCGAAGGATCAACACCTGCCGCATAAAGCAGACCGAGTTTGAATCCGTTATTCAGTTCTGTTCCATAAATCTTGAGGCTGCCGGATTGGTCAGTGAGCAGACCAATTTTGAGGGGATCGGCGGCGCGGGTAGTGTTGGTGCTGAAGGTCGCAAAGGCGAACGCAGCCACCAGAAGACAGAGTAACGATTTACGCAGCATTTTTTCTTCTCCCAATTCAGAAATCTATATCAAGGCTGCGGTGGCGCAATCACCACCGCTTCCCCTTCCAGCACGAGTTTCCCGTCCTGATTAACGCATGTGGTGCTGAAAGTGGCGATACGTCGGTCTGCCCGGTACGCGGTGCATTCCACCGCTGCGGTGATCACATCATCAATGAACACGGGCGCTTTGAATTTGACCGATTGCGAAAGGTAGATCGATCCGTTCCCCGGCATATCGTTACCGAGGATCGCGGAAATCAGGCTGGCGGTGAGCATCCCATGCGCGATGCGCTTCCCGAATTGCGTAGTTGCAGCATATACCTCATCGAGATGTACCGGGTTCACATCGCCGGATGCCTGCGCGAACAGATCGATCATCTGCCCGGTGATTTTGGTAGCACGGCTGAATTTATCGCCTATTTGCATGGTTTAAGCCTTCTTCAACCAGACGTGGAAGTGCTGATTGAATTCCGTCGGGCGTTCAATATACGGCGTATGCCCAACATCCGGGAATGTTACTTCTGTATATTCACCGCCATTGGATTTGTACTTTTCCAGCACATCGCGCGTTTGGGCGATCATCGGCTGTGAGGGATGCTTATCTGTCCCCGGCCAACCGGGAATCGCGCCGAGTGCGCCGAGCGTCCCAATATCGAACAGCGATGTATCGGAAACAATCTGATCATCCGCGCCGCGTACCCAAAGGATCGGCGGCTTGGGCGCAATCTTCCAAAGGCGGCTGACATTACCTGCATATTTGGGCGAGAGCGCATTCGATGGACCATAAACTCCCGGCGCAACCCCCGGCCAGTTCTGCGAAGGGACGGAATCGCCGCCATAGTCCTGTTCGCCAACGTGTGTGCTGAGCAACGATGACAGCAAATCTTCCTCACGCGCAGGCTTGAATGGCGGTTTCCAATAGAAGTTGTTCATCACAACACGCGGCGATGCCTGCGGATTATCGTCATTGCGATCCCCTGCTGCCATCAATCCAGTAAATGTCTTGTTGACGATGCCGCCACCGCTGCCCGCAAAGTCCGCCGAACAGGGTTCGCCATCCAACCCTTTGCAGCCTCCATACCCATAGGGCGAGCCAGGTGCGGCAACCGTCGCAGTCAGGATACGATCTGCGTGATCGATCAGCAATTGCCATATAACCGAACCGCCCATCGAATGCCCTGCAACATGGAATTTCTGAATATTCAAGGTATCCATCAGCGCGATCAGGTCATCGACAAAATCGCCCATACCGCGCGTGGAGTCAATCTTTTTATCAATGTCAGCTTCGCCATAGCCACGTTGATCGGGCGCGATCCCGCGATAGCCCGCCGGGAGTGCCAACATAACCTCTTCCCAATAGGTCGCAGAGGAAGCGTTACCGTGAATGAACAAAACCGGAATGCCGTCATCTGTGCCGCTGAACAGCACGCGCGTTGTCAACCGGGGAGTGGTAATCGTTTTTGCAGTAATTCCAGCCAGAGTGGGTACTTTCATAAATTCTCCTGTTTTCCATATTGAGATACGAGCAATAGTTTGTCGATCTTGCCCGTACCTGTTTTCGGCAGACTTTCGACACAAACTACAGTTTTAGGGACTTTATATTTTGCGAGTCGTGTTTGCAGGAAACCGAAAAACTCGACCTCGTCAAAGGGATTACCCGATTTTAGAACAACAATTGCGCGCCCGACTTCGCCCCATTTTGGATCGGGGATACCGATTAACGCAGCTTCAGCGATAGCGGGATGGGCGTGCATGACGCTTTCAACCTCGGCGGGATAGACATTTTCGCCGCCGCTGATGATCATATCCTTGAGGCGTCCGACAATGGTGTAATAGCCTTCGTCGTCACAAATCGCCAGATCACCCGTATGCAGCCATCCATCCCGGATCACTTTGGCGGTGGCTTCTGGATTATTCCAGTAACCAGTCGTGACATGCGCACCACGCACAATCAATTCTCCGGCTGTGCCTACGGGAACTTCCTTGCCATCTGGCGCAACAATCTTTACGTCGATATGAAATAACGGGATTCCCACCGCGCCTGGTTTACGCTGCACATCGGCAGGCGGCAGACAAAATGTATTCGGCCCTGCTTCAGTCAGGCCATACCCTGTTTTGAAATCGACACCTTTTGCCCAGAATTTCTCGAATACGGGCATCGGGCATGGTGCACCACCACTGATCACAATTTTCAGGTGCGAAAAATCGGCACTGTCCCAGTCCGGTTGCTGTTGCATCATGATAAACATGGTCGGCACGCCGAAATACACGGTCACGCCTGCATTTTTTATCAGATCAAAAACCTGTGAGGCATCAAAACCTTTGCATAAGATATTGCGTCCGCCAACATGAATCAAGGGTAGGGTAAATACATTCAGCCCACCTGTATGAAACAGCGGCGCGTTCAGAACCGCCACATCATCCTGATCCACCCCCCAACTGGTGATTGTGTTGATGCTATTCCATGTCATGTTGCCGTGTGTCAGGATTGCGCCTTTGGGCAAACCCGTCGTGCCGCCTGTGTAGCAAATCATCCAGGGTGAATCTGGCGACAGGTTTGGACGATCCGTTAGCGTATCCGGAAATTGATCGCGCCGTTGAAACGGCAACGCCCCGGATTCACTCACACTATCCAGCGCGACATAACAATCTACAGTGAGGTCTTTCCGCAGCGTTGCCACATTCGCGGCGAAATCCTGCGAATAAATCAGGATACGCGGCGCGGCGTCTTCGAGCAAGCCTTTCAATTCCGCAACTGTCAAACGCCAGTTGAGATTTTGCAGGATCGCGCCGATCTTGCCGCAGGCAAACCATATATCGAGATATTCCATGCAATTCGTAGCATAGACTGCAACGCGATCCCCTTCGATCACGCCAAGCGAACGCAGAAAATTTGCAGTGCGGTTCGCGGATTGATTCCACTCACGATACGTGATCAACCGTCCCGCAATGCGATCATCAATGGCAATGCGATCCGGTGTAAGTTTTGCGCGTTTGTCGAGCCAGTCTGGAATAAAATTTGATAGTTGAATCATAGACAAATCATTTTTAGCAGAATTATATCTGCTGAAATCGCGCCTAACAAATATTAGGTTGATTCTTCAAAAACAACTGGCTTGAGGAGAGAATGATCAAATTCTGCTATGCGATCCGCGCCGAGTGTTTCCAGATGCGCCCGCACCGCGACAGCATCGGTTTTCAATTGTTTAATGTTGATTCCCTGACAAACATCCGGCAATGGTGCGAACCACTGCACCGAGCGCAGAAATAGCTTCATTGCGCCGTGATAATTTTTCTGAATGATCAGATGATAGGCAACCGCAATCTGCAACACTGCCCGGTACGTTTCTCGCACAGGATTGGGTTCGTCGCGCCATGCCAATTCCAACTCTTCATGCGCCTCGTAATACTTGCCTTCGTTGAATAAGTGCAGTCCTTT
Source organism: uncultured Anaerolineaceae bacterium (assembly GCA_964432445.1). Taxonomy (GTDB): domain Bacteria; phylum Chloroflexota; class Anaerolineae; order Aggregatilineales; family UBA2796; genus JBBRMW01. Next base: position 11,619 of record CAYSOC010000065.1, read on the forward strand.
CAGCGCCAGCGGTGGCAGTTTCCCGGCGCAGCCTTCTTGCAAAGCGTCGAATTGCGTGTAAAAAAGCGCATAATTTGTCACTGTTCCCGCCAGATCAGCGCGAAACTCCTCTGGCGTCAGGCAAACGACAACGCCATGACCATGCGCGTTTGTGTGATCAATCCCGATTCCCAGCATCGGTATACGGCGCGTTGCCGGACTGCTCCGCGAAGTTGCTGTCCAGAATGGCAAATGATCTGCATCAATCAGGATCAGGTTGGGTTGAATATCCACGATTTGCGTGATTGGGTCAATGTCTGGCGTCAGTGTGTATAATGTACCATCTGGAACGGCGGCAAGCAGTTCATCTCGCCAGGATATGAGTTGAGTATCGAGAAGAATTTTCATATTCAGCATTGTAGCGATGATTGCGACCTGCTGCCAACTTGTCAGGTGTGTAAATGACGTTTTCACTGGTTACTTCGTTGATGGGAATTGCGGCTGTCGATGCCTTCAATCCCTCCCTTTTTGTCACGCAGTTTTTCCTGCTTACGACGCCAAAACCAACCGTGCGTATTCTGGCCTATATCGCTGGCGTACTCGTAGTTTATTATGGTGGTGGCCTGCTCGTGCTGACTGGCTTGCGAACGTTCATCATTGCATTTTTGGAGAGTCTTTCTCCAGCGTTCATTTATGGATTTCAGGGTATTCTTGGTGTCGCTTGCGTCATCTTTGCGCTGCACCTGAAAATGGAATTGCAGTTCGAGGATGCCAGAAAGCCACGTTCGCTTCTGCCAATTCATACCTTCGTCCTGGGTATGATTGTGATGGGCAACGAACTGAGTACAGCGATGCCTTACGTCGTTGCCATTGAGCAAATCGCACACGCGCGCTTGACACTGACCGAGACGCTGTTCGTACTGGGTTTGTATAACCTGATTTTTAGTTTGCCGCTGTTTGCGTTTCTGGCATTGTTCTTGCGCTATCGTGCGCGCTTTGCGACCTGGCTGGAACCGATCAATCGCTGGCTGGGACGATGGATACCGCGCATCGTCAAGGTTGCCACGCTGACATTCGGATTAATTTTGATTTTGAATGCGCTAGCGTGGTTTCTGGGCGGGCGCGGCTTGTTCGGATAATAGCGGGTTACTTGAAGTAGACGTGCATCACGACTTTGCCGATACGCAGTTCATCGCCATCGCGGAGAAGGCGTGGCTGCTGTGCGACCAGGCGCTGCCCATTGAGATATGTTCCATTGACACTACCCAGGTCGGTGATGGTCATCGACGCCTCCATCCGACGCAAGGCCGCATGGCTGCGGGAGACCCCTTGTTCCTGCGCGCCATAAGGGGCAAGGTCGATTTCGGGACGCACTCCCGTGTTTGGGTCAAGCCGCCCGATAATTAATTGCTGCGAGTTGCCGGGGGTAACCTTCAGAGGTTCGGTATAATCCCGAATGTGGAGCAGAAGCGCAGCATTAGGCGCAAAGCTGGCCGTACCCCATCCCGATACACCTTCCATGCGTTTGGGCAGGCCTTCGATGTTTCCTGTGCCGAAGGCTTTGGTCGAAATGGACGCTACACTTGTCAGATTTTGACCGCATTCATCGCAGAAAAAGACCCCCTCAAAATTTTGAGTTTGACAATTCGGGCAAATTTTCACGCTCCACCCCCGCCTGGTTTGTTTCCGTTGCTGTTGTTGCTGTTATCGCCCGAACCGAGTAGCAACATCCGTGTTCCATATTTCAGGTTCTTTTGCCCTTCTGCCGAAAGTTTCGATGTTTGGGCTACCCGCTGGGCTTCGTCCATTGCCTGCTTTGCAAGATCAGGTTCACCAGCCTGAAACAGGCGCGTAGAAAGATTTTCCAGATGGCGGGTGGCTTCCTTGATATTGCCATTTGCCAGCGCTTTTTCGGCTTTTTCCTGAATGCGATAGAGGGTAAGTTTACTCAACGCATCCAGAATCGCATAGGGAGGTTCTTCCAGTTTGGCGTCGGCAACCACCTCTATCGCCATATCTGCAATGACTTTATAGCCCGTTTTCTGCTCCCGCAAAATATCGCCGGTGATGTCCAGACGCACCAGCGAACGCAGCCCCGGCGTCAACTGTGGCCCAAGCTGGAGTTGCAACAGCACGGACACCGAACCGTTCATCTGGAGCGCCCCTATCGGTATCGGGTCACGGTCTATTGAAAGCGGTTGAGCGCTTGGCAAAAGGCGGAAGGCTGTTTCCAGTTTAACATCCGTGTCCGGCGCAACAGAAATCGTCAGGCGTTCGGCGTAGGACTGCCCCAGCGTGCGTACCCGTTCGTTCAGAAACCGAACCACAGCAGCGGCAGAACTGATATATTCGGAAGTGCCGCCCGTGCGCGAGGCTAGCTGATCGAGGAAAGTATCGTTCCAGTCATCCCCGATGCCCATTGCACTGATACCAATCCCATCCTTGAAGGCTTTTTCAGCAAGATCGAGTGATTGCTGTTCATCGCCAAAGGTGCGCCCGTCGGTCAGGAGGATGATATGATTGACATAGCGCTTGCTGGCATAGCGCTGATTTTCCTGTAATCCGCGCGACAGTCCTTTAAAAATCTCCGTCCCGCCAAATGCCTGAATCAACGCAATGCGCCCTTTTGCCCCGGCTTTATCCGTGAGGGGTTGTGCTTTCTGGATAACTTCAGAATCATCGCTAAACGAGACAATCGAAAAAATATCCTTGTCATCCAGTTGATCGATGATGTTGTTGGCGGCAACGCGCATCCGTTCCAGACGGGTTCCCTTCATTGAATTGGATTGATCCAGAACCAGCGTCAAATTTAGATGCGTCTGTGCGATGCTGCTCCGTCCGGCCTGTTCCGGCAGAATCTCCGCCAGCAGATACAAGACTTGCGGTTCATTCAAAATCGGGATTGCGCGCTGGCTGGTTGTTACACGGACAGTGTAATAGCTGGAATCTGGTTGATAGCGCGCGCTGTATTTGGCACGTTCAGCCAGATCACCAAGAACAGTATATGCACCATTAATATCACGGTACTGGTTCGCCGCGCCCAGACTTGTGTTCACGTCTGGATGTAATCTGCGAGTTAGCGTCCGATAGGCGTTACGTATATCTTCATCGGTAGCGCCCTGGGGAACGCCCAAAATGGCATATAAATCCTGCCCCGCCACAAGTCCCCCTATTTTTTTGATCGCCTAGCCCGGAATCTGGATCAGCACGGCGGTAATGTTATCCGGGCCACCACGTTCGTTTGCAGCCTGAATCATCTTGTCTACGGCTTCCTGCGGCGTGCGCGAGGAGCGTACAATCTCATGCAGTTGAATATCGTTGACGAGTCCCCAGAGTCCATCGCTGCAAATGAGCAGGCGTGTTCCCGGTGGCAAACGGCGCGTAATTGCATCTACTTCCAGGTTTTCGCTCTGCCCGATGGCGCGGTAGAGGACGTTTTTCTGGCTGTGATGCTGCGCTTCTTCTGGCGTCAGTTGATCGAGTTCGATCAGACGTTGCACCAGCGAATGGTCGCGTGTAATTTGCTCGATGGTGTCATTGGTGATGAGATAGGCTCGACTATCTCCGACATGCCCGATATAGGCAATATCGCCCATGATGACGACGGTTGTCAGAGTTGTGCCGCCTTCCGGGATTTGCGCCGAGACTTCATCATTGGCTTTCAGGATAGCGTCTGTCACTACTTCGCCAATGATCGGCTTTTCTGTGTCTTGTGCGGCCATGATCACGTCCATGTACAGCTTTTTCATGATCTGCTGGCTGACAATGCGAGTGGCAATTGCAGAGGCTTTTTCGCCTTCCAGATGCCCGCCCATACCGTCGGCTACCGCAAAAATCCCGAAATCCGGGCGTTCTTCGCTGCTGACATGCGTCGTAAAAAACGTGATAGCCGAATCCTGGTTATTATTCCGCTGGCGTCCGACATCGGAATTGACACCATAGATAATGTGTTTGCCGGGCGCACTCTGATAGGTCTGGATAGGCGGCAGAGGGCGTGTGCCGCCATACATATCGGCTGTAATCTCGATGATCTCCGGTGCGTTGGGCGTCCCGTTGGTCTTGAAATTATCCGTATTGATCTTCACCAGATGATCATCGCTGTCTCCCATCGGGGCGGCAGGATGATCCGGCGGGGTAATGACCGGTTCGGGAACGCCTGATACTGCTGACAGATCGGTAGGACGCAACGGAGCAGTCTTTTTATCTTCTATCATGGGATATGGCGGCGCGTCTGACTTGGGAGGCGTCGGAGGAAGGGGAGCAGGCGCAGTTTCGGGGCGCGGGCCAAATATACGACGTAGGAAGCTCATAAAAGAAATTCTCCGATGCCTTACGCATTCAACGCATACAAATATTGGTCGGTGGAACCAATGTAAACGATGCTATCCGCGATGCACGCCGACGCCGTGATCGCGCCCTCAGTCTCGAATTCCCAGCGCTTGTTGCCTTTTCTGGAATCGATACTGTATATCTTCTTGTCGGTACTGCCAAAATAGATCGCGCCGTTAAAATAGACGGGCGTACTGATGATTTGCCCTTCGGTCTTGAATTTCCACATTTCGCGTCCGTTCAAATCCAGCGAATACATGAAGCCATCGGCAGAGCCAATGTATAGCGATTTGCCCTCGATGCACGCCGACGACACAATCGGTTTCTGGGTACGGAAGCGCCACGCCGCCCAGCCTGCATTGATGTCCACCGCATAGACGTGAAAATCCTGTGAACCAACATAGGCAATTCCATCGTGAATTACCACATTGGAAGTGATAGCACGCTTGGCCTTGAAGCGCCATTTCAGTGAGCCGCTCAAATCCAGCCCGACCAGATCGCCGCCTTCGTTGCCAAAAACGATACGATCATCGGCAAATGCCGGGCGTGAACGAATGGCAATGCCCGCTTCGTAGCGCCATGACTGCCGTCCGTTGGCGAGACGGACTGCGTATAGACGCCCGTCATCGCTGCCAAAGAACGCATGACCGTGCGCTACCGCAATCGAAGACCGAATCGGGCCGCCCGTTTCAAATTCCCACTGTACACGATTGGTGCGTACATCGAGCGCGTAGAGTTTATGATCTTCGCTGCCGAAGACAATCAGGTTTTCGTCAACGGCAACAGCAGGCGTTCCCGGAATCCCGTCTTTGGTCGCATACTTGAGTTTGGGTTTGCCGTCCTGACCGTTAAATCCATAGAGGTTGTTGTCATACGTACCGATATAAACAATGCCCCGGTTGTAGACAGGCGTCGAACGAATCTCGTCTTCAACCTTGAATTTCCAGAGAGGCTTGATCGCATCTACGCCGAAATTTGCCATCGTTCCGGCTACCGCTGCACCCACATCCCCAATGTATCCGGTGGCAGCGTTGTTGGCGGAAGCGTGGGGGCCTGTTCCCGGCGGCGCTGCGCCAAGTCTGCGATCCAGCGCCATGAGCGCGTCTTTCATCGCCAGCGCAGAGCTATAACGCTGCCCCATATCTTCGGTGAGCGCCTTCATGATGATGATTTCGAATTCCGGCGTTATTTTGGGGTTAATGGTGCGGAGCGGGCGCTGGTTGAAGCTGAAGGGAGCTTCGAGACGGGGATCGCGGCGTGTCAGGATGTGATGGAGCGTCGCGCCAAGTGCGAAAATATCACCCTGTGGCGAAGCCTGACCGCGATACTGTTCCGGCGGCGCGTAGCCATCTGTACCGATCATCGTGCCTTTGGCTGAACTCAACGGCTGGAACGGCTTGGCAATCCCGAAGTCGATCAGGCGAATGCGTCCGGTTTTGTCGATCATGACGTTGGAGGGCTTCATATCCCGGAAGATGATCGGATCGGGCTGGTGAGTGTGCAGATATTGCAGAACATCGCACAATTCAATTGCCCACTTGCGTACCAATTCCGGGTCAAGCAAATCTGCCGAGCGGCTGACATAAGCTTCCAGGTCCTGCCCGTCGATGTATTCCATCACCAGATAGGCGCGATCCCGGCTGGCAAACACATCGTAAATCTGCGGGATGGCAGGGTGAGTCAGGCTGGCGAGGACATCGGCCTCACGCCCGAAGTTTTTCAGGGTAAGTTCCCGCATCTGCGCATCATTGTGGTTGTTGAGCATTTCCTTGACAGCCACATTGCGGATCACATTGGTGAACCGCTGGTCACGCGCCAGATAGACCGACCCCATCCCGCCAACCCCCAGAACCGTCTGGATACGGTAGCGATTTTGTAATACCGACCCTGGTTGCAGGGCGCTTTCGGCAGGCAGCGAACGTGTTCCGTTTTCGCCTCCCCCGCCAGAGGAAGGAAGCATGGAACTCTGAAATTTTTGCGTTGAGTCCGACATAAGACCGCCCGATAATATAAGCATACGGCGACTTGAGAATTCTTATTATAGAGCGCAAGCCGCGAATCTACAATTACCGGACGGATGATTTTGGGGAGCAAAACGGTTTATCGGGATATCCATTTTCCCCATTCGCTATCTAACTGTGCAAAAGTCTTGCCTGTGACTATCTCCAGTGCCTCGGCAAGACCGATCCCGCGCGCCAGCGCCAGATGCGTCCGCGAGAAGGCATCTGCGCCATATTTTTCTTTCAGGAATTTGACGAAGGTACTTCCGGCATAATAAGGCCATGCAGTTATACTGCCGTCGGCAGTTTCCATCGGGAGCGCCATTTGCAGCGAGGGAGCGCCCGCTTTCTTTACATAAGCGCGTGTTGCTTTTTCCGGGTCTTCTTCCGGGAAGTCTTCCATATAGCGCGCGCTGCCTTCAACGAACCACTGTGGAATCGTCGCGTTTTCCTGCATGGATTGGAATTGGAAGAGGTGCGCGATTTCATGTTTGATGATGCTATAGCCCGTGAATTTGATGCTGCCATAGACAGCGACGACTGCGCCACCCCATTCGCCACTTGCCATCCCGATGAACCCGATATTTTCGATGAATGGTGGCGACCAATCGCTGAAATCCTTCACGGTGTTATACACCACGATATGGGGCTTATAGAGCAATTTGTAGGCAAATTCCTTTTCCAATGCCGCGATACTCGCATCGGTTGCTGCAACAAGGGCGTTAACGTTTGCTGCCGACTGGTTATAGGTATATAGGAAAGCGGATTTTGTTGTTGTTTTCTTCCACGTATGCTTCTTGTCGGCGTAGTCATTGAAAGCATGTTCAGTACGGAATACCCTGCCAAACTCGTCGGTAAAGACCCACCACGTCTCGAACTCCTGCCAGGGAATTTGCACACCCATTGCATTGTTCCACGCAAATTCTATAGTGACCTCTTCCCCTTTTTGTTTGTTGGGGGTACGTGCTTCAAAGTCCTTGACAATGATGCCATTATTCTGCGTGATGAAGATACGGGTGTTGGTGATCGGGTTTTCCGGCTTGAGTGTGACCTTGAATGAGGCCAACTCCGGGAATTTACTGATAAATTCCTGTTTGGCGGCGACAATGGGGAGATCGTTGCGTCCATCGGCGCGCGTTGCTTCGGTCAGCTTGAAGCGCCCCGATTTGGTCGTCAGACTGTTATTGTTTTCGTCGGTGATCGTCCACGTATAGGAGAGTGTGCTTTCGTCGTTGGGAAGTTCGCTCAGGGGCATATAGACAACCAGTTTTGTTGCCTTGCCCACTTCTTGCACAGGCAGAACTGCGTCTTTGCTACCAGATTTTTTGCTTTTCTCGAATGTCCATGTGACTTTGGCAGCAGCGATGATTGCAGCCTTTGGAGTGACATAGGCAACATAGTTGACTTCGTTATCGCGCAGGTTGGAGAAAGAATCTTCCAGTTCAAGCGCCTTCGGGTCGGGGGTTGTTGTGATTGTTGCCGTTGCGCTGGGGCGTGGCGTCGGACTGACACGGCGGGTCGGCGTCACTGTTGGCACGATGGTTACGGCTGTTGTTGGTGCGATAGACTGCGGCGCGGCAACTTTTGTCGGTGCGGCTGGGGCGGGTTGGCAAGCTGACAGAGCCGCGATCAACAAAATACTGGTTAGGGTATAATGGAAAAAATTCCGAATTTGAACGAATTTGAGTCGTGTGATCATCAAAATCCCGCCTTGCGTTTTCTCTGAGAGACAGTATACCCGAACAGGATTGCAGCCGTTTCACGGTGTAATTACGATTATTTTCATTTTGTTATTTTTCATTGTGCCGGGTTTGGACAAGCTATCGGCGGCACAGGTCACCATCACCCCGCCACCGCCCCCATACTTGGGGCTTCTCACGAAAAATAGTGAACGCGGGATCGAAGTGGTTGATATTGTTCCGAACAGCCCCGCAGATCGTGCTGGATTGAAAATAGGCGATCTCCTCATTTCGATCAATGGGGTGGCGGTACTAGCGGATCAACCACTCGGCAGGCAGATTGGTTCGCTCAAACTTGGCATTGCCGCAACCATCATCGTGCGACGTGGCGACAAGGAACAATCGCTGACGTTAATTCCCGGTGATCGCCCTACCGTGACGCCGACAGCACGCGCGACCAGCACGCCAGATGTCAAACCGGGGGGCGCATACGTGGGGTTCGGGTTGATCGAATCCTCCGATGGGTCGGGGGTACAAATTCAAAAAGTGGTAGATGGTTCTCCGGCAGCACAGGTCGGATTGCGCAAAGGCGATATTATCACCGCGATAGATGATCAGAAGATGTCTACTGCCGGACAGGTAGAAGCCTATCTTTCTGGTAAAGCACCGGGGCAAATCGTTCGTATCAATTTGTTTCGGGATAAACAACTGCTACAATTTACATTGACGCTGGCAAGTGCGAATCCAACACCCAATAGTACCAATGTTCCTGCAACCAATCCCCCTGTTCCGACGTTATTAGTGTCACCAACAGCCGATTCGGTCTATGTTCCGCGCGTGCAACTTGGTCTCTCGTTCGAGGTAGTCAATGAAGCTGTTGCCAAAGCCAAAAATCTGGGTGTCACGTATGGAGCATTGGTCATCGAAGTGCAAAAGGGAAGCATCGCAGAAGCCGCTGGCATCCAGCCCGGCGATGTGATCACCGAGGTAGAGGGCGACAAAGTGGACGCCAAACGGACTCTGCCGTTACGGATGTTGCCTTATGTTCCCGGTGATGTGATTACGCTGACCATTGTACGGGGCAAGGAAACATTGAAACTACCAGTGACGTTGACGGCACGTGGTGTCGCCTGACGGTATATCAATGTCATAATGAATCGAAAATAAAGTCTGCGTTGACGCAATCGTTATGCTTTGTACATGCTTCATATACTGGCGTAAAACAGCAATCTGGTTAGACTATAGTTTGAAAGGTTGCAGGGGCTAACGTCATGCCTTCACCATTTGACGAAATCAACGAGTCAGAAATACGCGAACGCTGTGCTGCGCTTCTGAATGCGGCGCTGGATGAGGCGGTTCGCCTGCACCATAACTACATCGGGACGGAACACCTCTACAATGCAATCACCAAAGCAGAGGGGAGCATTGCGTCTTCCTTGCTGCGTGATTCCGGCCTTGATCCTCGTATCGTGCGAAACGAAGTACGGCGCGAAGTCGGCTCTGGCGATGATGAGGTAGATGCACAGCCGCCACTCACACCACGCGCAAGGCGTGTATTGGCAACAGCGCTATATTACGCCGATGACTATAGCAGTCGCGTCGTCAACGATGTTCACATCATGATTGCATTGCTACAGGATGGCGAAGGTGTCGCCGTGCGCAAACTGCGGGCGCTCGGCGTGAATACCGATCTCTGGATCGAAAAACTGCTGATGGAGATGGAACACGCCGTCCTGAATAAGGATAATAACCGTGCCACTTCAATTCAGGATGGTGTTCTTGGTTCACCCACACCCATCCTGGAAAAAACCGCTTCTATCCCGCCGACGCCACTTCTGGATAAATTCGGGCGTGATCTGGTCGCGCTGGCAAAACAAGGGAAACTTGCGCCCGCCATTGGACGCGATAAGGAAATTCAGGCCGTCGCGCGCACGCTCACCCGCAACAAGAAAAATAATCCTCTGCTGCTCGGTGATGCAGGCGTCGGTAAAACCGCCGTTGTCGAAGGACTGGCCTATAATATTGCCGAAGGCACAGCCCCGCATACGCTGATTGGTAAACGCATTGTCCAGCTTGAAATTAGCAACATCGTAGCGGGGACAAGCCTGCGCGGTCAATTTGAGGAGCGTCTGGTCGGGATTGTAGACGAGGCGCGCACCACTCCCGGTATTATCTTATTCATCGACGAAATTCACACCATTGTTGGCGCGGGCGACACGATTGATTCCAATCTGGACGCTGCCAATATCCTCAAGCCTGCCCTATCGCGCGGCGAAATTGCCGTGATTGGCGCGACCACGCATGAAGAATATCGCAAGGCTATTTTGCAGGACCCGGCGCTTGAACGCCGTTTCCATACGGTTGATATTGGCGAACCAACTGAGGCCGATACACTAACGATTGTGCGCAGCCTGCAACCGCGTTATGCCGGACACCACAGCGTTGAAATCACACCCGAAGCGATAGAAGCAGCAGTCAAACTGAGTAGTCGCTATCTGATCAATCGTCGCCAACCCGATAAATCGCTTGATTTGCTGGACGAAGCCTGCGCACGTGTGGTGATCCATTCCGGCGCAGTGAGCAATGCGCGCGTCGTTACGGCAACGACCATTGCAGAAGTCCTCGCAGAGTGGACGGGGATTCCGGTTCATGACCTGAGCAGCGACGAACGCCGCAAATACGCGCGTATGGATCAGGAACTTGCCGCGCGTGTGATCGGTCAGGATCACGCTGTGCAGATTGTGGCAGAAGCGATCAAGACCAACCGTGCTGGTCTTTCTGACCCCAAACGCCCGGTTGGAGTATTCCTGTTTCTTGGGCCAAGCGGCGTTGGAAAAACAGAACTGGCGAAGGCGCTGGCGGCATTCCTGTTTGGAACGGAAACCGCACTCACTCGACTGGATATGTCCGAATTCCACGACGAACACACCATCGCGCGTCTGATTGGTTCGCCGCCGGGATACAAAGATTCGCAGCGTGGTGGTCAGCTTACCGAAGCCTTGCGCCGCCATCCTTACAGCGTGATTTTGCTGGACGAAGTAGAAAAAGCTGCACCAGAAGTCTTCGACTTATTCCTACAGGTGTTTGACGATGGCCGCCTGACCGATTCGCGCGGGAATACCTATGATGCGCGTCACGCCGTCTGGATCATGACCAGTAACATCGGGACTGCCGAAGCTGCCAAATCTTCACTTGGGTTCAGCGAGCGCGAACAGCGTTCCCCTGCCTACGAGCAGCATCTTAAAAAATTCTTCAGACCAGAATTTTTAGGACGTTTGGATGAGGTCGTTGTCTTTAATTCATTGAATGTAGAGGCAGTGCATGGCATCCTTGATCTTCAACTGCAAGGATTGCGCGAACGGCTGGCAGAGCGGAATTTGACCTTGAATCTATCGCCAGAAGCGGAAGCGCTCATTCTGCGGCATGGCTTCGAGCCGAGCCGGGGCGCACGCTTGCTGCGACGTACTGTGGAACGCTTGCTGACACGCCCGATTAGCCCCTATCTGCTGGAAAATCAATATCCACCGGGAACGGTAATCAGCGTTTCGGTTGAGGGTGAAGCGCTGAATATTTCGGTTGAAAATGGAGCCGCGACAGGTTGAGCGATTCACTGTACAGCGTTCCGCGCATTGGCGTCGGTGTTCTGGTTCTGAATGACAACGGGCAAATTCTAGTCGGACGGCGCACCAGCCCAAACGCACACGGTCAGCATACCTGGGGTTGGTGTGGCGGACATCTGGATTTTGGCGAAAGTGTTACCGATTGTGCCAGGCGTGAAACCCGCGAAGAAGCGGGTATCGAGATAGGCGAACTGCGCTTATTGTGCGTCAATAATATTATTCGTTATGATCGGCATTATATCGACATACATCTGATTGGGCGTATTGTTGCGGGTGAGCCAGCGGTGATACAACCGGAGGAAATGGATTCATGGGGTTGGTTCGCGCCGGAAGCAGTGCCGCAACCAATTTTTGAGCCCGCGCGTCTGGCACTCGAAGCATATCGTGCAGGGCAATTCACCAGCAATATTGACGCGCCATTGTTTATCAAGGAACGTGCATGAATCTGATTGATCAGTTGAGCGAATTGCTCGACGAAAGCACACCAAATACAGGCACATATGCGGCCTATAGCTGGGCGATTCAGGCGCTCGAAAATATTGAAAACCTGAACGCGCTCAACTTCAAACTGACAAAAAAACAGGACGAAATGGAAACTGTCGATTTACCCGATGATGTATCACCGGATTTTCGCGCCAGTTTCCTGAAGGCGCTGGAACACATTCAGGGTATTGTGCAGCGTCAGCGCCTGCTTGATGAATAGAAAGGAATAATCTATCTTGACCATTCGCGTGACTGTCTGGGGGGAATTCCGCCACGAAAAGAAGAACCCCAAAGTCAAGGAAATTTACCCAAACGGGATGCACGAGGCGATTGCCGAAGGGTTGCGCAAAACTGGTGATTTCACCGTCCGCACTGCGACACTCGATGAACCGGAACATGGCCTGACTGCCGAGGTACTTGCTAACACCGATGTTTTGACATGGTGGGGACACCTCGCACATAGCGAAGTTTCCGATGAAGTCGTGAGCCGGGTAAGGGCGCGCGTTCTGGAAGGCATGGGCTTGATCGTCCTGCATTCCGGGCATTTCTCCAAGATTTTCAAAACTCTGATGGGTACAACCTGTGATCTGAAATGGCGTGAAGCCGACGATCACGAGCGTATCTGGGTGTTGGAGCCGGGGCATCCTATCGCAGCAGGGCTTGGTGAAACTATCGAGATCGATAGAGAAGAAATGTACGGCGAACGTTTCGACATTCCTGAACCAGATGAATTGATTTTCGTAAGCTGGTTCACTGGCGGCGAGGTGTTCCGTTCCGGTTGTACCTACCGTCGTGGTGCGGGCAAGGTTTTCTATTTCCGCCCCGGTCATGAAACCTACCCGACCTATCACCACCCGGATGTACAGCGTGTGATTGCAAACGCGGCGAAATGGGCAGCCCCGGTCAACGGACCGAAGGTCGTTTTTGGGAACGCCAAACCTCTCGAAAAACGTTAATTCATTCTCTGTTCAACCCGCCGGGAGAAGTTTCGGTTGAGAAACATCCCGGCGTTTTTCCCCGGATTGTTAGTCTACTATTACCCACGTACTCTAACGCAATTACACGTTTTGCCCTACAATTCGATCAAGCAAAACGTGATACTCAGCGCTTTTACGACATATTTATTTTTTACGAAGCATCGATCATTCACCAAAAATCATTGAGGAAAGAGTCTTCATGTCGCGTCAAAAGCAATTCCCTACGACTATTTTCAGCCTCATCGCGTTCCTTGCAATTTCTATGATGTTTCTGGTTGTGCGCCCGGCACACGCCGCTACGAATCGCTATGTGGTGAATCCCGGTCATTGTGCAAACTTCCCGGCGTTCACGCCATGCTATACCTCAATCCTTTCGGCGGGCAACGCCAGCACAGCGGGCGATACGCTAATCGTACTGGAAAATATGAACTATGGCCTTGCTTTCTCCGATGCCTTCGTCACCTCCGGCCTAACGCTCAAGGGGAATAACAGCAATGGAACAATTACGTTGCCATCGTTGCAGGTTGCGACTGCCAATAACCTGATCATTCAGGATTTCACAATCACCGATGCGATTATCGTCCGCAATGTCACCACCAAAGTGCGGATGCAAAATATCACTGCCAAAGGGTTATACGTCCAACCGACGACAGACCTCAACGCCACGCTGGAGTTTGTCAACAATAAACTACCGCAAACGCAATCGTGCAGCGGTTTCTATTGCGACCTGTCAATCCTCGGCGCAGATGGCAAAAATATCAACGGCACAATCACCATACAGGGCAATACCGTTGGCGCAATCAATGTGTTCGCCAATGTTGCCACGACAGGGACGGCAACTCTCGGCGCTAATGTAACGCTTGATGGCAACAATATTCAGGATACGGTCAATGTTGGTATCACGCATAGCGGCGGGCAGACTTTCAAAGGTGCGGGCAATATCACCGGGAATATCACATTCAACAATAATCAGGTCAACAATACATCGCATGGCCTGAATGTCACTGTTGATACGAATACACACGGCAACATCAGCGGGAACATTACTTTCTCCAATAACATTGCTGATAAGATCGCGTGCATCACCTTTGATGCAGATGCCAGTTTTAGTAACTCTATGTCTGGTAGTCTGTACGTTAACGGCAACACAGGCGAAAATGTCGAGGTTGGTTTCCGGGGCGATTTCACCGGAACCGATCTGAATGTTCAAAACAACAACCTGACCTATAAAGGCAGTGTTGATGGCACAGTGGTCACGGTACGTGCCAATCATTTTTCCAGCAATACTACAATCCGAGTGGGCGATAACACCGGGCGCTTCGGAATTGTGTTCGATACGTTTACCGGAGCCAACGACGCAGTTGCCAGCATCTACCGTAACCCGACTCACTTCATCGTCTATAACGTTGCGACGACTCACGCCGGGACATTCTCGATTACAGACAACACAATCAATGGCCCATATCCTCCCAATCCTCCCGGTAACCCTGATTGGGGGCGCATTGTGGCCGTCTCTGATACTGGTCCCATCAACAACGCCAATATCCTGAATAATGTTGGAGATAACATCTATCTTCAGGCAGGCAGCAATATTGCGGGTAATGTATTGATGCAGGGTAACACCCTCACTGGAACGAGCATTTTTGTTGCCAATGGTGCTGTCGGTCCGGGCAAGATCACCATGAATTACAACCGTTTGGGGACGATTGCCAGCGACAGTCTGAACTTCACCCGGATCAATGCCGATGTGAATTTCAATGCAATCATGGGACCGCTGTATCCGACAAGCTCAACCGTGAATGCGTTGCGGAACTGGTGGGGCTGCAACGGCGGGCCGGGGGTATGTTTTGGACCATCAGTTCCAACTTCCAATCCCTGGCTGGTGTTCACCGCCAATGCCGTTTGCTCATCTGCAAATAACAAAATCTTCGTTGGCTACTACGTGAACAAGGATAGCAACGGCACACTCTGGTCTAACATTACTATCCCCGGCAATGTGAATGTGACAACCAGCACCGGGTCAGTCGCCGCGCCGAATCCAAAGGCGCTCAAAGCAGGATTTAGCTGGAATTCATCTCTGGTGAACGTTTCGGCAAGCGCTACCGCCAACCTCACAGCAACACTGGATTTCCAGGCTCAATCAATTTCTAATAAGCAGTGTATCACGCGCACTGATACGATTGGTATATTCCGCAGCAGCACCGGGGCATGGGCGCTCAATACTGCCAACGACAGTAGCGCAGCCGAAATCAACGCCACCTACGGCGGTAGTACGTGGCAGCCTGTGGTTGGCGACTGGGATGGCGATGGCGTGGATACGCTTGGCGGCTATGATCAGACGACAGGTGTTTTCTATCTGCGCAACACCAATAGTACCGGATCGCCGGATAAATCCCTTGTCCTCGGTAATCCGAACGATACTCCGATAGCTGGACGCTGGGACCCAACAATGACGATCACTGGGGTTGGCGTATTTCGCCCATCGAACGGGATTATCTATCTCAAACGCGAGTTGACCACCGGGTTCAGCGACTACTTCATGATCCTCGGCAACCCCGGCGATAGAGGTTTCGCGGGTGATTGGGATGGCGATGGCTACGATGGACCGGGTGTGTTCCGTCCGTCGCTGGGACGCTGGTATCTCTCCAACAACGGTACTGCCAGCGGCATCATTGTCGATGACGGATTCGCGGACTTTGGCCCTGCAAATGATAATAATCTACGTCCGGTGATTGGTGATTGGAATGCCGACGGTGTAAGCGGTATCGGCTATCTGTTGAATGGTACGTTCTCGTTGCGCAACGCCCCAACCGGGAACGGTACGGCAAATCTCGGTTTTGCGTTCGGTTCGGCGGGTGATTACCCCATCGCTGGACACTGGACAAGTGCCACTTATGACCAGTCACAGGCCAACCTGAACGGCCTATTGGTGCAACCCGGAACGACGAGTGCAAATATAGACCAAATCGGAACAGGAGATTAGATAGCCAAGCGTATTGTCGAAGACTTGACAATATGCACTAGGCAAGGATAATTTTCTGATAAAATCCGGGTTAGCCGCTAGATTACCCGGATTTCATACAAGAGTATAGACTATCAGGAAATTATCAATGAGTACATTACCCATAATCGAACGCCGGCAACGAATTTTTTTGAGTAGCACCGATGATGTAGGAACGCGCGAATATCGTTTGGCGGCTAAAGAAATCATTGAAAATAAAGAGTTTAATAAAAAGTGGATAGCTGTCGAAATGAGTGGTTTCGTACCAAATACGCAATCATCCCTTGAAGAATGTAAAGAAAAAGTTTTGTCTTGTTCCGTGTACGTTGGACTATTTGGTCCTTTTTATGGCTCAATTGCAGATTCAGTGAATCAAAGTTATACAGAATTTGAATATACTACAGCCTTTGACACTAATCGAGAGATAGGGGTATTTATTTTACCCGATACCATCTTGAATAAAACCTCTCCTGAAATTCTAAAAAAGAAAGGAGAGACACTTGGACGTCAGGAAAATCTAAAGAAGTTAGTGCAGGAAAGACATACCACCAAAACTATCGGAGATTTAACTTCTTTCCGAGATAATTTTGCAGATTATCTCCGAGGATTATCGGAACACTCTCCATATCCTTCTGAAATTTTCACAGAAACCCACAACTCCGATATTGAGCATCTAAAACACATTTGGAGATGGATTAACTTTGATAATGTTTACCACTATTGTGATGGAACAATCAATGGTCGTATCTTTCTAAATGTTATTGGAAGCTTTGATATATATTTTGCATATCGCAATAATCTTGAACGACGGTTATACAATGAAAGAATCGAAAGTTCTCTGGCTGAATTTGATCATGCTTTGGAAACCTGTTTGGGGTTAACTGGTGAGCTATTTGCCCCCAGAAATCCACCTTTTCTGACTACAGATTTGCATATCGATCCAGAGATTATAAGCAATATCTTACAGGAAGGAATTAGTTTGGAAAGATACAAGTCGATTCCAGAAGAGTATCAAAAAATGGTAGCTACAGCTGGTCTTGGCTGGAGTAAATACAATGCTTTATTGGATTTGCTCCATAAATTAAAAATACTTCATTTAATTGCTCCTTTATCAGCGCCTCCTACGACTTGAAATTTTGATAATAGATATTCGATTTCGCAATCATTAAACCCATCTTGCGAGGTGTTAGAACCCTGCAAGAAATCAGCGTGGGTCGGATCAAAAGCAAAGCATCCATGATACAATCGTTCCGATGATGCTTTTGCCCGATTTCCGCGTGCGCCAGCGTGATTATCTTCTCGAAATCTCGCGCGCTATGACCAGCCAGCTTGACGTTGGAGAGGTCTTATTACGCATCCTCGAAGCTGCCGCCTCCATGCTTGGGGCGCAGGTCGGCCTGATTGCTCTCCTGGAAGATGACAAACAAACCTTTCATGCCAGCGCCAGCTTCGGCGTGACGATAGAAGCTGTCCCGCTGTTTGCCCCCTTGCTCGAAAACCTGCTCAGTACAGATAAACGTGGGTTGCGCGTGGAAGAAATGGAACAGCGCATGATCAAGGTTGCGCAGGCGTTGGATCGTCGCCTGCGTCAGGTGATCGCGCTCCCCATGATTATGCTTGGCGAAGTTGTTGGTGTCGTGTTCCTGTTCCGCGAATATCAGGCGCAGGCGAACATCAACGATCAATCCATCCTGCAAAGTTTCGTCGATCAGGCGGCAATCGCGGTACACAACGCGCGGTTGTATCAGCGTGTCCGCGAAGAACAATTGCGGTTGGCGGCTATCCTCGAACACAGTGCTGACGGCGTGATTATTATGGACGCTTCCGGTTTAATTCAGCGCTGTAACAACGCAGCAGGTCGCATTTGCGGCTGGCAACCGGAACTGGCGCTCGGTCAATCCCATGATACGGTGATTCACTGGAAGCGAATTGATCAGGGTGAATGGCTATCAGTTGCGCTTGAACGTGGTTGGCCTAAGTCTGAAAATCCAGATGTTCCCGATACACTGTACGCCGAAGGGGATTTATTGCGCCCCGATAGCGGTCTGGTGAGCGTCGCCATTACCTACGCAGCCTTGACCGATGAAACGGGCAAACTCAAAACCATCATTGCGAACCTGCGCGATATTTCCAATTTCCGGCAAGCCGAACAACTCAAATCCACATTTATTTCGGTTGTTTCGCATGAGTTGAAAACACCTGTCGCGCTCATCAAAGGATACGCGGGAACATTGCGCCGTGACGATGCCGAGTGGGATCAGCAAACGATGCAGGAAAGTTTGACGGTTATTGAGGAAGAAGCGGATCGGCTCACCGGACTGATTGAAAATCTGCTTGCTGCCTCGAAATTGCAGGCCGAAGGGATGCGCCTGACGCAAATCCGTGAGGTGCAGCTTGATCAGCTAGCGAGTCGTTCGGTTGAACGCCTGCAAACGCAAGCCCCTAAACACACTCTGAAGCTGCATTTTCCGTCGAACTTCCCAAGCGTGCAAGGCGATGAAACCCGTCTGCGTCAGGTACTGGATAACCTGATCGGTAACGCGATCAAATATTCGCCCAATGGCGGCAAAATCACGATCAACGGGACATTTGATGATCGGGCAGTGCAAGTGTCGGTGAAAGATCAGGGTGTTGGGCTTTCACAGGCCGATCAGGAACGTATCTTTGAGCGTTTCTTCCGCGTCGATGACACCCTGAGCCGTAAAACGCAGGGCGCGGGGCTCGGGCTATATCTCGCACGCGCTGTTGTAGAGGCGCATGGCGGGACAATCGGCGTGCAGAGCGAACCCGGCAAAGGATCGACTTTCACTTTCACCATCCCCAGAGAGCAACCGTAGCAATTTTATTTCGTGCCGCGCGGCAGCAATTCGCCGCGCATGACCAATAACAGGAGTAATTGAGTATGCCGACGACAACAATCAACTGCCCGAACTGCGGCACGCGCTTCCCCGCGAATATCGAGCAGCTTATCGACGTAAGCCTTGATCCTACTGCGAAGTCGCGCCTGCTTTCCGGGCGTTTGAATGTGGCGCAATGTCCAAACTGCGGGTTCGTCGCGCCGCTGGCGACGCCGATTGCCTATCACGACGCCGACAAGCAATTGCTGGTGATCCATGTTCCGATGGAATTGAATCTGCCCAAGACGGAAATGGAACGTGTGATCGGCACATTCACCACAGCTGTGCAAAACAGTCTGCCGCAGGAAAAACGCAAAGGCTATCTGTTCACGCCGAAGCAGGCGCTCACCCGCCAAGCGTTGATTGACATTATCCTCGAAGGGGATGGTGTCACAAAGGAGATGATCGAGGCACAGCGCGACAAGATGAAACTTGTTGAGCAATTCCTCTCCACACCACCCGAACAGATTGAAGAGATGGTAAAGCAGTATGATGACAAGCTGGACGCGGAATTTTTCGCGCTCATGCTGGCGGCTGCCGAACAGACCCTTGCCGCTGGACGCGAGGACGTAGCCCAGGCAGTTGTTGCTATCCGTGATCAACTGGTTCAACTCTCTTCGTGGGGTCAACAAGCGATGGCGAATCAGGCCAAACAGCAGGATTTGATTCAGGAAGTTGCGGAACGCCTGAACGCGCTCGGTACGGGCGTCACGCGCGATACGCTGCTCGATCTGATGGTCGAACTTGCGTGGGAAGATGACGAGAAGCTACAGGTAGCGGTTGGTCTGGCGCACACAGCGATGGATACGCAGTTCTTCCAGTTGCTAGCCGAACGTATCGAAAATGAAACTGACGCTGACCAGAAAACACATCTGAAAAACGTTCACAGGCGTCTGACCGAACTCTCAAGCGTAATTGATCAGCAGAATGAGGCAGTGTTGCGCCGTGCTTCTGATGCGCTGCGCGGGTTGCTTGCCAGCGACAATCTGGACGCCGCTATTGAATCACGCCTCGAATTGTTCGATGATACCTTTCTCGCCTTCCTGCAAGCCAATATTCAGGCAGCGGAGCAGCAACGCGACATTGCGACAGCAGCACGGCTCAAAACCGTCTTTGAAAAGATTGTTGCTGCTCTGCAAACGAGCGCCCCGCCAGCAATTCAGTTCATTAATAAACTGATGACCTATCAGTCGTTCGAGCAGACACAGGAAGTTATTCAGGCTGAGGCTGCCAGCTATGGCCCGGAACTCCTGCAATGGATCGATGTGTTGATTGACGATTTGGGGGCGCAAGGCGGCAATCAGGCGGTAGAGCGTTTGGGCCGTATCCGCGAGGAAGTTGAGCGTGTTCTGGAGAATGCTCCTGTGAATCCCGGTATGGGCGCACCAATCAACAAATTGACCGATGCACCGCCTCCGTCAACGCCGCGCTTGCTCACGAAGGATGAACCTGCCAATCCACCGCCAGCGGGCAAGATCATTGAATTGCCCTCGTTCCGCAAAGGTCCACGCCGCGAACGGTAATACCCGATTCGCTTGTTTGCAATGGACGGGTCTCTGCCCGTCCTTTCTTTTTCCCATCCCCGAATTTTCCTGTTTCATGCCCAACCTATATTGACAATATTTTGAATTTCGCTTATCTTTATCACAAACCAACCAGTCGGTCTGTGAAAGAAATTATGACGGATACACGCGAACAAATTCTGAAAACAGCAATCCGGTTGCTCAATGAACAGGGCTTTGCCAACATCACCTTGAACGATGTTGTGAAGGAATCCGGCATCAGTAAGGGCGGCGTCTATTGGCATTTCAAGAACAAAAGTGAAATTCTGGAAGCGCTTTATGACTACATCCTGAATGGGCAGATGCAGGCGATTGAGGCAGCACTAGCGCAACCTGGAACGGCAAGCGATACCTTGCACCGGATATTTCAACCGGAAGGGACACAATCGGATAGCGACTTGCCGCATTCGCTCGAACTATATGCGCTTGCCTTGCGCGAAGATTCCTTAATGAAACGGATGAAAGCGTTCTTTGTGTTTTGCCGGGAACGGATCGCAAAAGTGATTCAGCAGGGGATCGATCAGGGGGAGTTTGCGCCCTCCGATGCTGATAGTGCAGCGATTAGCCTGATCAGTTTTATGGAAGGCATCATGATTGTTGGTCTCACCGTCCTGACGCCACAGGAGTTTCAATATCAGCTTGACCATGCGTTGGAACTCATGTTACAGGGTTTGCTAAAGCATGATGTTCGTTAACAGGAAAGGATGAATAGAATGAAAATATTAATCTCTGGTGCGGGAATTGGTGGGTTGACACTGGCCTATTGGTTACAGCAACACGGACACACGCCTGTTGTTATCGAAAAAGCGCCGAGCATTCGTACCGATGGCTATCTGATTGATTTTGCAGGGAGCGGTTGGGATGTTGCCAATCGCATGAATCTTATCCCGGAACTCCGCGCCAAAAGTCATCGTGTGCCGCGTATTGCCTATGTGGATCGAAACGGGCAGGTCACGGCACAAATATCAATGGAAAAAATTTATCGCGCCGCCAAAATCGAAGGGCGCTATCT
>CAYSOC010000066.1:0-22593 GCA_964432445.1 uncultured Anaerolineaceae bacterium
CGCTTCCACCAAGAAATCCAAGGGCGTGAAAGCGCCCGCCCCGTCATGGGGATTGAAACAATT
The DNA here is from genome assembly GCA_964432445.1 of uncultured Anaerolineaceae bacterium. Classification (GTDB taxonomy): domain Bacteria; phylum Chloroflexota; class Anaerolineae; order Aggregatilineales; family UBA2796; genus JBBRMW01. Next base: position 64 of record CAYSOC010000066.1, read on the forward strand.
TAGGCAGGAAGGTATCATCAAGGATTGCTTTAGGCGTGAAAGCGCCCGCCCCGTCATGGGGATTGAAACTCTCCATTGTAGTAGAAGATAATGGACGCATCTTCGGCGTGAAAGCGCCCGCCCCGTCATGGGGATTGAAACTTATTTCGCCTGACTAGAAGTCTCCTAAACTTCAGGGCGTGAAAGCGCCCGCCCCGTCATGGGGATTGAAACCGTCGCCATGACGAACCCAACAGTGCGATTCTCGGGCGTGAAAGCGCCCGCCCCGTCATGGGGATTGAAACCAATCGACGCCCAGCTTGGACCAGTTCAGGCTCATGGCGTGAAAGCGCCCGCCCCGTCATGGGGATTGAAACTTCGACTGGAGCATCGGGAAGCGAGGATTTGATTCTGGGCGTGAAAGCGCCCGCCCCGTCATGGGGATTGAAACGATTTACTACTTTGGTTGCCAACTCAAAACTTGTTTGGCGTGAAAGCGCCCGCCCCGTCATGGGGATTGAAACTGTATCTTCAGGAGCTACACTGGAGGTAGCATCCAGGCGTGAAAGCGCCCGCCCCGTCATGGGGATTGAAACGGCCAGGCTCTGGCCCTCATTAGCTCTCGGCTTCGGGCGTGAAAGCGCCCGCCCCGTCATGGGGATTGAAACATCTCTTCATCAGCTACCTTATTTGCAGCCTTGCCGGCGTGAAAGCGCCCGCCCCGTCATGGGGATTGAAACAGGATAGTGGCCACGCAGTGGCCGATTTCATGAACGAGGCGTGAAAGCGCCCGCCCCGTCATGGGGATTGAAACCACTCTACTCTTTGTTCAGGGTAGGCGCAGTTAGCGGCGTGAAAGCGCCCGCCCCGTCATGGGGATTGAAACGAAAACGCTTGACCATGATGGTCCTCCTTGGAGCCAGGCGTGAAAGCGCCCGCCCCGTCATGGGGATTGAAACATTTCCGTAGGATACGGTAACAGGGTTTTTCATCCCGGCGTGAAAGCGCCCGCCCCGTCATGGGGATTGAAACTGTGTGTTATGAGCGAGGTCAAGATGAAGCTCACAGGCGTGAAAGCGCCCGCCCCGTCATGGGGATTGAAACGCTGATTCAGCCACTTCGAGAGAGTCTGCATATGCAGGGCGTGAAAGCGCCCGCCCCGTCATAGGGATTGAAACATAATTCCCCAGCATTTCGCGTTGGTCTTGTGGTAGGCGTGAAAGCGCCCGCCCCGTCATGGGGATTGAAACCGCTGATATCGTAATCACCTGAGTATCGGTCAATGGGGCGTGAAAGCGCCCGCCCCGTCATGGAGATTGAAACTTTAGTGCCAGAATTTTGAGATTCACAATTTCGGCTCGTAAGGGCGTGTTGGGTTCAAAAAAACGCTCACTTGTTTGATAATAAATAAACAAGTGAGCGTTTTGATGTCTAAGCAGCTGTAATAGCAGCTTAATCGCATAGAGCTAGGGACTGGTTACAACTGGGGTATATTGTGGGGTGGCTCTCGGGCCATGAAACTGATAGGCCGTCACATTGTAAAAACGTCCTAACCTAGCCCCTAATCCATAAAATACTGGTGCAGGGCCTTTAGGGAAGAGGTGAATGCTAGGACTTCTACGCCCCTCATGGTATAGGTGGATAGCGTTCTCTGCGGCTGAGATCACCTCTGACCACTCTTCCTTCGCTCCTAACGTAAACTGTAAACTAGGTGCCGAGCCTTCAGTACGTGCTATTTGAGAGGGACCCCGTACAAGAATAAGCCGAAGCGGAAAATCTCGCCCGTGCTCACTGAAGAGAAAACCCGCTACTTCTACCGGAAAAGTAGTATCCACTTTTTGAGTGATCTGCAGCCCCATTTGAATGATAGAACGCCATTCAAGAGTATCATTGGCTCGCCCTATCAAATAGGTCTCACAGTGTAACGTTCTCTGTAGTGGAATGCCTATCAGCGGAACTTCTTTTTCGTCGGGGCCAAAAGTGGCAATCATTTTCCCCAATGGAGCGCGCACTTGTACCGCAGCTTGACTGAAGGTGATATTCTCATTTCCAAGCAAAGTTTGCCCCACGAGATCATCGGAAACACAAACTTCTGAATGATCCTTTTTGATGTCGCCAACGAGTCGCTCAAAATCGGCTGGTGAATGATGGGATAAAGCATTTAAGTGTTTAAGGTTTTCGGGAAGATTGCACATTCCAACATCATATAGATATGGAATTATTGTCTTGCCAGCATCCAACCCCATTTGGATTTCACGAGTCACCCAATCTGATTTCAACGAAGCCTCGGAAATAACCACCAAAACAATTTGGCTTTCAGTAATGGCCTGTTTGATGACTGGCTCAAAGGGTGCGCCCGCACTGATGCCTGATAAATCCCGCCAAGTCCGAATATGTCGATTGTTGAGCCGTTTCTCTAAATCCTCAACGAAGGTTACATCCTTGTGGGCATGACTCAGAAAAATGTAATTCCCCACGATATTGCTCCTATGAAATAGCCTAGCGCCTTTTGCCCATATTCCGTACAGTGGGCAAAACTGGACGATAGCGAAATTCTTCCAGTGTCATGTATTCGCGTTCAGCTTTCTCTAGTGCAGAAAGTTCTGGTTTCCATTCTAACAAGGTAAGCAAGTCTGCGATTCGCCCGGTGGTACACAACGTTTGAAATGGTGTTTTGACACTCGTGCCAATGAATTCTTCGAAAACAGCTTCAAGTTTGGCAACATTGATGGAACGGATTGGGATTTCCCAGTCTGTGCCACTGTTGTTAAACAGTGTAGCGTAACGCTCCGTTCTTTTAGTGAGCGTCAAATCCGCTGACAACTTGACGGCACCCATTCCCAGTGGTTTTCCCATGCCGAGCGAATGACAACAGTCACGCTGTGCATGGGGTAGCCGAATTGCCCAGAGCAGTGCCCCAAGTTCCACATTGTCCAGATTTTCAAAATAGACACGAAATGTGAAGGTCAGTCCAGCGCGCAGAGGGCGGATCAGCGTCAGCTGCGTTTTAAATTTTTCTACGTCTTCAGTAAAACTGAGAGTGGTTTGGGTTTGCGTTCCTCGATGCCAGTAAAACTTGTGTCCGCGCAGACGAAGATCGCGCCGATCTGGTTTATCTTCATAATGTTTGAGCTTGTTTTTGGTAACATTTTCTGGCTGTTCCAGATAGTGTTGGAAAGTTGTTGGCTTAGGAGTAGAAAGAATTTTGGGATGGAACCCACTGGCTGGAACGCCCGGCAACCACAGATTGTTTTCTTGGCCGTCTTCAAGGGTTGCATCCGTGATAAATATTCGTCCAGCTTGTCCAGCTGATTTGCGTTTTTCTAGACTGGATTTGACTTTAGGTGGAATACGTCCAAATACAGCCTCGGTCATATCCCAGCGATCTGGATTACGCACCTCAGGTGGTACAAAATCGAGCGGAGTATAGGTGTAAGGTAGACGAAACATCTGCGCCCGTCCAATGAAAGTTAAGGTACGTTCGCCTTTATCAGACTCCTCGCGCAGGAAAAATACCGGATCGCCTAGATTGTTAGAGTTGGTTTCCAAGTTACCTTTACGGGTACGCCCATTGGCTCGTGGTTTGTTTATTGGGAAGGCTCTTTCTTGATATTGAGTAATCTGATCGTCATCATGAAAACGTTCGATGATCGCGTCTGGAACCAAGATTTCCTCTGCGCCAGTCTCAGGAAAAAGAAACACAAATTCCTTTTTTTTCTGCGGTGCGTTACCAGTCAGAATGAGCATGGCTTTTGACCATCCCGGCTGTTCATTCGCCGAAATTTGTTCGATCAAGTGTGCTTTACTGCCGAAACGCACCCATACCACCTGATGCTGGAAATATGTCCCTTCCCAAGGTGGGGTACTATTCGGCCCTGAGCTTTGGTACCGTATGGTTTCGCGGGTGACACGGGCGACTCGACATTTTAGGATTGCATAATCGCCACTCTCTTTATCCCGGCGCAAAAAACCCCCTTCGACTTTATTTCCGAATTCGCTGTTGCCTACCATTCGGCTTCGATAAGCAATGCCAATAGAAGAATTATCAACGCTTCGAAAGAATAACTGTTTATTGGAGACAGACTGTAATTTGCTATAGGTTATCACCTCAAAAATATTGCGGAGCATTCCGCGCAAGCTACTACCGGGAATTACTGGAATGTTTGGAGTGCCTGTATGGAAAAATGCGGGATTGTTTTTCTCTGCCCCTTCGCCCCCCTGCTCAAATTGTTCTTTTATCAGTGGCCCACGAATGTAAAGAGGGGATCGCGTTTCTAACGTCACATCGATATACCCGGTATGACGCTCATTGTGAAAGGCATCATGACTTGGGGGCGGCTCCACATAAATCACCTTTTCCGGCAAGGGAACAAAATTATAGGGAGCGTGGGATTCCCCACGATTATTATTGTTCGTCATTTGGCGCTACCTCCAGCGAAACCAAGCGAGAAAAAAAGATTTGTGAAAAGCCGTCATCATTCGTTGACACATATTGGCGTACTCGAAGCCATAGGCGTAATCCATCGTCTTTGGTATCAAATTCAATGTGTTGTGGAAATGCGTAGCGCAATCCCTGTTCGCCATCTTGGACAAGAGTGAAACCTTCTGCAAAAGCCGCAGAGTGAGTGCCATAGAGCAAGTATTTTTCGTCGATGGCTTGCGTCAGCGGTTTGCCCTCATGGGTTTGGTGGTTACTCCGAACTCGGCGGACTTGCCACCCCTCAGCATTACGCCAGAAGTATGCTTCTCCTGATACCCCAAACAACCATAGTTGCTGTAAAGTGGTTTCATTCAAAGATTCCACCAGAGATTCCCCTTCTGTCGCTGGTATAATGATCTGATGTTCTTCGACACGTCCCCAGATTACACCATCATCGGCATGGGCAAACAGATATTTTGCACCCATCGAAACAGCCTCAGTTTGCAACGCTTGAAGTGTGATTGGTTCTGTCCAGCGTTCGGTAGAGTAGTATTCTGTGACAGGAACAATAGTGCGTTTCATTGACGCGCTCCTAAATGTATATTGAGGGCAGCTACGCAGTGATTGAGAGCGTCGGCATCTCCGGTGATTGTCAACCCATTTTCGGTTTCGGTAATTGTCCAAACTAACGGTGGATCACTTTTTGATAGTGTAAAGGTCAAAGTCGCATGTTTCCCCAAGAGGCGTCCTCGTCCAACACTGCTTTCGCCACCGAGTGGCAAATCCCCAGTCCAAAGGTCTTTCAAGAGAAGCATTAACAGCCCAATTTCAGAATCGTTGGCAGCATTCATTCCGCGAGAAACAAGACGTAATTTCACATGTACTGTAGTCTCTGGTGTGGCAAAAAGGGGTTGCTGGTTGAATAGCGCGCCGTCCTTTGCGCCTCCAGTAAAACGATCAACGCTGACCCGGTTTTGTACCAATTGGTCTTGGACATTCTGAACGACATGTTCTTCGACACGCAGTCGGCTACCTAATTTGGTTTCACCTTTCATAACGCCAAACATGTTATATATCAGCTCTTGAGTGTGCGGATCGTCTGTTCTGGCAGCTATTGTGTTGGCAATTTTGGTGGCTCTGGCACGTAATGCGCCTGTCAGGCTTGTACCAGAAAGAATTGGGTAGATATCTATCTTATCTTCGGTACGTCGAAATCGGCTTGTGAGATGCACCATATCTGGCGCTTTAGCATCGCTTCCGCCAGTACGGATCAACAGCGAACGTCGCAGTTGAAAAAATGCGTCGATTGTTAATACACCCGATGGCTGTGCGCTTGCGGTCAAATTAATATCGGACAGTGTATTTCCAGCATCCTGCCCAGCGGTGTCGCTGATAGCCTGTGTTCCCAATACCAGCCATTCCACCAGTCCTTGAGGAGTTCTTAGGTCAAAATCCTTACGACGCCAACCTAAGACCGCGATACGTCCCAAGCCTCGCGATTTACGTGCGCCCAACGTGATCGCCCCATTTTGCAAACCATCAAGCGCCGTTGCAAAATGTCCCAGTAATTCATCCTGATCTACATCGTTGATATGAATCAGCAGTTCAAAGCGCAAGGTAAACATTGTTCCAGCCTGCCACAATTCTTGGCTAAATAGATGGTCATCAGCAGCCATCCGTGTTTTAGCATCAATCGAAACCCCATCTCGCAGTTCAGTGCCGTAATTTACCCCTAACGCATCATCAATGATCAGGCTGCTTTGCGGCGCGTCCGTCTCTTGATCACGTTCTGCTTCACGTTGTGGGCCAAATAAACGCTGTACGTAGTTGTTATTTCCTACACAGTCCGTCACATAACTACGCAATGCACCAGCAATTGACGCGCCAGTCAACAAAGGAGATTTGCCATCCCGCGCGTCTACCAACAGTGGCATATCGGTCAGCGCATCGGCATCGCCATTGCCGAAGTGGGCTGGTGTTTGTAATTGCACATCGGCCTCAATAACAATGCGTCCAATGATCCCACGCGCAGTCAAGCCCTCATAGTGGGTATATTGGCTGATAACCGGGTTCATGATGCCTCCTCTGGTTGCGAAAATTTAGCGAAACGAGCCAGCACAATGTCGATTAGGATCAACAGAAGTTCATCCCTTTCAGCTGGGTTATAGGTAACCGTCAGACCAAATAAGGTGTTTGTTGCACCTGAGCCGATCCCAACTGCATTTTTCCACTGCTCCTCGGACTGAATCGCAAGGGTATCAATGAGCCAATTGAATAGCCGTTTCCCACCGAAACGGGCGGACTCGAACTGTTTACGTGCTTTTTGTCGCTTTTCGACACTTACCATGTAGTCTATAATTTTCTGACGTGCTCCCTGTGGTTCGCCCAAAGCATCACGAATCGCAGTCCTCATTCGCCCAATCTGTGCTCGGCTCAATCCGTGCGCGGACACTGGAGTTCCTTGTGCAATCGCCACTAGATTCGCTTGAAGCCGCTGACGACTCATCCGTCCTAACATGAAAGTAGCAATCGCGCCAGATTCATCATCTAGATCAAACGTATCGTTGATCAATAGCTCGGCATCCTCGCGCTCCGGGGCAACACTGCCGCCCGCATGGTAAAAAGCGACACGCCCAAATCCCTCAACATGTCGCTCACCAATACCCTGTTGAGCCGCTTCATCAAGTTCTGCTGCGGTGCGTGTGTCAAATATACGGAATCGGAACACACTGCCCGCCTGAATGACGGGAACTTGTGGTAGCGGCAAGCCCCATTTCTGATTGAAGCCACCGACCATCCCCATTTTAAGGATACAGTTTTCTAGGGTTAGTTTACCAGCCTCTAACTGCAATAACGCTATTAACGTTTTTTCGAGAGCAATGGGGTTGGTCGTAAATTGTCCATTGTCATCTCGCAAAATGGTGTCACTGAGCAGTGTCAGAGATAGCTGCCCTTGTGCCCCTTTCTGATGGCTAATTTCCGGCGAGCGATCTTCGAGTAATGTGACGTTCACTCGACCATAGCCTGCACTACGTGCGCCACCGATAAAATATTCACCATTCAGCAAATCAACTAAGTCAGTTTCGTAGTTTTTTTCGCACAGCACTAACCCTTCAAAGACCTGACCTGCGGCTAGTGCCTCATACTGATACACGGTTCCCATATTTTCGCCGCGTCCAGGTCGTCCCAAGCTCCGATCCCGCCGAAACGTATGCACGCTAATTTGCTGAATGGGGTCGATCAATTCGATGCCATTCGGAGTATTCACAAAAAATGGTTTTTTGACACCTTTTGCTCCCGGTCGGAGTGGATCAAGGGCATCATATAGCTCAAGATCATCAAGGTCGCGGGTACGACGCCAGCTTTGTGGAGTTGGTAGGGCGCGCATTTCATCTTTGACAATATAGGCGTTTAAAAAGCGCGTGACGCCATTAAAAAACAAATCCCTGACTGTCGTCCCTTCCGTCCGCACGGACTCGTTTGAGATACCGTTTTGGCGCTGGAAACGTCCAATCAATGCCCCACGAATTACGCTCCCTGGTATATATTTATAGGAAACCGAACTGTTAGGATCGCCTTCCAGTGCTGTCACGAGAACAGGTTCGAGCAACATTATTCGATAGCGAAAGGCGATCATTGTTCATTTACTCCTATCCACGCAGCAAAGGATTCCACGAGAGATGGGGTTAGGTCATTTCTGGCGGCATCAAGGACGGTCACATTGATTCGTCCACGTCCGCGATTACGCCCCGTACCGGCACGCCGCACCGCCGCCGCACACGCGCCCAACAACACCAGTGCGGCGCTATCCAGCGCCGCTGGCATATCAAATGTCAAAGGGGCGGTCAACTGTGTTTCGCGGAGCAGTACCCGCATGGAACGAAGCGTTTTGTCTTCTGGGGTTCCTGTGCCGTAGTCCATTGCGGTTTGCCGCCGGATGGTTGTCAGCGAATCGAGGATCGCGGGGGCGCTCACTTTTCTATTTTCAATCTCTTGTTTGACCGCCGCAATGAGGCGCTCTGGCAGCGTGGCATGTCCGATGTGCATTTTGGCGTTATCAGCTTGAACACTGCCGCCACGCCCAAACAAGTCTTGAGCCGCTTGCCGCACTTCTGGATGGGCAGGCGAATCGATCCCCTCAAGAGTAAAGAGGATATTCGCGCACTCTTCGACTAATAACCCTTTCAACTGTCGTCCACGCATGTAAGGCAACCCGGTTTCGGTATCATGCTCAATTTCGGCATCGACTAATCCTGCCACGCCATCACCACGCCCGAACGTAGCATCACTAACGAGACGGACTCGTAACATCCAGTCGGCCATGCTTATTTTCCTTCCAGGGCAAGATGCCAGTCGGCAGCTTCAATCGCATCAAAATAGCCACAATATTCTTTTGGCAACCCCTTTTTAGGCCGCTCGCCTTCACGGTGCTCTCTTTCACGCCATCCAGTTTCGCGCCATGTCTGATCGTTGGGGGCAATAGCAGGCAACAGTTCGTTATTTTCCGTATACTGGAGCCGAAATTGCTGAACCGCTTGTGGGCCGGAACGCAACGCATCCCGAATGGCTTTCACCTTATTGCGTCGGTTTTCCCAGGCTGGCCCATTAAACGCATGAATTCCGGCTTCAACCGTTTCCCACGAGCGCCCATCGGGAACAACCGTTTCCGCCATCAATGCTACCGGACGCATCGTCAGACTGCCTGCCGCGACCCGATATTCACGATCACGAATAAATTCAATATCTCCTGTCAAGCCACTCTGCGCGAAGTGCCAATCTAGACAGCATCCCTTGATTTCGTATTCTTTCTTGAATTTCTTGGCACTCCCGCAAAGCTCTTCGGCGAGGTCATAGGCACGCGAGAATGGGTAGTGCGTCTTCACAATGGCGATGCCCGCACACGCTGTCATTTTGCCGCCGGAAACACTCTGGAAAGCGCGCAGATACTGGATCGCCAAAGTCAGCCCTAATGTCCCATCACACACAAACGTAACGTCATCACCACCAAATACGAGCGGACGAATCGGAAGTTGTTTTTGATCCCGCTGAGTAGCAAGATAATCTACTGTCTCCTGCAACGCCCGCTGTGAAATCCCGTTTACCTCATCCGAGAATTGGCGTAATGCTCCTAAATACTGACGGTTGTGCTGTGCTTTTGGAAACGCTTCCGCGAGTTCGATCAGTTGCTTGCCGAGGCCATCGCCATCAATGTGAACCACTGCGATGTAGTTGAAGTCCTTCTTGCTACTCGGAATTTTGTCCATATCGAACGGGAATTCATACTCTCCGGCGCGAGCGCGATTCCATTTTTTCAGATCAGGCGAAACGGCACTCTGCCGGAGGCGGCGATTGGCTTGTTCCAGTGCGTCCAATTTTCCGAAAATCTCCGGCGACGCGATATAGCCGGGATCACCATTTTGGGCCGGGGTAATCCCCACCGCTGGTAAGCCCGTCGAATTGCACATTACCGTTACGCCCAACCCCGCCAGCGGTCTCGATTGCAGTGCGCCGCGCAGCTTTGCACCTAACATGCGGATACTCTCGCTGATCTTTTGGTGCAGAATATCTTTTTCCCAGTTGATTTCCAGTGGTGGCGAGATCAACACCTGTAAACCTGGTGACTCTTCCAGCACTCGCCGAGACAGTGTTTCCGTAAACGCTACTGCAAAAATCCTTTCTTTGAACAGCAGCAGAAAACTACCACCGCCGGAATAAATCACTTCGATGTCCAGTTGATCCCTTTCGATAGTGGCTGCTTTAGGGTTGAGCCTATACTCATCCTCTTGGAAAACAATATTATGCCGTGCCCCAGGAATGGTCGTAACCGCTTCAAACGCCCATGCTCCGGTCACGGCGGCGATGAGATGAGAGGCTCCTATATTTTCTTTTAAACGGTTACTTCCAAAAATATAATTTTGCTTACCAGAAGTATCTACACGCACAAGGTAATAGATCACAATGCAACTCCAGAGGTGAGCGCCCGATAGAATATTGGAATAAGTTTAGATTATTTTTCCAAATAATGCTTGTGCCTTTCCTAAGTAATTTTAATTTTTGTCATTCCTCAACACAGACTCTGAGGAGTGTTAGAAATTTGATTCTCACTCAACTGTGAAAACAACGACGATCACGATCTATTTTTACCGTGTTTCCAAAACCAATTTGCAGGCACTATTCTGCTTCTCTAATACTCCCACTCCTGATGACCGAGCGGGTCATGGTTCAATTCATCGCGGAGAAAGCGCCATGCTGGTAAAAATCTATCCATATATGTAGTGAAACGCTCATTATGGTGCCGTTCGAGCAGATGCACCATTTCATGCACCACAATATATTCCAGACAGCGCGTAGGCTTTTTGATCAATTCCAGATTCAGCCAAATCCGGCGCGCCTCAATGTTGCACGTTCCCCATTTGGTTTTCATCTGCTTGATACCCCATTCCGCAACCTGTACGCTCATCACAGATTCCCATTTGGCAATCAGCGGTGGAATGGCGGCGCGCAGGTGTTTCCGATACCAGCCAAGCAACGCCCGTTCCCTTTGTACTCTGTCGCTACCGGGCGGTACGATCAAGTGCAGATGTGTATTGTTGGCAATCACGACACTCGGTTTGCCTTCCTGATAGATCACCTCAAGCAGATAGCGATTGCCCTGAAAATAGTGACTTTCACCGGAGATATACTCCCGCGCTGACTGTCGTTCCTGATCGGCAAACTTGCGCTGTTGCCGCCGAATCCAGCCCAAGCGTGAAATCACCGCCAGCCGCACCGCTTCATCATCAATCCGCAATGGAGCAGCGACGCGCACCCGCCCATCGGGGGGATAGACGCCGAGATGCAGATTTTTGATGTCCTTCCGCACCACATCAACAATCAGATCGCTCACCACAATCTGGTGCAAGGCTAATACCCCGCTTGATTTCTGACCAACTCCAGAATGCGCTCGACCTCTGCCTCATTGTCGATATGTCTGCGGATAGCGTTGCGGATTTCCTTCTCTTTGATGCGATTACCGCGCCAGCCATCTTTTCGAGTTTGCAGGATGGCCGCATCAAGTGCCAGCGTCAGCGCCTCATTCTTTCCCACATTATCGTAGAGGGCGCGTTGTGCAGGCATATTCAACGAAGGTGGATATTGGGCGACAGGCGGCTTTTTAACTTGCGTCGCCAAATCGGCAACCCGCTGGAGATACGACTCATAATCCAATGCCTCGGCGCGTCGTTCCTGAATCAGGGAATCGAGCAACGCTGACATTTTCTCATAATATTTGGGGTTGCTCGGCGTCTCATCAGTGATCACGCGCCGGATGTTATTCTCGATAGTCTCTGCGACAGCCTGACCGCTCCCGGCGATCCCAGCAGGCAGCGCGTTAATCGCCGCATCCGCGCCCTGCTCGACAATCAGTTGCAGCAGGGTCATATCATCGAAGGCCGAAATCTTCTCGCTATCTTCGGCGCGAATGTAGGTATCGATCAGATGCCGCATCGCGGGTTCAAACACCTTCAGGTCGATGTAATCGCCACTGGCAATCCTGACCTCCGACCGCACTTTTTCGTAGAACTCAACTTCGCGCTTGATCGACTCGATTTCGGTAGCACTATACCCTGCTTCGGGCATTTCATTCGCCAAGTTTGCATAGGCGCGGATCAGCGCGACAGTCAGCCGATAGAGCAGCAAGCGCTTGGCTTCATACTCCTTGACCGTTTGCGGCTCACTGCCCGCCGGAGTGAGAAAATACGCGAGGAAGGCGGGCGTATCCTTCGGCGGTGCGACAGGTTCGCACAGCGCCCGGATCGCTTCCAGTGCCTCATCCAGCCGTTCGCGTGCCTTTTGCAGGCGGTTACTCAGCAGCCCTGCCACATCTTCCGGCGCATAGCCATCGAACGCGCCAGAGGTATAATCCTGCACCGACTGCTCCAAACTCTGGAACAGGTCTTTATAGTCGATGATATAGCCGTATTCCTTATCATCGCCATCCAGCCGATTGACACGACAAATCGCCTGAAACAAACCATGATCGCGCATCTGCTTATCAATGTACAAATAGGTGGCGGAAGGCGCATCGAACCCGGTCAGGAGCTTATCAACGACGATCAACAGCTTCATTTGCGCGGGTTCATTAACGAATTTCTTTTTAACGTCCTTCTCAAATTCGTCCGGGTCTTTACCCTTCAACATCTTTTCGTAAATATCATATTGGCGCAGTTTCTCGGTCAGCCCTTCGCCCGTTTCCTCGCCCTTTATATCTCTGGGTGAAGGGTGATAAGAGGTGACAATCGCGCACCGATCAAAGCCGTGTTCCAAAAACAGTTCGTAGAATTTACACGCCTGATAGATACTGCTCGATACCAGAATGGCGTTCCCGCGCCCGCTTTGCAGCCGATCCTTCGTCTCCATATCCAGCAGGATGTCCGCCACAATTTTACGCAGCCGATCCTGCGAACTCAGCACCTTCTGCATCGTTCCCCATTTTTGTTTGAGTTGCGCCAGCGCGATGTCGTTCAACCCTTTGGTCTTGGCCTCGAACCACTGATCGATCTTCGCCGGGGAAGTGATGCTCTGATCAATATCGCGGGCTTCATAGCGTAAATCCAACACCACGCCATCGCGTACCGCCTCATCATAACGATAGGTATGGATATAACTCCCGAAGACCTCTACACTTTTCTGCTTATCGGCTTTGAGCAGCGGCGTCCCGGTGAACCCGATGAACAGCGCATTGGGCAGGATGCGCTTCATCGCCTTGTGCAGGTCGCCGGACTGCGTGCGATGGCATTCATCCACGAACACAAAAATGTCGCCCTTTGGCTTGAAGTCGGTAGGCAGGCTGTTATTCAACTCCGCGATGTACTGCGCGAGATCACCCTCTTCTGTCCCGCCGAACTTGTGAATCAGCGAACACAGCAGCCAGGGATTCGTCGCATTCAGCTTATTGATCAAATCCTGCCCGCTGCGGGTACGATAAATCTGCTCGTTGACGCCGCCAAACACCTTTTCGATCTGCTCATCCAGTTCGGTGCGATCCGTGATGATCAGGACGCGCGACCCCGGCACGTGCTCCTTGATCCAGCGCGTCAGCCAGACCATCGTCAGGCTTTTGCCGCTACCCTGTGTATGCCAGACGATCCCGCCCTCGCGCCGCCGGATATAGTCCTGCGCGGCACGCACCCCGAAATATTGATTCGGACGGCACAGCTTTTTGATGCCGCGATCAAACACCACAAAATCGTGCAGGATTTCGAGGAAACGCGCCTTATTACACATCCGCGTTAACGCCTGATCCAGCCCGCCGGGAGCATCCTTCTCGCCATCTTCCTTCCACGACAGGTAATGCTTTTCGGTGGTTTCTATCGTGCCATAGCGCAGCCCCTCGGTATCGTTGCCCGCCATGACCAACTGCATCGTCGTATAAAACGGCTGGATGAACATCTTTTTCTGGTTATCCAGATTTTGCCGGATGCCTTCCGAGACGGAAACAATCGAGCGCTTGAGTTCCAGCACACCGAGCGCGATCCCGTTCACATAGAGCACCACATCCGGGCGCTTGGTGTTCTCCCCGCGTACCGTCACTTCTTCGGCAATGGCAAAGTGATTATTTTCCGGGTGTTCCCAATCGATCACCTTGACCGTGATGTGCTGCTCTCCGACTTCCGGGCGCACCTGTACCCCATAGCGCAGCAGGCTATACACGTCTTTGTTGACATAATACGGCGCGCGGCTCTGATCGCCCGCCGCTTTGTTCAATTCAAACAGCGCTTTGGTGATTACATCGTCGCTGTACCTCTGCCGGAGCAGAAAGGCACGCAGATACTCCTCTTCGATGTTGCGGTTATTCGGGCGATCCTGCCAATTGCCGAGATATTCATAGCCGAGCGACTGCTGAAACAGCTTCACCACGCGATTCTGTACGTGGCGTTCGATTTGACCAACGGGGATCGGGGGCGTCATAGCAACCTCGTGTTTCCGGTGAGGAGTTCGTGCATCATGCCCTGCTTGAGGGCGCGGGTCTTGTCGCGTTCGGCTTCGAGCGTTTCGATTTCGGTGTCCATTTCGGAGAGGACGGCGGCGATAGCGGTTTGTTCCTCTGGAGTTGGATAGGGGATTTCCAATTTCAGAAAATTTATCTTTGAGAGATTGTATCTTGTTGCACCCTGCGCCAATGAATACAATAATTTTCTTCCAAGTTGACTCCTAAAAAAATAGACGAGAAAGAGTCCATCTGTTTGTAATTCTCTATTTAGCCGAAAGCCGAAACAAAAACTGTTCAGCGTTAACTCTGGCACATCCTGCTGTAAAACAGAACTCATTCCAACCTCTTCTGGTGTCTCAGATGATCCATTGAAAAACAAATCTCCTTTTAGCGCTCTATTCTGATTCTCTCCTAGCTTGATATGCACCGAACCAAAATCATTTACATCTGTCACAGGATTATTGATTACATTCAGAAACGTGATGTAAGGTGTGCCACCAAGTTCAAAATCACGCTTGTTTTTGCCAGTTAATCCACTATAAGTAGTGCCAATCTCGCCTAATGTTTTTAACACCCATTCCCCGCTGAAACCGGGCAAACGCCGCTTGCCTGTGAGCAATTCCTGCATTGCGCCCTGTTTGAGGTCGCGCTTCTTGGTGATGAGTTCATCCAGCGCGGCGATTTGTCCGTCAATTTCGCTCAACGCGGCAGCAATTGCGCGTTGTTCTTCCAGCGGTGGGAGAACTACAAGAAACGCGCGAATATCGTTCGCCGTAATATTGGGGTCTTTTCGGCTACTCCCAGCGACACGTTTCCAATATTCAACTTTAAAGTTGAGATAATTAAGCAGAAATTCAGAACTGAGAAGATTTTCTTTTGGTTGAATGGCGGTAATTGCTTGATTTACGGTGGCGGGTACTTTTAAAAGCCCTGTTCGTCCAATTTGATTAAAGCCTCCATACATGGCAACCAAAACAGTACCAATAGGAAATAGTCTTAAACTTGTTTCGTCCAAAGCAAATTTCGTAACTAATTCTTCTGTGCGCCAAATTTCCGAGTTGTTCAAATCTCCTGTTTTGACCCAATTATATTTGCCATCTTTGTAGTAACGATCGTCCATGCTCCTTGACGGAGTTGTTCCTGATGCCAAAATACATAGATTGCCGAGTAGGTCAGTAGACCAATCTTCGGGAATTATCCCGATTTCAGTCTGCTTATATCCCGATTTCAATTCCATGCGAAGCCCATTTTTTGCAGGTGTGCCGCGACTTTGCCGCGCAAGTCATCGGCGCGTTCGGTCAATTGTGGGAGTGGCGTCGCATAGCGTTCGGCAAGCTGTCGAATGCGCCCGGTCAGCGCCTGCGACACCCGCGCCAGTTCGCCCTGGATCGCGCCGTGTAGTGCGGTCAGCCATTTATCCATAGTAACCAACTGCTTGATCTCGGCCTCGCTAAGTTTGGAATAGGCGTCGTAGACCACGCTGTCGAGCAGGGTTTGCGTGTCTCTGGCTTGTTTGCCTGCATCGGCCTGTTTGTCCATTGCCGCTTGATAGCGCTTGAGTACGGCGATCTCATCGGTGGCGTCTGCGTCATCCTTGATTTCTTTCAGGCGGGCAGTGATGGCGGCCTTCGAGATGCTACCCTTCTCCTCGTCCGTTACGGCCTCCAGTAGACCGCCTTCGCCGCCATGTTCTTCGCGCAGTTCTTCGAGTGTTTGCGCGGCGCTGTCGGCTTCGGCCTGCGTCTGGGCAATTTGGGCAGCGTCTTCGGCAAAGTAGCGGGCAATGATCAGCGCAGGCGGGATCAGGTCGGCCTTGTATTTCAGCTTGTTGATCACGAAGTCGGGCTTTTCTTTGCTCTTTTTGTCCTTCTCTTCGATGATCAGGCGCAGCTTGTTCGCGCTCTGCCAGCCATCCGAGGCGATCAGATACACATCATCCTGCATCGTCTCCGACCAATAGGTCATCAGGTGCTGATACACATCATAAGGGTCGATGAGAGCGGCCTCCGCGAAGGTCTGTAACAAGTCTTCGGAGAGATGCGCGATCAGTTCGCGGGGGTGGCTGCCCGCCGTGAGCGCATCGAGTTTGGGCAGGGTGCGCTCTCGCCACGCCTCGAACAAGGCCGTCACCGTCTCGGTGTAGCTGACAAACTCAGGGTGATTGAAGATCGTCGCCTTGAGGTGCGCCGCGTCTACCTTCAGATCGCTGTAGCCGGGGCGTTCGTTCGGCGTGAAGAGTTCACCCGCCAGCGAAGGGAAGACTTCCCAATAGCGCGCGAGGGCGTCAAGGTCACGGTTGGGGATGCCGCCGCGCAGGTGCGCCTCGATGTCGTGGCGGTCTTCGGGTTCGCTGTTGTCGATGTAGCGCGGGATGTTCAGATTAAAATCGTTGTCTTCGATTTCTTTCCGTGTGACCATACGCGCATAGCCGGGGACTTCAAGCTGGCGGTTGAACACGTCCACAATTTTGTGAATATCCTGATGGCGCAGGCGGTTCTTGTTCCCGTCTTTGACGAAGCCCTTGCTGGCGTCGATCATGAAGATGCCCGTGCGATTGACCGCGTTCTCCTTATCCAGCACAATGATGCACGCCGGGATACCCGTGCCATAGAAGAGGTTCGCAGGTAGGCCAATGATCCCTTTAATCGTCCCCTGTTTGATGATCGTTTTGCGGATGTCAGCCTCGGCATTGCCCCGGAACAGCACGCCATGCGGGAGGATGACCGCGCCCTTGCCTGTGCTTTTCAGCGAGTGCAGGATGTGCAGCAGGAAAGCATAATCGCCATTTTTCGGCGGCGGGACGCCTTCCGCAAAGCGTTCGTAAAGATCGTGGTTGGGATCAAAGCCGTTCGTCCATGCCTTCGCGGAAAACGGCGGATTGGCGACAGCAAAGTCGAAAGTTTTCAGTCCGCCTTGCTCATTTTTGAAGTGTGGCGCAGAGAGCGTGTTATCCTGCCAGATTTCAGCGGTGGGGTTGTTGTGCAGGAACATGTTCATCCGGGCGAGGGCGCGCGTGGCGTTGTCCATCTCCTGCCCGTAGATGGTGATGCCGTTGCGCGTTTCGTCCGCCGCCTTGAGCAAGAGCGATCCAGAGCCACAAGTTGGATCGTAAATCGTCTGATTAGGGCTGGTCGCGCCGCTAATCCCGATCACTTTCGCCATCACACGGGAGACTTCGGCAGGCGTGTAGAACTGCCCCTTACTCTTGCCTGATTCGGTGGCGAATTTCCGCATCAGATACTCATAGGCGTCGCCGAGAATATCATCTCCTTCGGCGCGGTTGCGGCTGAAATCGAGCGCGGAATCCGCGAAAATGCCAACTAGCTTGGAGAGGCGATCCTGCATCTCCTGCCCTTTGCCGAGTTTATCGCTGTCGTTGAAGTCCGCGACATCGATCACGCCTTTGAGATCGTTGACTTCGGCAAGTTTAGCAATGATTTTGTTGATCTTATCGCCGATTTCCTTGTCGCCGCGCAGCTTGACCATATCCGCGAAACCACCACCGGGCGGCACTTCGATCAATGCGTTGGGCTGCCCCGCGTATTTATCCGATACATATTTGACGAACAACAGAATCAGAATGTAGTTTTTATATTGGGACGCATCCATGCCGCCGCGCAGTTGGTCGCAGCTTTCCCAGAGGGAACTATAGAGTTCGCTTTTCTTGATTGCCATCGAGCGCCTTTAATGGACAGCGCGAGGTGCGTCTGCCGAAAGAATAGTTATAAGCTAACATCAGCTAACATTATAACCAGAGATAAGCGGGTTTCGAGGGGTTTGTTAACAGCCCAGCGAAGAACTATTGAAATTTTTTGACAGACTCATGCCCCCGCGTGGAAATGCGCCTATGATTGCCTGCCATCGACCACATTCCGAGCAGGTGATGAATGGCAACCCGATCCAGTCCGCGCTGGAATTCAACGCCCGGCAGCTTCGACGTATTACACACAGACCAGTTTTTTCCGGCAGACGATAATCCGTATGGCATCCCGTCGTTACCACATGCTCCGCTGAGTTACACGCCGGATTGGATAGCGCCGTATCGAACGCGGATTCGGACAAAACATGGCATGTCGAACGGAGCGGTGCATTTCTTTCTGGATGACTACCGCTTCGAGACGGTTTGGTCGCGCCCACAGAAGGCATTGCAATATTTGCGGCGCTTCAATACCCTGCTCACCCCGGATTTCTCTGGCTTTGCAGCTTTGGAATGTTTATCGGTCACGGTGGTGCGGGGCGTATTGGGGGTCACTTGGGTTCCGCGTCATTCCAACCGTTTCGTGGGCAGGAAAAGAATCTTTTTCATTCTGCTTTGCCGGGATCACACGACACAGCATGGTTGCTATTTCAGCGGTAGGTGTCCGACGAAGCGACGAACGTCAATTCACGTTTGGCTTCCATGAAATGCTAAAGCAAATTATGCCTGTGCGCGTGTTGTGTCACGGCAAATTGCCGGACAATCTGGCGGGTTTGGTCGAGACGGTGAGCTATCCCACCCGTTGGGAAGGGATTCAACGAGTACGTTCCTATGGGCGGTAGAGGCGCTATCAGTCCATCAGCGCGTTATTCGGTGCGTGCCGGATTCGGAGCATTTTTACCAAAACAGGGTGGATCAGTTCCGACAGCAACTGGAAACGTTGGGGGTGTGACGGAAACCGTCTCGGTAGAAACGATGCCACCAGCGCCCATCGATGAATCCCTGCTGCCACAGGTAACGATCATCAATCAGAAGACTGCTTTGGGTGGCGCAATTTATCCCTTTTTGGAACAGACCGGGCGAGCATGGACAGTCGTTGCACAGGAATTAGAAAATCCAACACCATATCCGCGAACAGGCATATTCGGTATGACCCAACCAACATTACGCTATGTGAAGGACAACAAGATCGAGGATGTGTTCGTCGATGGCATGACCACCGAGCAGTTCCTCGCTAAAACGGGTTTGCAACTCAGCATGGACAAGGGCGGGTTTGTGTTGTCGAAGCGTCTCTCGCGGGTGATGCGTCCCTATTTTGCCTCTGGTTCGTTCCTCAAAGAAACGGTCAACGTTCGCTATCTGGAGCAGAATGAGACCGAGAAGAAAATCTGGGATGGGGCGGGGCTGATTTCCCGCGCCATGCTCGAACGACTCGTCATTCCCGAAGGCACGCCGCCCGCCAAACGTGCCGAACTCTTACGCGAGATAGCCGAATGCAAGCGGATTGAATTTACGGTCATGACCGAGCGTGGGCAGGACAAAGGTCATGCGATTGTTGCGGATGATCTCGATGCAGATTTCGTGTTGCCGCTGGATACCAAAAAGGAAGTGAGGCTGGTGAATGGGCAGACCTGGGTCGGGGTGAATTTCGTCCATGCCCATGATGACATGCGGATCGATATTCAATCGCTCATCAACCTACATCCCTTTTTCTCGGAGGAGCAATACGCGCAGTGGCTCGATGATGAAGGGAAGTTATTCACTCAGGCTGTTGAGAGTGGCAAGGTCGATGAAGCCATGAGTCGAATTGACCCCTATGCTACTCTGGAAGATGTGGAAGCGTGGCATCTACGCGAGTATTTTGCTTCTGGTGGACATGCGTTGTGGTCAGCTAGTGTGACCCGCAACCTGATGAATCAGCACCTGAAACGCCTGAACGAGAACACACTGGAGCGCCTTCGCTTGCCAATTCCAGGTGGCAGGTACTACGTCCTTCCGGTTGGTGTTGGTCACGCTGCCGGGTTTGCACACACCATCCCGCGTGGACACGTTCGTATCGACCCGGAATATGCCACGGCGTGGGTCAATAATGAAGATTGGGTAGCGATGCAGGATTCTCCGTCGAGCGCAGGCATCCGCGACATTCTGGGCGGAGCCGATAACGACGACGCGCTGTGGGTACACCCCTTCACCGATCACGATGGGGAGATGAAGATGCTCTGCTGGCGCAGCCCGAATCAGGCAGGGGAGTACATTGTCCTCAAGCCAACCATTGGGTCACGAGTGTTGGCTTGGGAAACCGTCGATGGTGAAGTTACTTTTCCACCTGCCGATAGTCGTAATTTATTTCCCCGTACTGATACCCTGCCACGCGAATACCTCGGCCTGATTGATCAGGCAACAGCAGGCGGCTTGGGGAAGGGCAAACCGTACAGTGTCGAAGTTATGGACGAGACGATTGAACGCGCCAAAGCCAATGCGGGTGGTCTCGGCATGTATTGCAATCTATTAATGCTCTCGAAGGCAGTGTATGGTGGACTGCCAAAAAATCCGCCCGCCCCACTCGAAGATTTCATCGACAGTGCGGTTAAGACGGGCGCAGATGTCTCACCGGGACGCGAGTGGTGCTATGACGCCTCTCAGAAAATCATCCAGTCGGGCAAACCTGTCCCACGACTGCTGGTTGGGCGGCTCTCGGCTAGCCGTTACGACAAAGCGGCGGTACCTGTCACCACTGATCATTGGCTGGATAAACTGACTGGGATCGTCAGAACTCATATCGACAACTTCCGAGCGCAGCGCGACAGATTGGTAAAGCAAACCATGCCACCCGCTACACTTTTCGATCATGCTTTCAACGCCGATGAGCGCGAGTATCTAGGCGCAGGCATCGCGTTCAATAAACTTTACAGTAAAGTGCGCGGAAAGCTACTACACGGCAAAAAAGGTAACGAACGTCTGACCGAGGCAGATATGACCACGATTCGCTGCAATCTTGATGCCTTCTTGAAGCGTTATGACGAAAGCGAACGTGGCGCGATCCTGCGCGGGGCAATGGTGGCGACCTATCTGAGCGATGAACCCTCCGACGCTGCTTTATGGCTGCTGGGCGAGAAGACGGAACAGGGACATGCGCCCGGTATGGCGCAGAAAACAATGCAAGCGCTCCGTGAGATTGGGCTATTGGATGAAATCGGCGCGACGGCAAACGGGGGTGTGATCCGCTATCCCGGCGCGGCCACCTCAGAACCTAGCTTCCAGCGTTCGATTGGCATCAGTGCGGTTTGGTTCAATTGGTACTGTCGCCAGCAAGCCGCACAGGGTAAACCCATCCCCAAAACACCCAGCGACGTTCCCAAAGCCGCAGCAAAAGCAGCTAAAGTACAGGTCACTGAACTAGCGTGGACACACCTGTCAAACGTTCCGCTGACGCTCCGACACACGAGCTACACCGATAGGAATGGGAAGGCTGTTATGCGGATGGGCGCATTTAATGAAACGGGTCACTTGCTTGGACTGATCACTTTGGATAGTGAAGCGCACCTCACCGAACGGCAGCAGATCACGGTCAGATTTGCCCTTGCTGCCGATGGCAACCTACGGACGGTATGGGAATAAAATCATGACGGTGCAGTACCTCGCCAATGCAGGAACAGCACACGTCCCCTCTCATCCCCGGCAGCAAGTGTTACCCCATCCGACAGGAAAACTGGGGCGGTAACGCTTGCATCTGCATAGAACCGGCTGAGGATTTGTCCACTGTGCTTATCATACAACACAAGACACGCATCGTTTTCTCTGCCGATCCCAGCATCCGCACTATTTGATGGGTCATCGGCAAATATTTCTATAGGATCAACGCCTTGGATATTCGCCCACTGTGCTATGACCCCCCGATCCCCCCATTTAGGCTGCGACAACATCGCCAACGGCACACCGTCAGCAGCCCACAACCGCAAGGTACTATCCCCACTCCATGAGAGGAGCCGTCCATCACTTAACGCCAACGCGCCCGTTACCCAACTCATGTGTCCTCGGAGTTCCGCCAGCGGCACACCGTCGGCAGTCCACAGTCGCAAGGTACTATCCTCACTCCACGAGAGGAGTCGTCCATCACTTAGCGCCAACGCGCCCGTTACCCCATTCTTATGACCCTGTAGTTCCACCAGCGGCACACCGTCAGCAGCCCACAACCGCAAGGTACTATCCTCACCCCACGAGAGGAGCCGTCCATCACTTAGCGCTAACGTCCCCACAACTCTACTCGTGTGTCCTTGGAGTTCCGCCAGCGGCACACTGTTGGCAGTCCATAATCGCAGGGTATTATCCTCACTCCACGAGAGGAGCCGTCCATCACTTAGCGCTAACGTCCCCACGACTCTACTCGTGTGTCCTCGGAGTTCCACCAACGGCACACCGTCAGCAGCCCACAACCGCAAGGTACTATCTGCACTCCACGAGAGG
>CAYSOC010000066.1:22693-32620 GCA_964432445.1 uncultured Anaerolineaceae bacterium
GCACACCGTCGGCGGTCCACAGTCGCAGGGTACTATCTGCACTCCACGAGAGGAGCCGTCCATCCTCTAATGCTAACGCGCCCAATACTGACCCTTCCCGAACTTTTAATACTTGCGACTCTAGGAGCCGTCCATCATCTGATGCTAACGTGCCCAATACCCAGTCAGTGTGTCCTCGGAGTTCCACCAACGGGGTACCGTTGGCAGCCCACAACCGCAAAGTACAGTCTGTACTCCATGAAAGGAGCCGTCCATCTCCCAATATCAGCGCCCCCGTTATCCCCCCCGTATGCCCTTGGAGTACCGCCAATGGTGTGCCATCAGCAGTCCACAATCGCAAGGTATTATCCTCACTCCATGAAAGGAGCCGTCCATCTCCCAATATCAGCGCCCCCGTTATCCTCCCCGTATGTCCTTGGAGCACCGCCAATGGTGTGCCATCAGCAGTCCACAATCGCAAGGTATTATCCTCACTCCATGAAAAGAGTCGTCCATCTCCCAATACCAGCGCCCCTGTTATCCTCCCCGTATGCCCCGACAAAGTACGAAGTAATGCACCCCCAGCTTGGGTATGAGTCCCATATGGGCTATCGAACTCCACCGGATACAATCCTGGCTGTAAGCTAGGGATTGCCTCAGTAAAGGCGCGCAGTTCCGGGTTCAAAACGCGATATTTCATCAATCGCCCAACCAATTCATGCCCCAAGGCGGCTTTGTCCTTTGCAAGAATGTGCCACGATAGCAGAAATGCAGAGCGCAGTATTTGGACTGATTTTTCTTTGCGTAGGTACAGCAGTGCATCACAGGCAGCGATCAGCACATTCACATCAGTCGCGTCAAGTTTCGCACGCAAAAAATGGTAGTCAAACAATAGCGTTCGCAGCATAGGGATCTGTTCACCTTCAATGAGATGATAGGCCAAGTTACGCCAAGTATAGACATCAAGTAATGTTGTTATGGGCACACCGGGGATCACCCCCCAATTATCGGTCAGGCGGCGGTGCAGTTCCCGTTGTTGTTCTGGCATCCAAAAACGGATCAAGCAGTCACAGTACACATCGTGAATGCGAACTGCCATACCTTCGAAGGAGCGCAGCAACGCGGTTTTGCGATAAAGCAACTGACAGAATTGCAGCGTGGCGATTTTGCTCAATCCCCAATATTTTTCTAACGTAGTAAGTGGAATCACCGCGTTATGGGGAAAGATCGCCAATTCACGGTAGAGGCGCTGACGTTCTGTCGGTTTCAACTGCCGAATACTGACCTCAAGTGAATTACTGACTGCCTTATTTCGATCCTCACTGTTAGTCTCATCAAATCCCAGTGCTCCCTGTTCCTGTAGGGTCTCTGCCGCAAGTTGCAGAGCATCGGTCAGTGATAACCCCATATCGTGCGCGAAATTGGCGATTTGTGTATTCGCCAACGCCAGCAGCAGCGGATATTCGCGCAGGTCGCGTGCGAGTTGGCGGAGGGTCACATCGTGGTTTTTGATCTCGTCGGCATCAAAACCCGCGCCGAGCAATTCAGCGGCTTCGATGGGTGTCATTTTATCCACTGTCTGCTTGAGGATAGTATCGCTGCTGACCGCATTCAGGCTACGGGTGGTGATCAGGCAAGCACTGTGCGGTGCGCGTTTTGTATCCAGCAAGAACGGCTTCAGATGCGCCTCGTCCCACACATCGTCGATGACCAGCAGCACGTATAAATCGCCCAGTGCCGCGTGGAGTTTGGCGTTTGCCATTTCCAACGACTCGATCACAGGAGTTTCTCCGGTCAGTGCATGGATGAGTTCGCGTACCCGCCCTTTCAAAATCGTTTCGAGTGCTTCGCCCTGCAAGTCCACCAACTTCTCGCCTAGCGTCACCCACAGGATGCCATCATCAAACGCTCCCTGAATGCGTAAATCTCGCGCAATGGCCTTTGCCAGCGTGGTTTTGCCATAACCGCCTGCCCCGTTGAGTGCTGTGGTCATTGCTACTGCGTCGTTTTTGTCGTCGACCAGCCCACGAATTGCGCGATCTAAATCATCGGGGCGACGCACAAAGCGCGGCGGGAGAGCTTCGACCATCGTCAAGAAGCGCTTGGGAATATAACGTTCGTTCAGGGTGCGAAGCAGATTTGCCCATGCAGCATCTGCTTCGGGGATTGTGGTGCGGAAGTCAAGCCAGTTACGACGCCGCATCCAATTCGGGATCGTGAAAGTACCTGCTTTGACTTCCGGGTGATCCCAAATATCTTCGACTACCACCGGAATAATGCGCTTACCCTGCTGGCGGGCATAAAACCACTCGTCACTCACCACGGATGATTTGAGCGAAGCCATTGACATGCACAAGACCATCGTTTCGCATTCGTGGATCGCGTCCTGAATCGACTGCCACCAGTCTTCCGCGCCTGCTTCAATATCGTGAACATCTCGCCAGAGTGTGAAACCCATCCGATGCAGCTTGGCATAGAGCGCCTTAGCAAATTCCCGATTGCGCCGCGAATAGGAGATAAAAATTTTTCCGGCGGCGATTTGTTCTTTGCGAATGATGCTTTCGTTGAGATGGGCAAGTGGGTCTGTGGACACGATATCTCCCTTTCAGGAACGCGGCGACTGTGCAATCAGTATAGCATCGTAATCTGATAAGTACGACTGCCCAGATAATGAGCAGGTTTGCTCGCGGCGCATTTTTCTAGGAAACTTATCTGCCCGATCTATGGTTAGTTATATCGCTATCGCGCCTGCCCTGCCTCTCACGAAGCAATTTTGCTTCATTTTACTTCCCTTCCTGAAAGGAAACATCCGATGATAACCGTTCGCTTCATGGGCAAGAACTGTACGCTTGAATGGGGACAGTATGCCAGACCTCGTAACCCACGCCTGCAACTGTGGGCATCCGACGGGCCGATGGCAACCGCCAGCATCAACCCGGATGTACAACTTCCCGATGGTTCCATTGCTATCAAGGACTTCCGCGAGAATGCGGGTGTGCTGGGGGCATTGGTCAAAGCGGGCATTGTCGAAGATACGGGTGAAGTCGTTCGCGCTGGTTATGAACTGGCGCACGTTTGCCGTATCTTGACCCGCGAATAACGCTGTATTCCAAACTGGCACATGGTTCAAGTCGTGTGCCAGTTTCCCACTTTTTTTCAGTGCCGACATAGTGAGCAGGTTTGTCGTCGGCGCAATTTCCCCGGAAGTCCTGTCTGCCTGATTCTGTGACCACCACCGCGCTATCGCGCCTGCTCCGCTCCTTATGAGGCATTCGGCCTCTTGTATCTAAACCTCACAGGGAGTTTAACCATGTCCTACCAGAATCTCACGATTGTCGGCAATGTTGGGCGCGATGCGGAGTTAAAGTACACGCAGGGTGGCATCGCAGTGCTGAAGTTCTCCGTTGGCGTGAACAAGACCATCGGCAAGGGCGAGGACAAGCGCCAAACCACCACTTGGTTCAATGTCACTGTCTGGCGCGAGCGCGCGGAAGTGCTAGCGGAGTACATCAAGAAGGGAATGCAAGTGTTGGTTACAGGCGAAATTGGTCTGTCGCCGTACATCGGTAAGGATGGCAAGCCCAACGCCTCGCTGGAACTGACTGCCGACGACGTGAAACTGCTCACCAGTCGGCAGGAGATGGAACGGCGCGCGGCGGGTGAGTACGACGCCGAACCAGAAGCCGAGGAAGAGTTGGAAGCGCAGTCTGAACTACCAAAGACTAAAGCTGCATCGGTCAACGGTAAGGGGCAACCGCCAAAAGGCAAGGCGCGCCAGCAAGCAACAGAGGATAGCGATATTCCCTTTTAGGGCGACTGACCGATAGGGTTAATTAGTCGGAGAGGGATGGTGTGGCCTACGGGCTGCGCCATTCTTTCTCCTTTTTTTCGCACTTCGACGAACATTCACGAGAGTGGCGACAATCCGAGCAGGTTTGTATGATTTGGTGCGATCCAGTTTGAACGTACCATAAAAGGAGATTTAGGGTTGTGGATTACTACCATTTGAAGTCCGATGAAGTTTTCTTCGTCAGTCAGAAAGCCTTGATAGCGCAGGACAATCAGTTGCTCATTCTGAGGGCATCGGATAGTACGAATCTATGGGAACTTCCCGGCGGTTTGCTCGAAATGGATGAGGAAATGCCAACGGGTTTGCTTCGAGAAGTAGCCGAAGAAACCGGGCTAGCGGTCACCGTTGGAGCAATTTCCAGTGTTTGGGATCATCATCTGGATGCGTTTACTTTTCGAGATGGACGTACCATGGCGGTGCGCCTGATGTTGATGGCTTACCACTGTACTCCATTATCCTTTGCCATCGCGCTCAGTGCGGAACACGATGCTTTTCACTGGCTAGAAGAATCCGAATTCCCACAATATCATTTTGCCGTTAGTTCCGAGCAGGCCATACAAACTTTTTTTCGCCAGTTCCAATGAATGGAGTGTTTCCGCTCAGATGATTTACAAAAAATAACTGTGGCGCTATCGCGCGCGTTCCTCGCTTATTGAAAGGGTATGCGCCCCATATGGTTATGGTAATGAAAGATGTGGAAATGTGTGTTGTTTATACCAGCCGAATTGCGTA
Source organism: uncultured Anaerolineaceae bacterium (assembly GCA_964432445.1). Lineage (GTDB taxonomy): Bacteria > Chloroflexota > Anaerolineae > Aggregatilineales > UBA2796 > JBBRMW01. The sequence continues at coordinate 27,255 of CAYSOC010000066.1, forward strand.
TCGCGGCCAAGATCGATTGGATACCACCGTCAAATCGGGGAGGGGATTGGGTACGTTACTGGCTCCCACTTGGGAGTTAGTCGGCGGGATCAAACATCATGAAACACAAGGTATCGATCCGCGCTGGGTGAAATATAGCCCCATTACTCAAGAACAATATATTCAAGGCTACTACGAACTGCTCCGAGCACGCTACCAACCAAACGAGGAGGGGTTCTTGGCAATTTTACGGCTAGATCGGGTGGTTTGCTGCTATTGCCAAGCTGGAGTTTTCTGTCATCGATACCTAGCCGTTGATATTCTGGAAAAGATCGCAATCGCCAAAGGATTGCCCTTTGAACGTGGTGGTGAATTGACCATCGTGTAAGCCGATATTCACAATTTGAAATTTCGATTTGGGGTGAGCCATTAGGCTCACCCTTTTCATTTCCCGTTGAAGTAAGAAAGGTTGAATATTTATGAAAACAGATATTGTCGAAGTGCTCATCTCTGTTGAGCAGGATTACAGCGGGCTGACCTTTACTGGTGCCTATGTCTTGCGAGCGTTTGCTGGCAATGGATCATTGCGGTATGAGACAAGCGCAACGGTACCGGAACTGCGCGTCAGCACGAGCGATTATGCGCGACTGATCACTCTCGCCGCTGCGCTCCAACGACTGCATGACAAACTATGCGGTAGCAAGGCGTGGTACATGCTGCGCGTGGTGCAATCCAGCAAGAATGTCGATGGTTGGCTGGCCCATGGCTGGAAACGCAAAGCTGTCCATGTGAAGGAACTCGCAGGCAGGGTTGATAGGCTGCTGACACCGTTTCCAGAGCGAGAATTTATCAAACTGCCGCGCGAATTGCTCAGTGCACGCTTCCAAATTGGGAAGGGGGTGATGCTTCCGATCTGATGATTGGCAAATCAATCCTGTTCGTATTGTCCGCGCCCGGCTGAATCCAGTCGGGCATTTTTATTTCTAGGAGATTAAGCGATGCAATCCGACCAGAGCGGCAGTCCGCTCACTATTCCACAGCAAGTCTATGACTGGTACAACGCGCACTACACCAACAATACATATCGGGCGGTACGAGAGGCACTGATCGATTCCGCCCGTTACGGACAACTTTCCGCGAACCAAAACGACGCAGATTTCATCGCCTTGATTATGAACGGGCTGATCGATGCCAGTTTCGAGCGCAGCGGCGCAGCCTTTCACGCGGGAGCAGACGCGCGACTGATGGCAATAATTCAGCCTCTCGATAGTCGCCTTACCACGCTCGTGCGTCTCCACTTAGCAAATTTCGACAGACCGATTGATGCGACGCAAGCTTTGCAGGAGGCGCGCTTGGCTACCAATGCCGCCATACAGTTCATCAGTGAAATTCCGGCATGGCGCGGACGGGTAGCCTATGCGTGGGCGAGCGCTGCAATGTATTTATCTCACACCGCACAAGCCATCCTTGATGACACTAATGCCGATTCATATCCACTCGAAAAACTGGATCGCGCCCTCAACCATCTACAAAGCGGCATCATCGAAGCCGAACAACATGGTGTCGCCTTCTCCAAAGCCTTCACCACATGGATACAAGCACAGGTCAAGGCACGCCGCTAATTACGCTCCATCCCAAGTTAAGGAACAATCGATGTCTAAGAAAGCGAAACCAACACCACTCCCGCCGACGATACTACTCATCACACTGGAAGCCGACGGGAATGGTTCGCTGCTGACCCGTCGCGGCGAATTGGCTTATCTCAGTCAGTTCAGCTATTCCAGCCTCGCTGAAATTGTCACAGCTATTCAATCAGGAGCGGCAGCACTGGCTGAACTGGAAACGCATCCGCCTGTGATTGAAAGTGCCTCATCGCCAATTCTTGCTGATGTGCCAAAAACCCAGTCGGAATCCACAGCTGACAATGCTGACGACGATCCGGCCGGTGAAGTTGAGCCAATCCCAACCGAATTGCCCAAAACTCCACCCATCGCTCAAACCAGATTACTCTAGGAAAGGAATAGAAATCATGTCCGACCAACCCAACGCGACCAGTTCACCAGCCGAACCAACGACACTCAAACGGGTGTTCAAAATTGGCTCCAATCGCATCGCTGAAGACGCCGCTACCTCCCGGCTCAGTAATGAGCAAGTGCGCGTTTTGCTCAAAGCGCAATACCCTGAAATCGCCAACGCGACTATCCGTGAGACAATGAACGGCGATACCAAGATTATCGAATATTTGGCAGTCGGAGGCCGAAAAGGATAGGAAGCCAAATATGTTCACGAATCTGGATATGAACGGATTCGTGGACTGCCTGCGCCAAATACCACCCATCAACTTGCAAGCCATGTCGTTGCTTAACGAAGCACGGCAAAACGCACTGATGGGTGGCGATGCACTGGCAGTCCCACCAGATCGCGTAGCAACCGCCACTGTTGAACTCATCGAATACACGACGGCGTGTGCTGCGCTACTCGAGAAATTGAAACATCTGACACCTGTCATTCTCACCACGTTGGAGTGTCCTGCATGGCAACTCTGACCGATCTGCAAACTGTGCCATTGTTGCTTTCCTACCTCTTCGGTAACGATCCGAAGCAAAGTTTGATTCAAGCCCTGGCGTGGTTCGACCCGATAAGTCTGAATGAACCCCTCTCCCCTGATGACGATGCCTTTGATGCGTATGCAGCAGATGAGATCACTGTCGGTTTACATATCTGCCGTGCCTGTTTTCCGGCGGTGTTCGCTGGAGCGAATGCACTGCTCATGCAGAATGCACCCGAACCGATCATCAAGCAGTACCTGTGTGAAGGGATGAACGCGCATCTGGTCACTCCGATCACTTCGCTCGAAGAAGCACGTTACGGGCCACCTCTCGAATGCTATGGGATCGACGCCACACTACTCAGCGAAGGGGATGAATCAGATCATCCGATGCACCGAACAACGACTATTTTCACTTTGTTTGGCATCAGCTTTAAAGATGCGACCTCGGAAAGTAGTTGGTCGCGTGCGAGAACTGCCTCACAAGTGTTACAGACCAGTTTGGAAAATCGGCCCGAACTCATCTATCAAGATTTAGCTTCCTTACTGGCATGGTTGTTTTCCACATCGGGCAATTCGCTGGTGGACTGGTCGCAGGAAGAAATGTGGGATTCAGGCGCAGAAATGCCCACGTGGTCACCGGATGAAGTTGAATTCGTCAACGAAATGACCCACGAAGCGCAGGAAATGATGATCGGGGTCTGGCGCGGTCTGACGAGGCTTGAGCAGGAAGCAACGTTGCGTCAGGCGTTCGCTCGCAACCTCAAGGTTGTGTTTACTCAGCTAGACAGCAAAGGAAAGAAAAAGAATGCTTGTACCTATCTCACCGACGCCCAGGGTGCCACTCTCGCCCGCCGCGTTAAATGGCCTGAGCGCGATGACCACAGCCTTGCAGACCAAGCCAACGCTAACGATTGATTTTTACCCGTTTGGGATCATCCTGCACCGTCGGCTTGAGGATGGAGGGATGACGGAATATGCGGTATCACCGGCACAACTGGCCGAAGCGCTGGCAGTCAAAGTGAAGTTTGAGACAGGCTTGCTGACTGGAAATACATTGTATATTGCCAGCGAAGGCATCAGAAAGGTGGTCATCGACTATCGATCTCCACAAAAGACAGCGCTCTGGCTAGATGGTTCCGAAGCGCCGTTGACGATCCCACTGCCGGGGCTCCTTCTGTCACGAGTGACCACAGCTAACGAATCGCCACAATACGGCATATATGCGGTCAGCAATCGCCCAGATACGCTGGATGTGCCGTTATTTCACGCTCCGCTACCCAATATTGGGATGGGGAATGCGAGTGCGATTTGTTGGGGAAATGTACGCAAGGTGTCCCGTGAATCGTTGCTCCAGAATCGCCTTGATGAAGATTGGAAGTTACTACTCGGCAGTGTATTCACTAATCACAGCGTGGGCGGCAAGAGTAAACTCTACCGCGACGACATCCGCAAACAATTCGTTGCGCTGGAAAAGCGTAAGGCGCGCAAATACCCAGTCAGCGATCTGATGGCGACCAAACTCACCTTTGGACAATGGCTGGAGAAACTGCTATGAACCTGCCTCAAATCTTTGACTATCATCAGCAAATCTCTGAAGTAGTGTTAGTTGGCTGTGGTGGGACTGGTTCGCAAGTCGCCCGGAGCTTGTGTCGAATAGTGTATGATCTCCGCCGACGTGGACACCATACACCCACCCTCAAGTTCGTTGATCCAGACATCATTGAACCGAAGAATGTGGCTCGACAGATGTTTCTGGATACAGACTGTGGGGCGTTTAAGAGCCAAATTTTGGCAACCCGGTTCAATCTGGCGTTGGGGTTAGGGATTACCGCTTATGCCGAACCCTTCGATCCCGCCAAACACTGCAACCGCTATGGCACGTTACTGGTGGGCTGTGTTGATAATCATCTGGCACGAATTGCCTTGTGTAACGCCAGAAATGCAGTTCTTTGCGATGCCGGGAATGCGAAGTCTAATGGTCAGGTCAGCTTAGGAACAACCGATGATCCCGATCTCATTCGACAGTGCATCAAGAGCAACAATTATCGCCACCTGCCGAATATTGCGTTGGTTTTTCCACAACTCTTAGAACCAGAGCCGATCCAACCAATCTTACCAGCGGCATCGTGTGCCGAGTTAGTCGAGGCAGGCGAACAGGATTTGCTGATCAACGACGCGATAGGGACAGTGGCAGCCCATTACTTGCACCGTCTCCTTAATCATTTACCTGTCACCACCTTCCTGAGCTTTCTGGATTGTAGTGATAGTGGTTTTAACGCTCGCAGCATTGCAATTACCTCTGCAAACCTGATGCCTTACGTATCAGGGTAACATCAATGGGGGGTACCCTCACCAAAGGAGAAAATTTTGTCAAAATACGACGCCTGTCACGAGGAGGTCGCGGAAGCACTGCGGCGCGAAGGCTGGCAGGTCGAAAATGAATCCCGACGTGTGTATATGGATCGTGCCATCAATATCGATTTGCGTGCAGTTCGGGCGTCTGAAAACACGTTCATCGAAGTCAAGTGCTTTCCCCAACTGGCGATCCCGGACGAGCAGTACACCGCGGTGGGACAGTACCTCATGTATCGTACTTTCCTACGGTTGATTCAGATACCCGACCCCCTCTATCTTGCAGTTCCAGTTACAATATACGATGATGAGTTCGATGTGGTCATGAAAGAGACACTCAATGAGTACCACATCAAACTGCTGATCTTCGACCCGACGGGCGAAAGGAGTCTGCAATGGATCGAATAGTGGATGTCACCGAAGTCCTGACACGTCAACTGGCGGAAGAGGTCGCGGTAGGCGTACACGAGGCGGATGCTTACCT
>CAYSOC010000067.1:0-32307 GCA_964432445.1 uncultured Anaerolineaceae bacterium
AAGCGATCCAGAGCGTATGCAGTGGATTCAGTCTGCATCCGCCCTGGGTTCCGACGCCGAAGCAACTCCGCGCCCGTAGCGCCCGCAAAGAACTCGACACGATGATTTACAAGATGATCCGCGAACGACGCGCCACGAACGAGGATAAGGGCGATTTGCTCTCCATGTTGCTGCTGGCACGCGATGAAGACGGCGGCATGATGAACGAGGTGCAGGCGCGCGACGAGGCCGTTACGCTGTTCCTCGCCGGACACGAAACTACTGCCAACCTGCTAACATGGACATTCCACCTGCTCTCGCAAAACCCTGAAATTGAGGCAAAGCTGCACGCCGAAGTTGACGAAGTGCTGGGCGGACGTACCGCGACCCTCGATGATCTCAAGAAACTACCCTATACCGATATGGTTATCAAGGAAGCGCTCCGGCTGTATCCACCCGCATGGGTCATCAGCCGCGAATCTGACACCGAGGTCGAAATCGGCGGGCGTGTTTATCCCAAAGGCATCGTATTCGGGATTAATATCTTCCTGATGCAGCACCAGGAAAAGTATTTTCCGCAACCGGAAACCTTCAACCCGGAGCGCTTCACGCCGGAAAACGAAGCCAAAATTCCGAAGTATGCCTATATCCCGTTCGCGGATGGGCCGCGTATCTGCATCGGGTATATGTTCGCACAGATGGAAGCCGCGCTGATTCTTTCCACGATTGCTGCGCGCTACCGTCTGGAAGTCAAACCCGGCTATGAGGTGAAGATGCACCCACGTTTGACGTTGAACGTGCGCGGTGGTCTTCCGATGACGTTGCGCGCCCGATAGCTCTTTCGTCCTCTTTCCATTTGTATATTGCCCTGCCAGACTGTCGGCAGGGCTTTTTCTTTCCGGGAAATCATGAAAACATAAAAACGGCGACAGAAACGCCATCATCCTGCGTTTGCTGTATTACAATTCCAGTAATATCGGAGAAATCATGGCTAACTCTCAACCGCTCATTGGCGATGATGGTGAATTTCTCGTCCCGCAATCCCTCCCCAAAAACAGACCGCGCCGGGCATGGCGTAAGTATGGCTGGCTTCCATCGCTTGGTCTAGGACAGTTGCTGGCTACCTACTCTATTTCATCGCTCGTTTCCGTCAATACCTCGGTCTATGGCCTGATTATGGCAATCAGTGGCATCATATTTCATCTCACTCTGATGATATGGATCAACCTTGTGATTCTTCCTCCGAGATTGCCCAGGAAAGTCTCAAAAACGCGAGGCCAGGAGCCACCAGCCAAAATTCAAATTCCACCGGGGGTTGTGACTGTGAATTCACAGCCATTGCGCCAATATCCAGCCTGGCAAGATTGGATATTTGGGGGCATCATCATCCTTGGAATTTTTGGTGTACTTTTAGCTTTATGGATCGCACCTGTTTTAATTTTCAATGATCCGATTCGAGAGATATACACACGCGGAATCCCTCTACAAGCCACACTTGAGACACTATGCCGAGATGAATATACAGGCAAGAAGGATTTAAAACGTTACTATCGGGTGTTTTTCTATTCCACGCCCTACGATCCTCCAGAAGCTAAAGAACATATGGGACGACATTATGTAGACTCACGCGAATGCTACGATATTGCTGGTCAAGCCCCGATCTATATTCATTATTTACCTGAAAAACCCGAAATCTACCGCGTTGTCGCTGGCGCATACCAACCTTACGACGAGAAAAATATCGAAATTCTGAAAATCAGAGAGGCAAATTCTTCCTGGCTATTTCTAGTCGGGTTGGCATTGGGCGGTGCATTCTATGCTGCATTAGTTGCGGTAGCAATTGGGAACTCCCGGCGAACTGATTTCATCAAGCAGCATGGAGAAATGATTATTGGGGTTGTCAACCAGGCGACGAATGCACCTATCATGTTGTACGTAAAAGGTAAAGGTTATGAAAAAAGCGGTGGACTTAGAGTCAATATCCGTTATTATTTTTACCGTCCAGATGGGACAATCTTCTGGAATAAACACTCATACTCGATAAGTGAAACTAATGATGCTGCTCCAGCACGTACCGGGGATCAAATTGCCGTCTTGTATGTGGATGATCAGCATTTTATGCTGCTGTAAGCCATCCGCGCGTTGTCCTGATTCGCTCATCCGGCTATAATCTCCCTGCGAAAATCGGGGTGATGGTCGAATGGCATTTCGTTATGAATGGGAATTGCCCGTCCGGGGCTATGAAACGGGCTATGATGGCTCGGTCATTCCATATATCTATGTGCAATATCTGGAAGAAAGTGCAACGCAGGCCAGCGCTCACTATGGCTATACTTTCAAGTGGTATAGCAATCGGAGCGAATTCTGGGTGGTGCGGCGCTTGCAGTTGCACTATTACGAACCAGCGCGCGTTGATGATCGGCTGAACGTCGCCACATGGATCAGCGAGATCAAGCGTGTCTCTTCGGCGCGTGAGTACGACGTTCGGCGGGCGAGTGATGGCGCGCAGGTCTTGCGCGGACGCCACGATTGGGTATATGTAGACCGCGAAAAGCTGCTGCCGCGCCGCATCCCGGCGGAGTTCTCGGAGAACTTCACGCCCGACCCGGTATTGGAAGACCTCGATGTTGGCATCCCCGACAGCACCCCGATTGATAATCCCGTCATTTTTACGCTGAATATGCGTGCGCGTGCCGATGAAATCGATCTGCTGCAAATCGTGAACAATGCGATTTATGCGCGTTGGGGCGATCACGCTGTGACAGAGGCGCTGCGCTCAATCGGCGTCCAGCCGTTTGCGCCGCTGCCCGATGGGGTGGTAATGCAGCGCACCGGACGTGAAGTAGAATATCTGCGTGGTTCAACGGATAACATCCCGGTTACAATTCGGACGTATCTTTCAGAAGTCGGCGCAGATCGTGCGCGCTGGACAAACGAGATTCTGAATGGTGAAACTGGCGAAACTATCGCACGGGATCGCCTGACCTTTGCCTTCCGGGATGCAAACGGAGCGTGTGCCTTGCCGGAGTTTATGCGCGCGGCGCTGATTTCCCCACAGAAAGAAGCAGAACATGGCTAATCTCGATGCCTTTTTTCAACCGAAATCGGTTGCCATCATCGGCGCAAGTGCAAACCCGGATAAACTCGGCTATGTGGTGCTGAACAATGCCATTGCCAGCGGTTTTCGTGGCAAGATTTACCCGATCAATCCAAAGGGTGGGGAAATCCTCGGATACACCGCCTATCCGAGCATCAACGCCCTGCCAGAAGCACCAGATTTAGCTGTTGTGGTGATTCCCTATCCCCAGGTTCCGGCAGCAATGGAAGAGATCGGTAAGAAGGGCATCCCGGCCTGTGTCGTGATTACGGCAGGTTTCCGCGAGGCAGGCACAGAAGGCATGAAGCGTGAAATCGAAGTAATGAACCTCGCGCGGCAATATAATGTGCGGTTGGTTGGGCCAAACTGCCTCGGTCTGATTGATACCTTCACGCCGCTGAATGTCACCTTTGCCGCCGGAACGCCGCCCAAAGGCCCGATTGCCTTTATGTCGCAATCCGGGGCGCTCGGTACAGCCATCCTCGATTGGAGCATGGCAGGGGGAAGCATTGGATTCAGCAAGTTTGTCAGCCTGGGTAACAAGGCCGATGTAAGCGAAATCGACCTGCTGGCAGATTGGGGCGATGATCCCGAAACGAAAGTCATCCTCGCCTATTCGGAAGGCTTGCCGAAGGGTCAACACTTCATGGATGTGGCGCGCAAGACGAGCCGCAAAAAGCCGATCATCATCACCAAATCTGGCACAACTTCGGCAGGGTCACGGGCGGTATCCAGTCACACCGGATCGCTGGCAGGTTCGGAACAAGCCTACGCCGCTGCGTTCCGGCAATCGGGCGTATTGCGTGCCGAAACAATGCAGGATTTATTTGATTATGCCGTAGCGTTTGCCTATCAACCGCTGCTCAAGGGTGATCGGATTGCGATCATCACTAACGCGGGCGGGCCGGGCATTCTTTGCACCGACGCGCTGGAACGGGCGAATCTGCGATTGGCGCAGCTTGAACCGGAAACCAAGCTGGAACTCCAGAAATTTCTGCCAGATTCTGCCAGCAGCGCCAACCCTGTCGATGTGTTGGGCGACGCCTTCGCAGACCGCTATCAGTTCGCGCTGGAGAAGGTCGTGAATGATCCGAACGTTGATGGCCTGATTGTGATTGTCACGCCGCAAGCGATGACCCAAATCGCAGAAACGGCGCACGCTGTAGGCGCAGCCAGCAAAAAGACAAACAAGCCGATTCTGGGCTGCTTCATGGGCGAATTTCGGATGCACGAAGCTGTTGGTATTCTTGCCAAAGAATATGGCATTCCTAACTATGGCTTCCCGGAACGTGCCGCGCGCGCCTACGCCGCGATGCGCGATTATCGCATATTGAAGGAAGCGCCCGAAGCTGCACCGGAACGCTTCGAGATGGATAGCGCCGCGATTCATCAGGTCTTCGAGACGGTGAGGAACGAAGGGCGCGTTGCAGTCGGCGATTTTGAATCGCGCAAAATTCTGGAATCCTGTAAACTGCGTATACCGCAGGCTATCCTTGCCCCTACCGCCGAAGAAGCTGTCGCCGCTGCCGACAAAATCGGTTATCCCGTTGTACTCAAAATAGCCAGCCCGGATATTCTGCACAAAACGGATGTCGGCGGTGTGAAGGTGAACCTGCGCAATGCGGGCGAAGTACGTGATGCGTTCGATTTGATCGTTTATCGTGCGCAGCGTTATGTTCCCGGCGCGACGATCTGGGGATGTCTGGTGCAGGAGATGATTCCGCAAGGCACGGAAATCCTGATCGGCATGAGCCGTGACCCACAGTTCGGCCCGTTGGTGACGTTCGGCATGGGCGGTATCTATGTCGAAGTGTTGAAAGATGTCACCTTCCGGGTTGCGCCCTTTGATCGCGCGAATGCCGAAGCGATGCTGACGGAGATTCGTATGGCCTCGCTGTTGAATGGAGTACGTGGGGCGCGTCCGCTGGATAAGGACGCGATTATTGATACATTGCTCAAGATCAGTCAACTGGTCACAGATTTTCCGCAAATTGTGGAGCTGGACATTAACCCGCTAATGACCTATGAGCAGGGGCGTGGCGCAGTCGCATTGGATATGCGCCTTGTACTGTCGAGTAAATAGCAGAAACACGGTTGGATGAATCAGAAAACAGCGGAAATTGAATTAACGATTGTGATGCCATGCCTGAATGAGGCAGAAACACTCGGCATTTGCATCAATAAGGCGCAGGCTGCGCTCAAGAAAAATGATATTTGCGGCGAAGTCATCGTTGCCGATAACGGCAGCACCGATGAATCGGTACAGATTGCGGAAAACGGTGGCGCGCGCGTGGTACACGTCCACCATAAAGGCTATGGTGCAGCCCTGACTGCCGGAATCAAGGAGGCACAGGGCAAATATGTCATCATGGGCGATTCGGACGATAGCTATGATTTTGGCGAGATCATGCCCTTTGTAGAGAAGTTGCGCAAAGGGGATCAGGTTGTGATGGGGACGCGCATTCGTGGCAAAATTCTTCCCAACGCCATGCCGCCACTGCATCGTTATTTCGGCAATCCGGTATTGACCGGACTGGGCAATCTGTTTTTCCACACCCGCCTGAGCGATTACCATTGCGGGATGCGTGGCTTTGATCGCCAGACCATGCTTGATCTGGAATTGCGAACGCCGGGTATGGAGTTCGCCACCGAAATGATCGTCAAAGCGGCTTTGCATAAATGCACGATCAGCGAAGTGCCGATCACTTATTACCCCGATGGACGCACACGCGCGCCCCACCTGCGTCCCTGGCGCGATGGCTGGCGGCATTTGCGCTTTATGTTGTTGCTCAGTCCAGCATGGACATTCCTCTATCCGGGACTGATTCTGGTTTTGCTTGGCATTTTCGGAATGGCGATCACACTGCCGGGTACATTCGTCATCGGGGATATTGGGTTAGACGTACATACGTTGCTTGTCTCCGGTGTCGCGGTTATCGTCGGGTTTCAGGTGTTGACGTTCTGGCTGGCAGCACGGCTTTTCGCCGCCTCCATCAGCCTGATCCCGCTGCCGCGTGCGGTGTTTCGATTCGTGAAAGGCGCACCGCTTGGCACGGGGTTGATTATCAGCGCGATCATGATCGGGATTGGCATTATCCCCCTGATCATTTCGATCCGCGAGTGGCAGGAAGTCAGCTTCGGCGCGTTGAACTATAAGGTTGTATTGCGCCAGTTGATCCCCGGCCTCGTTTTGATTGCGATTGGGGTACAGGCGCTGGTTGCCAGTTTCATCGTATCGCTGCTGAATTTTGCCGAGAATATGGTATTGGAAAGTTAGCCAGGCTATCGAAATTGCCGTTGCGGACGCGGAGAACCGCGTCCACTGTCGATGCTAGGTCAAGCGCAGCAGGCGATAACTTTCGGTATAACGCGGCTTCTCTTCCACGTACTCAACGTCTTGTGCATCGCGCAAGCGTTTTTCCATCCCCGTCGGGTCTTTGACCTGACTCACATGGCACTTGATCGCCGCAATCTTCTGGTCGATATACGGCGTAATGTCCACTTTTACATTGGGCTGCATCGTGCCTGCGAGATAGACAAAGCGTACCTTGTGCGTCTCCAGACCTTCATCGCGCCAGAGTTCGATGAAATTCAGGCGATCCCGCGCGGTTGGATAAATCGCATCAAGCGCTGCATCCCCAATCGCAATATGATCAGGATGGTTGATGCCACCGAAACGTGAAAAGCGCGAAGTCGGATCATTGGTTACTACAACATCGGGCTTGAACTGGCGCAAGACCCGCGTCAGGTGTCGGCGCAGGTTCAAATCCGGGAACAGTTCACCATCGGGCTGGCGCAGGAAAATCACGTCTTCGGGCTTTGCTCCGGCGGTTACTGCCGCGTTGCGTTGTTCAGCTTCCCGAATCTGCACAAGGCGTTCCGGGGTCATACTGGCATCGTCGCTGCCCTTGTCGCCGCTGGTTGCGAGGACATAGATCAGGCGCTTGCCTTCTGCACCCCATTTTGAGAGCGCACCCCCCGCAAAAAATTCGGGATCATCGGGGTGTGCGAAGAGAGCCATCACCGTTGTGATCGGTGCAGGTTGATCGGTCAATTTATGCGTTCTCCCGTGCGTGCCACAATGCTAACAGTTCGGTTTCGCGTTCTGGTGGCAATCCGCTTTGCAGGCGTACCCCTGCCTCTTTGGGTGGCGGTGGCGGGCCGTTTTGGATCAAATCCCACGCGATCCGCGCCGTTTCTTCAAGAGGCCGGAAGGTCAAACCAGCAGCAAGCGCCTTATCAATCTTGCGCAGGAAAAACCCTTTATATTCTGGCGGCATCCACAGGGGCAGACCATCCAGTGGATCGATTTTGTTCTCTACCAGAAATTCATCACTGACAGGGACAAAACGCGCATCGCTGCCAATGACTTGTTTCAGGGTATTCAAAACATCAGGGAACTTATAGGGTTTTTCTGGCCCGGTGAGATTGAACGCGCCTGCCGTACCATTTTCTGCACAATGGAGCATGAAATCCGCGAGGTCGCGCGCATCGATCAGTTGCAGCGGCGCGTCGGGATTCCCCGGCGTGAGGATTTCGCCGCCTTTTCCGATACGCTTCAACCAGTATGGAAAGCGGTTCACCTGATCATACTTTCCGATGATCAAGCCAGCACGGGCATATAACCCTTTGCCGGGGAAATATTCCTCAACGGTTTGCTCACAGCGTGCCTTGAGCGCTCCGTAATACTTCATGATCTCTTCCGAATCCGGGTCTTCATCCATGCGCTGAACCGGCAGGCTTTCATCGCTATATGGCGTGAAATCGTCCCCGTACACGGAAAGGCTGGAAACGAAGGTATAGTGTCCAACCTTGCCCGCCAGCAGACTCGCAGACTGGCGTACTACACGCGGCACGTAGCCGCAGGTATCTACTACGGCGTCCCATGTACGCCCTTTGAGCGCTTCCAGATCACCATCCCGATTGCCGTAGAGTTCTTCAACCTGTGGATATAATCCACGCCCGGTCTTGCCGCGATTGAATGTTGTCACCGTGTCGCCGCGTGCGAGAGCAGACTCGATTACATGCCGTCCCAGAAATGCCGAGCCACCAATCACCAATACCCGCATTTGTTATACCTCGTCATCAAACATGCTACCCGCATCTACCGAATCTGGTTCATCGCCATCTTCGTCTGCCTTGTGACCCTTTGCGCCACAGTCGCAGCCACCGCTCTCGCTCTTGGAGCAACCAGCAGCGGCTTTCTTTTCCAGCGCGTTGAGTTCGTCCAGTGGTTCGACCAGATCACGGCTGACGGTATAGCGCATATCTTCGACCTGCACCAGAACGGAATCCAGCAGCGGGAATTGATCGATCACCCGCCCATCACCGTGAGGGGTGCGTACCATTTTGTTCTTACGCGGAAGTTCCTTGCGCGCCTGCACATATTGTTCATATTCATAAATCAGGCAGCAGCGCAGGCGTCCGCACATCCCGGTAATTTCCGAAGGGTTGAGTGAGATACCCTGTGCCTTCGCCATCTTGATGGATACCGGGCTGAAATCGGTCAGGAAGGTGGAACAGCAGCGCGGAATCCCGCACGCGCCTAATCCGCCAAGTGCCTTTGCAACGTCGCGTGCGCCAACCTGTCGCAGTTCTACCTTCGTCTTCGGGTAGAGGTTGCCAAGTGCCGCGCGCAGGCGGTTGACATTGACCTTATCTTTCGCATTTTCGGCGCTGAACATGATGGTGAGATAGCTGCCATCATAGTTGTATTGCGCCTCGACAAACTTGCACATCTCGTAGCCGCCAAGCTGTGCCGCCTTCTCGCGGGTGTTGATCAGCGCCTCGACTTGCTTTTGCTCCCAATATTGTTTCATGAGCAGTTCGCGTGGTGTAGCGATGCGCAGGATCGGCTTATATTCGCCAATCCCTTTTTCGGGAAGGACAAAGCCCATCACCTGCCCAAGCTGCCGCCCGCGTGCTGTTTCCACGACAACGCTATCGGCAGGTTGCAATTCTGTGAAGCCATCACAGGTGAAGTGGTAGAGTTTCCCCAGTTTCTGGAAGCGCACCGCGACAATATTGGTGCGCGTAGGTGACATTATATTTGACATGCAGTTCCTCAATCACGGGATTCGTCCGTTTCGAGTATAGGCCTGCGAATCAGACGCTGCGATCATGCCATTTAATTCTAACACCGTCAGGATAGAAGTGACCTTTGCAGCAGAAAACCCGGTGGCGCTGCAAATTTCGTCAATCGACATCGGGGTGTCGGAGAGGGTATTGAACACCGTTTGCTGGGATTCATTGAGTGGGAATTCTGGTTCGGGGACGGTCTGCATCACCGGGAAAGTTTCGGTTCGGCGCGCTTTTGATGGCTTATCCGATTTGGCGGATTTTGGTGGTTCGGGCGCGAGTTCCGGTAGCGGCTGATTTTCAAAAGCGTTGTTCAATTCAAATTCGCTCAGAATATCGCTCACCTGCATGACGAGTTTGGCCTCGCCGCGTTGAATGAGCGTATTCACACCGACGCTTTCCTCATTGAAAATGCTGCCCGGTACGGCAAATACTTCGCGGTTCTGATCGTTGGCATGGCGCGCGGTGGTCAATGCGCCGCTGCCTGCTCCTGCCTCTACCACCAGCACGCCCAACGATAGTCCGCTGATCAGGCGGTTGCGCATCGGGAAGTTACCCGCGTCTGGTGGCATTCCAATTGGAAACTCGCTGATCAACGCGCCTTGCCTGGTGATACTCTCCGCGAGTTGGGCATTTTCCTTCGGATATATCTGATCCAGACCGTGACCGAGCAGCGCGAAGGTACGCCCGTTCATCACAATGGCGGTTTTGTGCGCAGCGGTATCGATCCCTTTTGCCAGCCCGCTGACAATGGTCAATCCGGCTTTCAGCAGTCCAACCGAGAAAGCGCGCGTTGCCTGCAACCCATATTCCGTCGGGGAGCGCGTCCCGACAATCCCGATAGACATACCATCGGTGTCGCTCAAGGAACCTTTGTAATATAAAACGGGTGGCGGGTTGTGGATTTGCCGGAGCAGGGCAGGGTAGTCTTCGTCAATGAACGTCGTCACGCGCACATTGAATTTTGTGAGCATTTCCAGATCGGCGTCCAGATCGGCAGTTTGACGCGCACGCCGGAAATTCTCGAACGCTCCCTTGTGATTGATGATCTGCTCAAGAAGATTATCCGGCGCGCGCCATGCTTTTTCCAGATCGCCCTGAAAATAATTGACAACGGCATTGATGCGTGCCGCGCCCATCTGGTTGACCCGGTTGAACGCGATCCAGTATCGCAGCGCGCGCTTATCCAAGAGGCCTATTCCGGCAACAATCCGGGGAGGGGTTCGACGGTCATCACACCCGCCGGAACGTCGATTTTCAGGATAACTGAAGGGATATTCGGCAATAGGACTTCCCCATAGAGTGCGCCTTGCACAACATATACATCATTCGCGCCTGTCTCGATAAACTCGACAATTTTGCCGAGTTCGCGCCCGTCAGTAGTCACAACGCGCAAGCCCATCACCTGAAACAGATAGGCCTCCCCTTCTTCGAGCGGGACAGCATCCATCAGCGATACAAAAACATATTGGTTGCGGAACGCTTCGGCGGCATCCCGATCTTCAACGCCCTTGAGTTTAAGCAACCATGTTGCCTGTTTCTGTGGGCGCACATTCTCGACGCGGTGCGGCGTCAGTTTGCCGCTGCCGTCTTCGTTTGCGCCCAGAAAAATACGTTCGAGCGTGCGGATACGTTCGGGAAAATCAGTAATAATTTGCAGGCTCAGTTCGCCGCGTATGCCATGCGGACGCATCACCTTCGCCAATACCAGATAATTCGGGGTTTCCGGCATTAATCAATAATCTCTACAGAAACACGTTTGCGCTGACGCGACGCCGAAACACGCACCAAAGTACGGATTGCATTGGCAACCTTGCCCTCACGCCCGATCACACGCCCCATATCTCCCTGCGCGACGTGCAGTTCAATAATCGTCGTGTTGCCGGGACGCACTTCGGTAACAGTTACTTCGTCTGGCTTGTCAACCAGCGCTTTTGCGATATATTCAACAAGTTCTTTCACGAGGCAGACTCATTTCCGGGATAGATAGAGTTTGAGTATAAAGAATCGCTTGAGATTTTACCAGACGGATTTTGCTGTTGACCTATCCTGGAATCCCCTTCATACATAACAGGATTACTGGTTTTGCGCCGGAACCTGATTACAACGCCCAACAAACTTTCGGCATTTATAACTGTAACGTTACTTTTTTTGTCAAGTAGTCAAAATGCACGAAGGATTTTCGGCAACTACTCAGGCGGTACTTATTTCCTACTTGTTTGTGAGCGTTTTGAACCTTTTGGGGACTTTTGGATATTGATCAAATTCTAACAATTGTTATTCTTTTGATATCCCTTTTTTGTACGTTCCGGGAGTTAGTAAATATATGCGTGTTCTATCTTTTTCTCACCGGACAGCCAGACTGCTGTCCATTTTGCTGGTAGTTTCCACCCTTATCGCCTTGTTTGCCACTTCTACTGTCCCGACTTCTGCAACTCCATCTCTTGATCCGCAACTTGATCGCCAAACCCGTCTCGACGCACTTATGCAGAAAGCCGATGTTGGTACAGTACGCTTGTTGGTGACCCTGGACGCCGCCTTCCAGCCCGAAGGCAATATACCCGCTACCAGCGCCAGAAGCCAGCGTAATGCTATCTCCGCGACAGCCAACCGTGTTTTGAATGGCATAGCGAACCTGAACTATAAGCTGATAGCGACCTACGAGACGATTCCCGTCATCGCTCTGGAAGCAGATAAAGCCACGCTCATTCAACTCGCAAACCTGCCCGAAGTGAAATACGTACAGGAAGATGTGCCGGAACGTACATCCGACGTAAGTTCGGGAAATCTGGTGGGCTTGCCAGCAGCAATCGCAGCGGGCTGGACGGGCGCAGGCTGGACAGTCGCTATTCTGGATACGGGCGTCCAAAAGACGCACCCCTTCCTGAGTGGAAAAGTCGTCGCTGAAGCGTGCTTCTCCACCAGCAGCGGTTCGACCAGCACCACCGTCTGCCCCAACGGTGGCTCCACCAGCGGTAGCACGCCGGGTATGTCTGGCAGCGGCGCAGGCGTGAACTGCACCGTTTCCGGTTGCGAACACGGCACACACGTCGCAGGCATCGCCGCAGGCAAGAATTTTTCCGGCGGCCCCGGTTATGATGGTATGGCGCGCGATGCCAACATCATCGCCATTCAGGTCTTCTCACGCTTCAACAGCAGCACAGATTGCGGCGGAACGGCTCCCTGCGTATTAGCCTATAACAGCGATGTGCTGGCGGCATTGAACTATGTTTATTCGACTCTACGTCTGAGCTACAACATTTCTTCGGTGAATATGAGCCTCGGCGGTGGTGGCTATACCTCTGCCTGCGATACCGATGCCCGTAAGCCCGCTGTTGATAACCTGCGCTCTGCCAATATTGCGACAGTGATCGCAGCAGGCAACGACGGTTTTACCAATAAAATCTCTGCGCCCGGTTGTATCTCCACCGCAATCAGTGTTGGTGCGACAACCGATAGCGATACGGTGGCCTCGTACTCGAATCGCGCCAGCTTCATGAGCCTCTATGCGCCGGGTTCAGCGATTGACTCCTCCATCCCGACCAACACCTATGCAAACTTCAACGGTACGTCGATGGCGACACCGCATGTTACGGGTGCATGGGCAGCGATTAAGCAGAAAAATCCGACCTGGACAGTCAGTCAGGTTCTGACACAGATTCAATCGACAGGCGTTTCTATCACCAATAGCGGCTTCACCAAAGTACGCCTGAAGCTGGACGCGGCGCTCGGTGGCGGCGGAGCAACGTCAACTCCGACACCCAGCCCGACGCCAACGCTGACGCCAGTTCCCGGCAGCGTGACCTATAGCGGTACGTTCACGTCAACCTGCCCGAAGTTCCGTCGTCCGAACGGCCCCGCGAACCCGCCAACGAGCCTGAGTACCAGCGCGACGAATGTCTGCTATGGCACGAAGATTTTCAATGTGGCGACCACTGGAACCTATACCTTTGAAATGACCAGCGGCACGTTTACCAACGGTAGCAGCAGCAACGATGATGGCTTCTTTGTCTTGTATCAGAATTCGTTCACAGCCAGTAGCGGTCTGACGAATGCCCTGCAATCGGATGATGACAGCGGTGCAGGATATAAGCCGAAGTTCTCCCGCAGCCTGACCGCCGGAGTAACCTATATCCTCGTGACAACGACCTATTCCAACGGGTACACCGGTAGCTATACCAACGTTATCAGCGGCCCCGGCGCAATCACGATCACGGGTGGATCAAGCGCGGCTGCGCCAACCTTCTCGCCCGTCTCCGGCGTGATCGTCGGCAGTGGCGGGAATACAAACAGCCAACCGGGTGGCGGCGACTAAGCCCGAACCAAATCAAAAGGGATGGAACTGATTTCCATCCCTCCAAACGCACCTGTTGGATTATGTGTCAACAGGTGCGTTTTTATTTAATTAGTGTGAATTCGGGATAATGCAAGTGTGCGGTGTATTGCCCTCACCCTAAGTCCCTCTCCTGCGGGAGAGGGGCTTCCAGACGGCATCGGACTCCCCTTCGCCTGCGGGAGAAGGGGTTGGGGGATGAGGGCTTCATTGACGCAGGGTAGCGTATTTGATCTATCGAACATTTGTGTTAGACTACTAGGACTTCGCTTTCCTCTACATCGGTTAAAACCGCGTCGTTTCCAGCGAAGTATCCTGTAAAATAGCCGGGAGAGGGTTGCCGTGAGAAAAGTAGTCTACTGTCTGAACGTGTCGCTTGACGGTTTCATGGAAGATTCAAAGGGTTCACTCGACTGGAGTAATCCCGATGAGGAACTCCACCGATTCTTCAACGAACAGGAACGGGGGTTCGGTCTCCAGTTGTACGGGCGACGGATATACGAAAACATGGCAGCCCACTGGACAACCGCGCATACCAACCCGTCAGCGCCAGCCTATGAGATCGAGTATGCCCGTATCTGGCAGAGTATCCCCAAGATAGTATTCTCAAAGACCCTTCAGCAAGTTGGCGCGAACGCAAGGCTGGTGAGCGATGACGTTGCCGAAGAGGTCAGAGCATTGAAAGCGCAGTCCGGTAAGGACATGGTGGTTTGTTGCGCTGGCCTTGCCGCGAGTTTTATGCGGCTCGGCCTGATTGATGAATACCGTACCGTTATCCATCCTGTTGTGCTGGGAGGCGGCAAACCCATGTTCCCGGCACTGGACAAGCTAATCAGCTTGCGGTTGATTGAAACCCGACGCTTCGGGAGTGGGGTCGTCCTGCTCCGCTACCAGCGTACCGATCAGCAGATGAATTAATTATGCTGCTTCATGAAGTAGCCATTGACCCAGCGCAGGCACTCAATGACGTTTTTCGGCTGGGTGCGTCCACGTTGCAAGGCTAACCCCTGTCCATTGCTGGAAAGGCTGCGTTCGTTGCCCCGTTCCCCGATATAGTTGATAACTTCCGCGAGAAGTTGCGAATTTTCCGACAGCGGCGTGATGATCTGCCGCTGGGTATATAGATTCAGCATTCCCCAGAGGCTATCGACTTCGGTACGGAAGGACTCATTATCAATTTCTATAGCGTTTTCCGGGAAGGCGTTCAACAGATTGTCGAAAAGGCCAACGATCATATCCGTTTCCCGGAGCAGAATGTTTACCGAACGGCTCCCCATCAGGTGCGGCGTATCGGAACGCTCCAGTCGGAGCGCACTCAACCGACCCTGCGCGAAGTGTCCACCAATCCAGCGCAACGCATCAAGGCCACTTTCCGGCGCGACCTGATTGTTGAGCAACTGGATATTACCTTCGCGTTTGCCTCCCCGTGTGCGCCGCTTCATGAATTGCAATATCTGGTCCGCAATCCGATAGAAATTGGCAGCGAGACGCTCACGTTCAGGGTCGGAAAGGCCACCGCTGGTACTTTCGACGGCACGGCGCAGATTCAGCAGCGAAGGGGTCTCCTGCGTCTCGTGATAGGTTGCCGCCATATCCTGTAGCAAATCGGCGGCAGTGGTGACCTGTTCCGCAAAGGCGTTCAGGTTTGCGCCATTCAACAGGACGCGCACACAATAGGTCGCATCGAGCGCCTTTCGCACCTGTTCGCCATAACGCTTGCCAGAGGTATCAACCAGCGCACGGGCATAATTAATGGGCGCGCGCCGAACATAGGCACGCAACACTTCCAGCGAACTGGCGACCATCTCTGGCCCCCAGTTGATCATCGAAAAGATTTTTTCGACAAGTTCCGGTCCCTGTACACCCAACAAGAGTGCGTTTTCCACCAATGCCGAAGACAAGCGGAGCGTATCCACCACGTCATGCCGATCTACCGTAGAGCGCACCAGGCGCATGACATTCTCGAAACCGAGGATCGGGATCAGACTGGCATCATTGGAAATGATCGCTGTCAACCGCCGCGCTACCGAATCAATTTCCGGTGACCAGTTTTTAGCAGAGAGCGCCCCATAATACGCATGAGCGCGCGTTGAGGTACGCAACTGGCTATTTTGCATCAGGTCAAAAAAGGCGTTCAACTGCGCCGGGGTCAACGCCGTTTCGCGGAACAGTGTTTGCACAAGGACGCCCATCACATCCGCAGATGCGCCTTTGTACAGTTCGTTTTGATAGAACTCAAGCTGCCCGATAGCGGCTTCCGGGCGATTGCGCACCAGATTGATCGCCACCAGCGAACGCACCGCTTTCGGGTCGAGAGTCCGTAAACTGGCACTCTGGCTCAGGTCGGTCACGATGTGTTCGGAAAGCAAATCGAACCGCGAACCGTTGGGCGACATGGCGATTTCGATCAGCCCTTTTAACACTTCCTGATCGAGCAGATCGAGGCGTTGGAGCAACACCGCCATCTCTGCCAGACGCGCCAGAATGAGCGTGCTGCGTTCCGGGCCATAGGCTTGCGAGGCGCGCGCGATGATGCCAGCAGGCGCAGGACGACGCGCGTTTGACCCAAATTGAGGCAGTGCGGTTCGGATGGCTTCCGGCAGGCGTGCCACAAATGGTGGTTCGGTAAGCAAACGCTGCAACATACTCGCTGGCAGATAGGTGACAGCGTTCAGGAACAATGCACGCGCAGCCTCTTCGCTCATATATGCTGCGCGCCGACTCGCACCGATGATCTGCCCCATTGTTGATTCGAGCGCCAGTTGCTGCGGTTCATCCAGAAAACTTTCCAGAAGGTGGGCAACCTGTGCCGGATCACCTGTCTCCAATGCAGCACGCGCGCGAGTGAGCGCAGATGCAGAGAGTAGTGGACGCCAACGCGCCGCTTCAATATCATCCGAATTGAGAATCCAGCGCGACAGTAATTGATAGACCGCAGGCGCGCGATCCCTATCTGCTGCCGCTTCTTTCAGATATTCGGAAACCGCATCATACACATTGCGGAATTTCGCGGTAACGGGCGCGAGGATGTCGGCGCGTTCTGGCTCGTTCAGCGTCACAGCGACTGCCAGCATGTGTTTGGCATAGCGCACGCGCATTTCATCGGTCAGGGTCGGGTCTTCGCGCAAAACCCCGGCGACCATTTTCAAATCAGCGGGCAAGCCGTTGTTAATCGCAGAATCCAGCGTGGCACGCCGTGACGCCCAGCCGAGCGCGTTGGAAAGCTCATCCTTGCGCATCATACGCCATGTTGCGGTACGCTCCAGCAGCATCGTCTGCTCGATCACCAGCGAAGTATCCAGCCGCAACTGCGACATGATGTAATTGGCATAATGATCTTCGGGCGCTTCGTTGAGTAGCTTTCCGGTTGCCCAGTCGAATATCAAATGGCGCGTAGGGCGTACATCCCAACTGAGAAACTTAATCTGGGAATTGGTGTGTGCCGGGTCGATGACGCTGGTCGCCCATGTGATGTTTGCACGCACCGGACGCGGGAGCAGGGTTAACAAGCCCTGTATAAAGGTAATGCGTTCGGTCAGGGAGAACGGTGCATTGATGATCGCCAGTCCCATCGCTTGCACCAGCCCCGCGAGGAGACTGCCAACAGTTTTCAGGTTGTTCTTGCAATAACTGATCAGCGCCAGCAGGTCTTCGGTCTGGGTATCAAAATCGGCGGCTTCCATGCCCTCGAATTGAAGCGGCGGCAGGTCTTCGCGCACCGTGTTAAAGGTGGCGATTGGCTCCTTTGCCCATGACTCGAAAACGCGAATATTGCCGCCAAGTTGCCGGACATATGGCACTGGCATCATCAGATAAAGGAACTGGAGCAATCCGTTTTGCCCCTGATGTGACTTCACCAACACATAATCTACCGATTCCACCCGGAACAAACCAAGTGAACCCGGCATTGCATCGCTGCGTTGGGCGGGCATCGGCGGCAACAGATTCGCTAATCGCCGGAACTCTGCGAGTTGATCGGGGCTTGCACCGGGCGAACGCGCTGCCAGCGTATAAGGAGTATCGGGTTGGCCTTTGCTCGTTGCATACAGACGTTCGAGCCGAAGCATTTGCGGCGTATCTGTCACAGCTTATTCCTGTGCAAAATTCTGGATGTTACTTCCAATTTTAACGAATTTTGTACGATTGCGCTTTTGATCCCTGAGCTGGACTTTACGCATGGGGAGCATAGGCAAGCAAGTCGTTGAAGCGCTCCACGAGTTGGCGTGGGAGTTTAATGACATCCGGGTCAGAAGCGGACATTTGTAAAGTCAAATCGCGCCAAATACGGAGCCGAACTAAAGCGAGCGCATCCGCGAAGGTGGGTAAGGTTTTATGATACCAAGCTGCCGAACGACAGTGGCTAGCCGGCTGGGTCATCAGGGAGTCGGCTAAAATGGTGACCAGTGAAAAGAGACCCAACAAGGCTGGAGTAGTACGGCGAATGGCGTTGTCAGACCACTGGCGTTGAGTTTCAACACCGAGATGCGTGCGCACCTGTTGAAAGGTAGTTTCCATTTGCCAGCGTCGGATAAACCAAGCGAGAATGAGTTCCGGTTCAAGGGACGGGTCAGTCGAGAGCAAGGCTTGTGGTTCGAATTGACCAGCAACGTCACGAATGAGAAGATACCGAATCAGCACCGCGGGGAGTCCGTAGTGAAACCAAACCGCGTTTATAGTTGCCACTTCGATAAGGCGTTCCGCCTGACCATACCAAACCGCTGTTATCCGTGTCCAGCGGGTATCGGAGCGGATTAATGCCTGCTGTGGGGTCGGGAGACGTGCCCCTTTTTTACGCGGACGACCCACCCCGGAGTAGACTGGGGTGGGCGTGTACAAAGCCGCGTCCAGGCGCAAACGAGTAATGATGGTAACAGGTTGGGATAGGGTCTGACAGCGATGGAGGAATTCCAGTGCCGCATACGTGCGGTCACCCACGACCACTAATGGCCGATGCGGTAGCCAGCGGCGCAATTGACCAATCCTCTGGATGGCCCAGTGCGTGATACTTTTGGCTTTCCGACAACGGTCTGTGTAGTAACGTTCCGAGGGTGCCAGAATGGTCAAAAATGGTAATGCCCATATTCGTTCTGCCCAAGGGATAGATGTCAACCACATCAGGCTTATCCAGCGCAAACCGCTTGCCTTTACAAAATGGCTGCCACTGGACCGTACCGGGTCTCGATAAATCCCGCGTGCCGCAATTTTCGCGCCGCGTCGCCGTTCAATCGTTTCATCAATGCCAAACACCAGAGGAGCGTCGCTGGCAAAGGTCGTGAGCAATAGCCGCAACAACACTCTACTCACTGCTAATCCTGACCACACGGCCCGATTGAGCACTTCGTGGTAACGGGCGTAATTGTTCTCCTTCGCACGTCCTAACACCCGCAACACCGATGTCACCGTCCGTTTCCCTGTCGCCAGCAGCGCGCCGACGACTAATTCCTGTGCCCGATACCACGTTGTCGTTCCCCAAAACGCTTGCGCAAAGGGGTCGATGATGACCATCATGAAGTGTGGCAGGTTGAGCATTTTTACCTTTCCGGCAAGTCAGGTTCAAGTTTTCATTCTGCCACACTTTTTTCTCCCCATGCGTAAACTCCAGCTAAGACATCGTGCCTCAAGCAGCGCTCGTCTTCAGCTTAATGAACACACGCGCTGCAAGCAGCGGTGAATTCAACTCACGCTTGAATAAAAACTTGCTTTTAGTTTATACAAATATTTTCTTGTCTTGTTTAATGCAGCCCAGTATTTCCTCGGCAGTTTCCTCGATAGGTTTATCAGTAACATTGACGATATGGAAGCCACTCTTTCTAAAAAGACGCCAGGCACTTTCGAGTTCTTCATATATTTCGGCGGGGTCGATGTAATCAGATTTATAGGACACCCCCAGGTGGCGCTGCCGGGTCTGGCGATGGATAAGCAGTTGCCCCGGCTCGATCATCAGAGCGACGACGCGCGTTGGCGCAATCTCGAATAAAGATTGAGGCAAATCAATACCCCTCACCAACGGAATGTTGGCGACCTTCCAGCCCTTTGTCGAGAGGTAGATGCTTAACGGCGTCTTCCCTACACGGGATACACCTACGAGTACAATTTCTGCATAGTGTAGATCGCTCACATTCCTGCCGTCATCATGAGTAACCGTAAATTCAATCGCAGCAATCCGGTCAAAATAATCCTGATGCTGTTGGTGATAGAGTCCGGGGTGGTTTAATGGTTCTTGTCCCAATACCTCGGTCAGATGTGAAAGCAACTGATCCATCAGATCAACAGCAACAATATTCCTGTCGTGTGCCATCTGGACTAACAGGTGGCGCAGGGGGGTATCCACAAGTGTATGAACGATAATCCCCTGACTAGCCTTTACACTGTCTATCGCCGCTATGAGTTGATCGGTCTGGCGCACTTCTGGCAGGATGTGGACAGGGACGTTTGTACCCTCGAATTGGGCGAGAGCGGTGCGTACTATCTGCGCACCGCTCGCCCCTGTTCCACCTGAAATAATGAAAACTGGCGGTTTATTCATCGTTTATTCTCCCGACTGGCAACAGGGAGGGCGCATCATGGTCTGTTGCGTTGAAAATACTGATCGGTGTTCAATATTCACCAATATCAGATGCAATCTGCGCCCTCCCATATCTTATATCTTGTTAACTCCTCGACACATCCTCATGACAAGCGTTCAAACTACCATAGGCAGTATTTCGCGGACTTCTTCTTCTCCAATGCGCCTCTTCATCTTGATCACGCTATCCGGGTTCAGTGAGATCGAGTCAATACCCAACCCAACCAGAAAAGCAGCAAACTCCGGGTAGTCGCTCGGTGCCTGACCGCAGATGCCCACCTTGCTTCCAGCTTGATGTGCCGCTTCGATCAGATTACGGATCATGATCTTGACGGCATCATTCCGTTCGTCAAAGAGTGGGGCGAGTACCGACGAGTCACGATCAACGCCGAGAACAAGCTGGGTCAGATCGTTGCTGCCGATGGAGAATCCGTCAAAACGTTCGGCAAACTGTGTCGCCAGCAGGATATTGGATGGAATTTCCGCCATCACATAAATCTGAAGGTCGTGTTTGCCGCGTTGCAGGCCATTCCTGGCGAGTTCACCCAGCACCTTGTCGGCTTCTTCGAGGGTACGGCAGAACGGGATCATGATGATGACGTTGGTCATGCCAAGTACCTCACGAACCTGGCGTATCGCCCTGCACTCCAAAGCAAAACCTTCACGATAGAGTTCGTGGGCATAGCGCGAAGCGCCTCTGAATCCCAACATTGGGTTCGATTCGGTTGGTTCAAACTCTGCGCCGCCAATCAGATTTGCATACTCGTTCGTCTTGAAATCGCTCATCCGAACGATCACCGGTTCCGGGTACTGCGAAGCCGCGATCTTGGCGATGCC
The DNA here is from genome assembly GCA_964432445.1 of uncultured Anaerolineaceae bacterium. Classification (GTDB taxonomy): domain Bacteria; phylum Chloroflexota; class Anaerolineae; order Aggregatilineales; family UBA2796; genus JBBRMW01. Next base: position 20,890 of record CAYSOC010000067.1, read on the forward strand.
TCGCGCCAGATGATCGACAAAGTAGTCGGTCTTATCGGCAAATCCTCGTGTCATTTCGGCAATCCTGGCATGGGCTTTGGTGTCTTTGAGTTCATTGAAATGCACCAGTGCCATCGGGTGAATCTTGATGATATTACCAATGATAAACTCCATACGCGCCAGCCCGATCCCTTCGCATGGCAAACGCCACCACCGGAAAGCAGCTGATGGATCGCCAATGTTCATCATAATGCGGGTATGGGTTTGGGGCATATCATCCAGGCTAACTTCCGCCTGTTCAAAGGCGAGGTTGCCATCGTACACAAAACCCTTGTCACCTTCTGCACAGGAGAGCGTCACCGATTGCCCATCCTTTAGAATGTGAGTAGCGTCACCCGTCCCGACAATCGCCGGAACGCCCAACTCGCGGCTGACAATCGCAGCGTGGCAAGTCCGCCCACCGTAGTCGGTGATGATACCCGCTGCCCGACGCATGATTGGAACCCAGTCGGGATCAGTCATTCCTGTGACAAGGATCGCCCCGTCTCTGAACTGGTCGATTTCGCTGGCGCTCTTGATCAGACAAACCTGCCCTGTCGAAATCGCTTCACCAATGCTCAACCCGGTCAGGAGTTTCTTTCCAGTTTCCTTGAGGGTATAAGTCTTCAGCGAACTGGCCTGACGACGCGACTGAACCGTCTCTGGACGCGCTTGCAGAATGTACAGCTTCCTGGTTTCACCGTCTTTGGCCCATTCAATGTCCATCGGTTTACCATAATGCTGTTCAATCGTGTACGCCCACCGCGCCAGTTGTAAAATCTCCGCGTCGGAAAGCACGAAAGACCGTCGTTCTACCGATGTCGTGTCGATATTCTTGATGGTGCTGCTGCCGCCGACGGCATAAACCATCTTCTTCTCTTTAGCACCAAGTGTCTTTTCGATAATCGGCACGAGATGTTCGTCATCCAGCAATGGTTTGAACACCATATATTCGTCTGGAGTCACAGCCCCTTGTACCACGTTCTCGCCCAGACCCCATGCAGCGTTAATCACGACTACATCCCGGAAGCCGGTTTCGGTATCAATAGTAAACATGACACCAGAGCCAGCTTTATCGGAGCGTACCATCTTCTGAATGCCAATAGACAGCGCAACCTGTAGATGGTCAAAGCCTTGCGCTTCCCGGTAACTGATAGCCCGATCTGTGAACAGTGAGGCGTAGCATTTCTGACAAGCGTCCAGCAATTCGCGCTCGCCCGAAATATTCAGGAATGTTTCCTGTTGTCCGGCGAAACTGGCCTGGGGTAAATCTTCGGCAGTGGCACTGCTGCGGACAGCCACATCAACATGACTGTCGGTATAGCGCTTGCCGAGTTCGCGGTACGCTTCCTGAATGGCATGTGCCAGGTCTTCTGGCAAGGGCGACTGGACAATGAGCCGCCGGATCGCTTTCCCGACCTGCTCCAAAGGCTTCCGACCCTGCTGGTAGTCCTGAATATGCGCTCTAATGGCCTCGGTGAGATGATTGGCTTCAATGAAATGCCAATAAGCGTCGGCTGTTGTCGCAAACCCATCAGGGACATCAATCCCATGCCCCTTGAGAGTGCTGATCATCTCTCCGAGAGAGGCATTCTTCCCGCCGACAATTGGAACATCGCCTACCGTTAATGTCTCGAACCAGCGAATCAGGTTCGTCTGACGTGTACGAGTAGTCATATCTACCTGCCTTCCTTTCAAGCACTGCCAACCACCCATCCGCTGTACAGCATTGGGGAGTTCCTCAGAATTCTGTCGAGCAGCGAAAGGTGGAATAGCAAAAGTATCTTAATCTGCTTTCAATGATGAGGAATATTCATCCTCCTCTCGTCATTTTAGAAACACACCCACAAAAGAGAATGCTTCTACTTTTTAGTTAAGCATATGGAACATTTCCCGTAAAGTAATAGATGCCTGTATTTGAATGTGACAAAAATCACATTCTCGATCAGGTAGCAAGAAATTCATTATGTCTGCGATGTAATTTTTATCCGTATGTTTTGAGCCATTGCTAATGCCAGGAAAATAGATCAGGAAGATCGTCGTCTGAAAAGCATGATGGCAGACACTATTCGCTGCTGGTGATGCGCTGTACAGTCATCATGGATTAGTGTGTTGGACTGAAGAAAAGACACATTTTCTCTTGTCACTGAAATAGCTGCTTTCCTCCGGTAGACATCACCTGTTGTTGTTTTTGACCTCTGCTAGTGACTCCGGTTTTTTGTTAGGCCACCAGCGGATCATCCATAGAAGAGGCTGGTTGATCATCTTATGGCAAATGTCATTTCAGGAATACCTCCGGCTACAAATCCAATTCAAATATTGTCTGTTCCAGAACTTTATGCTTTTCTGGAAACGCGCTCCGATGGGCTGAACAACGGCGAAATCCAGCAACGTCTGCTCAGGTATGGCCGTAACACCATCCGCGAAGTCCGGCACACATCCCTCATTATCAGGTTTCTGATGAATTTCACACACCTGATGGCGGTGCTGTTGTGGATCGGTGGCATCATTGCTTTTATCGCCCAAATGCCGCAACTTGGGATTGCAATCTGGGCAGTCAACCTGATCAATGGCGCATTCAGTTTTTGGCAGGAATTCAAAGCCGAAAAAGCCACCGAAGCACTACAGAAATTACTGCCAACCTATGCCTCAGTGATAAGGGATGGAACGCAACAGCGGCTTTTAGCAGAAGAGTTAGTCCCCGGTGATATTATCTTGCTGGCCGAGGGCGATCACATTTCGGCAGATGCACGACTCATCGACGATGCCGAACTTCGGGTAGATCAATCCACGTTAACGGGCGAATCTAATCCCGTGCGTAAAACGAGCAAAGCGCTTTTTCAGAACAACCTGGCACATTCTGAAATGCCAAATCTGGTTTTCGCCGGAACGAGTGTCACTGCCGGAACAGGAAAAGCCGTCATTTTTGCAACGGGGATGGAAACGGAATTCGGCAAAATCGCTCACCTGACCCAGAGTGTCGGCAATGAACTCAGCCCATTGCAAAAAGAAATGAATCGCGCCACCAAAATTGTAACGCTCATTGCTATTGCGGTTGGCGTATTGATTTTCATTCTGGCCGTTTTGTTTGCCCATATGAAGCCGGCAGAAGGCTTTATCTTTGCGTTGGGGATGATCGTGGCCTTTGTGCCGGAGGGGATGCTGCCAACAGTAACTTTAGCGTTGGCACTAGGTGTCCAGCGCATGGCACGCCGCCATGCACTTGTTAAACGGCTCTCAGCGGTTGAAACGCTAGGCTGTACAAGCGTTATCTGCACCGATAAAACGGGAACATTGACGCAAAATGAAATGACCGTTCGGGAACTATGGGTCTCTAGACAGAAGATAACAGTTCGCGGGGTTGGCTACGAACCAAAAGGAGACATGGTTGATCATAAACAACAGCCACAAAACGCCAACCGTCAGGACTTGGCGAACTTACTAACTGCTGCTGGCTTATGCAATAATGCCCGATTATTGCCGCCAACAGTGGAAAATACCCGTTGGACAGTTCTTGGCGATCCAACCGAAGCCGCCTTGCGAGTTGCCGCAATTAAAGGAGGCATCAATCTCGAAGAACATCTCGATTGTCATCCGCGCCTCCGTGAACTTCCTTTCGAGTCGCGCCGCAAACGAATGAGCACAATTCATCAATACGTGCCGGAGTTTAAGGTTGTCTACACCAAGGGTGCCCCCAAAGAAATTTTGGAACTGTGTACTTATGTACAGGTAAATGGGCAAGAAAATCCGTTGACCTCCCAGCAGCGTGAAGAGATTATTGCTGTCAATGACGAATATGCCCGTAATGGCCTCCGTGTACTGGCAGTCGCTATGCGTAAACTTCCTAACGCAGTAGTGGATTATCGCCCGGAAACGATTGAATGTGATCTGATTTTTCTCGGTTTGATAGCGATGATGGACCCACCGCGCCCTGAAGTTTCGGAGGCCGTCCAGAAATGTCACCGTGCTGGCATTCGGATCATCATGATCACGGGTGATTATGGCCTGACAGCGGAAAGCATCGCCAAACGGATTGGTATCATTCGAGGGGATCACCCCCGCATTATCTCCGGCACTGATCTGGATTCAATGCAGGACGATGCACTGAAACTGGCATTAAGCGATGAAGTGATTTTCGCGCGCGTTGCGCCGGAACACAAAATGCGTGTCACCAGCGTGCTACAGGATATGGGTCATGTGGTTGCCGTCACGGGTGATGGGGTCAACGATGCTCCTGCCCTCAAAAAAGCTGATATTGGTGTGGCAATGGGTATCGGCGGCACGGATGTTGCCAAGGAAGCCGCCGACATGATCCTGACGGATGATAACTTTGCTTCCATTGTCAACGCGGTAGAAGAGGGGCGGGCAGTCTACGCCAATATCAAGAAATTTCTCACCTATATTTTCACGAGCAACATGCCAGAAGCGGTTCCGTTCGTCCTGTTCGCGTTCAGCGGCGGGCGTATTCCACTCGCGCTGACCGTGATGCAGGTGCTTTCCATTGACCTCGGTACAGATATGATCCCTGCGCTTGCCCTCGGCGCAGAAGCACCGGAACCGGGCATCATGGATAAACCGCCCCGAAGTCTCAAACAGCACGTCATCACATTGCCCATGTTAATTCGGGCGTATCCTTTCCTCGGTATGTTGGAAGGGATCGCAGCGATGGCCGCTTTCTACTTTATATTCTGGAATAGTGGCTATTGGGGACAATGGATTGATCTGCCAACCACTGGTGAACTGTATCAAATTGCTACCACGATGACCCTTGCCGGCGTTGTGTTTACCCAAATTGGCAACCTGTTTGCCCAACGCACGGAAACGCGCTCCAGCCTGCGTATCAACCCCTTCAACAATCGGCTGATCTGGGTCGGGATTGCGACAGAACTCAGCCTGCTGTGTCTGATTTCATATGTTCCGTTCCTGCAAAATATTTTTGGTACGGGAGCAATCCCGCTGGCAGGCTGGTTGTTCCTCGTCATCTGGACGCCATTGTTGCTGCTGGCCGATGAACTCGGTAAAGCAGTGCAATTCAGGAAGTACACCCATCGGGCGCATCATCCACCCGACTATAAAGGAGGTCATACCAAATGAAAATAATCATTGTAGGGTGTGGTCGGCTGGGCAGAGGGCTTGCAGAGTCGTTGAGCCAGCGCGGAGACGCCATAACGGTCATTGATAAAGATGCGACTGCGCTAGAAGCGTTGCCATCCACGTTTAAAGGCAAGGTGATTTCCGGGATCGGCTTTGATCGAGATGTCCTGCTTGCGGCTGGTATCGAAAATGCAGATGGGCTGGCCGCGATCACAAATAGCGATGAAACCAATGTCCTCACGGCGCAGATCGCACGGCAGATATTTCACGTGCCGAAGGTGGTTGCCCGGTTATACGACCCGCAACAAGCGGATATTTACAACCGATTGGGATTGCAGACGATTTGTACCACGACCTGGGGGATGAATCGGATGAGCGATCTGCTAACTTATTCGTCGCTTGAGTCGATCCTGCACCTTGATGAGGTAGAAATCGTCACTACCGAGATTCCGACCTTGCTGGCGGGGCGCACCGTTCGGGAATTATCTCGACCCGATGAAATGGCTGTGGTTGCCATTACCCGCCGGGGCAAGAGCCTGATTCCATCTGCCGGATGTGTTTTTGAGCAGGGTGATGTGGTGCATCTGGCTGTTTTAGGAAGTTCGATTGATGACCTGAGACGAATGCTGGAATTGAATTAAGGGGATGCACCTATGAACGTCATCATTATTGGGAGTGGCAAAACAGGAATAACAGTGGCGACACTGCTTCTGGATGGCAATCACCACGTAAAGATCATTGAACTCAGACCTGAGAAGATTGCTCTTTTGCAAAAAGAGCTTCCGGCGAATGTCATTGTTCAGGGTAGCGGGACAGACCCACTGATACTTGAGCAAGCCGGGATTCGTCAGGCAAATGTCGTTGTTGCTGTGACCGGGGCTGATGAGGTGAACCTCATTGTTGCTAGTCTGGCCCGGTTTGAATTCAATGTTCCACGTATCATCGCGCGCGTGAATAATCCTAAAAATGCCTGGTTGTTTACACGCGAAATGGGCGTCGATGTGGCGGTTAACCAATCGGATTTGATGGCACACCTGATCGCAGAAGAAATGTCACTTGGCGACGTGATGACCCTGTTGAAACTCAACCGGGGCAAATATTCCCTCATCGAGGAAAAACTCAGCCCGAACGCGCTGGCCGCAGGGTATATCGTCCGCGATTTAAACCTGCCCACAGGGTGCATTCTGACAGCAGTTATCCGTAAAGGACAGCTACATTTGCCGAAAGATGACTTGATGCTGGAAATAGGGGATGAGATACTGGCTATTGTAGAAAAGTCAAAACTACGCGAAGTTGCAGCAATATTCGGCTGAATGTGCTTGGCCTCATTCTCCAAATAATGCGGGAGAAGAAACATTCCACCGCATTATTTTTTAGTAATCAGCACATAAGAACTCTATCCGCGAAAGTGCTGCCTGACTTCTGCCACAATCTGATTATCAGTCAACTTGTCGGTATGTTCAATGATGATGAATTGTGGGCAAGTGCTACGGCTTTCAAGCCGTTTTTGAAATTCAATCTTAGCCTCCCCGGGACCGAAAATCAGAAGCGCGTCCACGTCCTGTAGGAGGGCAAGAACTTCATCGTAGTATTGGTTGAGGTGTCCATTGAAGCGTCGATCTCGCCCATCTTCCGACTTGTCATCGAGTCCAGTTGGGGACTGGGTATGCGATGCGCCAGAATAGCGGACATGCTTTTCCACGTTCGATTCAATCCGCTGTATGTCTTCACCCTTGTCGAGCAAAGTTACAACTACTGCCTGACGGTGATCAAGCCACACCCCAGCTTCTTTGGTGACGGGTGTTGTTCTCATAATTTTCTGACATACCTCCTTATCGGTGTCGGGTTCCGTCTCCTTTGATCGTATTGGATATCACGCGGCATTTCAGCTAACGAAGATCAGCGAAAGGCAGTAATTTATGTCACATACTATCTTATCCAATGTACAGATCCGACTAAATTTGTGACCTCCGTCACGCAGGGTTGATGACCTTATACACTGTACAAAAACCGGATATGGACAAGACACTGTTGTTATGGGGCGTGAACAGTTCGCGTCCCTGAAAGATTCGATGCAGCCAGGAAAGGAAACGGCGGTAATCATGAGTTTCCTATATAACTTTGGTCAATCACAGGAAGACGAACGCACAGAAGCAGCAGCGCTTTACCTGACCAGTATGGACAGTGTAATTTCGATTGCCAGCGCGGGTGATATGCCGCTCTCGCTGGCAGCAATGGGCGCACAACGTGTGACGGCAATTGACATTGATCCCGCACAGATTGCACTCACAGCGCTGAAACTGGCAGCAGTGCAAACCCTCTCCCGCGAGGAAGCGCTGGGATTCCTTGGTTATTTGCCAATGGAGGAGGCAGAGCGGCATTTTCTGTATGCAACGGTTCGATCTGCGCTTTCGGCGCGCGATCTCCTATTTTGGGACGCGGCGCGCAGTGAAATCAGCAAAGGCGCGATCTGGGTGGGACGCTTTGAGCGCTTTGTGACACTGTTACGGCGGTTCGTGGTCCCGCTGCTGGGCCGACGTGGTGTCGAATCGCTGTTTGAATGCAAGACGACTGCCGAACAGGAAAAAATCTTTGACCAATCCATCGACAAATTTTATCTGAAATGGATTTTCAGGATTGCCTTCAACAAGAAATTCTATTCGGGATTTGGGATGGACCCCCGTTCGCTGGCGCAACGTAAAAGCAGCGTTCCATTAGGGGATCAATATTTCGGTTGGTTCCGTAGTTTCTGTACAGCAAACCTTCCCCATGACAATTACTTTCTGCAACTGAGCCTGATGGGACATCTGATTGATACGAACGCTGGGCCGGCCTACCTCAGCGAATCGGGCTATCAAATGCTGCGATCCGGGACTGTGACCGTCAATCTGCACACGGGCGATCTGGTACAGTTTCTGGAAGATGCTGTCCCCGGTTCCTTCAACAAAGCACACCTGTCGAATATCTGCGACTGGATGAATCAGGAATCCTTTGAGAAGGTGATCCGTTTGTTAGCAGCGAAATCTGCGCCGGGTGGTCGGATAGTCTGGCGATTCCTGCATGTGGATCGGGCTATCCCAGCCGAATTGCAAACACAGATCATCGTGGAGCGAGACTATGGAAAGATGCTGCGGGAGTGTGATCGCTACCCGTTTTATACGGTAGTGCCTGCACAGATCGCAGAGCAAACAGGATGAGCGGTACTGATCTGGTTTTTCGTCCACTGAGCCGGAGCGCGGCAGCCCGATTGAACACGATTAATCGGGCTTGTCCCATAGAGGCCGATTTTACGCTGCTGTTCGAGCGCGGCACTGATTTTTTTCGCTGGCCGGATGTGGCTTTTGATCACTACCAATATCTAGGCGCGTTTTGTGGAGATGTGCTGGTTGGTTATCTGATGGTAGGCTGGTTTACAGGTTGGGTCGAAGAGGCCTTTGTCACCTGTGGCTATCTGGGCGATGCACGGGTGCTGCCAGAATATCGAGGCCACCGCACGACAGAGCAGCTTATGTATGCCATTGAGCAGTTCGTTCCATCCGACGCGCGCCTGGGATATTCGCTGGTCAAGAAAGGCAATCAGCCTGCCGAATCGTTGGCAGTTTCAACGAACTCCGCAATTTACGAGAGCCATCCGCTGACCGATTTCGTTGCGGTGAATATCCCGCTGTTACATCCGCTTCATATGCCGTCCCAAATTTCGGTTCGGGCGGCGTGTCTTGAGGATTTCCCGGCGATGGCGGCGCTGTTTTCTCGCGTAAATGCCGGAAAGCTGTTTGCGCCGCCAATGACTGAGGCGCGGCTTCGTGCCGATCTGGAAAAGTTACCTCATTTGAGTGATTATCGCGTAGCCGAACGGAACGGAAAACTGGCGGGAATGCTGGCAGCGTGCGATCTGTCTCCGTTCCATTCGACACATATCCTGAAATATTCCACCGGGGCGAAGGTAATGCGTATGGCCTATAACCTGATCGCAGGCTTCAATCCCGGATCAGTCAGACTCCCATCGGCAGGTGGCGAATTATGTACACTGACCCTAAGCCGGGTCGGGATCGAAGACAATGATCCCAACATCCTGCGAGCGATGCTCTCGCACCTGATTCGGGAAAATTTGGGGAAAGGCTATCATCTGCTAACACTGGGTTTCGCTGCCGAAGACCCGCTGATACAGGCGGTGCATGGTTTTCCATTGGTACAGCGTTTTGTTTCTACGATCAACTGCATCAATCGCAGAACTGTCCCGTTTGAATCAACGGGACAACTTCCCTATATCGACTTGATGATGATATAGCGCCTTCTTACGGAAGGGTACAAATAGTGCAGAGGATGCCTCCTTGTATTGAATTACCCCACTTGCAATGCGCGGCGTAGACAGCAGAAAACGATTCCAGCCTTCAGTGGCAAGCGTGCTTATCTGCATGTCATCATTGCCTATAACTATCGAACAGATTGCGTATACAGCGTGCAGGTCGAACGCTGCAGTATACCTGTATGGTGAGGGTCGTCTTTCCCGTGAGTAATATCAGCGGCGCAATGACCACAATGAATGCGCAATCACCCACTGGCAGTCGCGCCTGGGCGTTGTTCAATAAGCCACCTGCACAAACAAATAGGAGGGGTTAGCCCCCTATTATTTTTCTATTTTGATTCCCCTCTTCGCTAGCCCTATATACACCAACCTTAATAATTTCGGATGTTCAGATGATGTGACTCTACAAATATTTATCAATCCATGCGACGATACACTGATAGAGGTCTCGCTGATGTGCTTGCTCAATAAAGCCATGAGGTTCGCGCGGATAGATCACTAATTGAGTTGGGTTTTCCAGGTGTCTGAGTGCCGTATAAAATTCAACGGATTGACCAGGCGGAGCAAGCGTGTCACATGCACCGTGTACCAATAATGTTGGTGTTTTTACGCATTTTACGTGCATGATTGGGGAACGTAATCGATGCAGGTCAGGTTCATCATACACATATGATCCAAACATTGTTGTTTGCCACTCACGATTGCTAACTATTCTATAATTGGATTCATAATTAGTGATCGAGGCTCCGGCAATCGCGCCGATGCCCATGAAAATAAATAATAAGCCACCGAGTGCGGAGTCGAGTTGATTGAGTGCGGAGGCTAGCGGGATTGGATCGGTTTGGGTGGTGCTGGTTCTAAAAAATCCCATCAGCAGAATGATCAGTAGAAGCGTCGGAAAAGCATACATCACATCCACAAAACGCATCAGGATATTATCGACTTTGCCCCCTATGTAACCGGAAGTCAGACCAACCGCAATTCCAACCATGATGCTGATAAACGGCCCAATAATGGCAATAGTCAATAAAATACGTGATCCATAAATGATGCGGCTCAGTAAATCCCGCCCAGGTTTATCCGCGCCCGGAAAATAGCTTTCATTGAGTGTGATATAACCGCCCTGTTCCTTTGGAACCATTGCAGGAAAAATAACGGTGATCCAGGATAGCGCGGCGTTGTTATCGGCAAAATTGGCAGTATCAAATCCTTTTGGGGCAATGATTGGGGCGAATATTGCCATCACACCAGGTGATACACCTGCTCCGCCGCACCCATATACAATTGACGTTTATAAAAATGGGGGTTTAGCCTCCGTCATGCCAACAATAGTGGAGCGGCAGATATTACCGCAGCATTTGGCGGCAACGCATCTGATCTGCCCATCGTGGGCGACTGGAACGGCAACACAGTGGATACTGTTGGTGTCTATCGCAATAGCACCGGGTTCTTCTTCCTGAGTGACTCGAATACCGTGCCCTCGGTCAATTACACTGTTCTGTTCGGCAATCCCGGCGATACTCCGTTCGCTGGTAAATGGGCAGCGGATATGACACATGATGGAATCGGTGTCTATCGTAACAGCAACGGCATCCTGTATCAAAAGAAGCAACTGGTTACAGGGTTCGATGACTTCTTCGCGGTATTCGGCAATCCCGGTGATCAAGGAGTCGCGGGCGATTGGGATGGCAATGGCCTTGATAGCATCGGTATTTATCGTAGTAGTAACCAAACCTGGTATCTGACGAATAACAGCACGCCAAGCGGGATCACATTCAGCGACATCAACTTCGTATGGGATATTGGAATGAATATGCCCGTTGTCGGTGACTGGGATGGTGATGGTGACAGCACCATTGGCTATCTGACCACAACGGGTGTGTTCGCGCTCCATCCGAACAACGCCACCGCTGGCACGGATAATGTGTTCGCCTTTGGTCCAGCAGGGTCGGTAGTGAGCAAGGCTTGTGGTTCGAATAGACCAGCCACATCACGAATGA
>CAYSOC010000068.1:0-32070 GCA_964432445.1 uncultured Anaerolineaceae bacterium
TGCCCGTTGCTCTCGAAAAAGGCTCGAAGTTCGCTATCCGTGAAGGCGGTCTCACTGTCGGCGCGGGTGTTATCACCGAAGTTCTCGACTAAATCGGGCGAGAGTCATCAGGGTTTAGAGTATCGGCAGCCAGTGAAAAACTGGCTGCTGATTGTCTCCGTAGAAGCCTGATACTCGAACCCTGCTGAATCTGTTAAGGAACAATATGGCAAACCAGAAGATTCGTATCCGCCTGAAGGCTTATGATCACCGTGTTCTCGACCAGTCTGCCCAGCGTATTGTGGAGACGGCAGAGCGCACCGGTGCGCGCGTGGTCGGCCCTGTTCCGCTCCCCACGCGGATCGAGCGTTTTACAGTACGGCGTTCCCCGTTCATCGACAAGAACAGTCAGGAACACTTTGAAATTCGTACTCACAAGCGCCTGATTGACGTTTTGAACCCGGATAGCAAGACGATTGACACCCTGATGCGGCTCAATTTGCCCGCCGGTGTGGACATTGAGATCAAAATATAGCGTTTAATCGCCTCGCAGTTTTTCAGATTACTGTACGCGAAACGCTTTCTCGGAGGCATTGAGATCATGAAGGGTATTATCGGACGCAAGGTTGGGATGACCCAAATCTTCGATGAGAAGGGTAAGGTTACTCCCGTGACGGTCATTCAGGCCGGGCCGTGCTACGTTACGCAGGTTCGCACGTCAGAGCGTGATGGCTATACGGCCATTCAACTCGGCTTCGACGAAGTGCCGACCTATAATCACAAGTTCACGGCAAAGGACGGGAACAACGCTGAAGAAGTGCGTTCCCGCAAGATCAGCAAGGGCGAACTCGGCCACTTGCAAAAGCAGAACCTCCCCGCACTGCGTCACCTGCGCGAATTCCGCGTCCAGACCGCAGATGTGAAGGAAGGCGATAAGGTAACAGTCGATGTTTTCCAGACTGGCGAACACGTAGACGTGGTGGGTATCACCAAAGGTCGCGGCTTCGCAGGCGGCATCAAGCGGCACAATTTCAACCGCCAGCCGACCACACACGGTGCTTCAGACCGTACCCGCGCGCCCGGTTCGAGCGGCCCAACGACGGGGCAATCCCGCGTTCTGCTCGGCACACGTCGCCCCGGTCACTACGGTGATGAGCGCCAGACTGCCCAGAATCTGGAAGTAATGGTCATCGACGCAGAACGTCATCTGCTCGCCGTCAAAGGCAGCATCCCCGGCGCGAAGGACGGTCTGGTGATCGTCAAGCTCTCTGTGAAGACGCGCTAAGGGCGGAAGGAAGATCAGAAATGGCTATTACACTCCCGGTCAAGAATTTCGCTGGCGTTGATGTCAGCAAGGTGGAACTGCCCGCCGAAATCTTCGAGGCCAATATCAATACTGGTCTGATGTGGCAATATTTCATGATGCAGCGTGACAACGCGCGTCAGGGTAACGCCAAGACGAAGACACGCAGCGAAATCAACCGTACCCACGCCAAGTGGTACAGACAAAAGGGTACTGGTCGCGCCCGTCACGGCAGCCGCAACGCCTCTATCTTCGTTGGTGGTGGTCGCGCACACGGTCCGATTCCGCATAAATACACCAAGCACATGCCGAAGAAGATGCGCCATGCGGCTCTGCGGAGCGCTCTGTCTGCTGCTGCTCGTGATGGTCAACTCGTCTTTGTAGACGCGCTGAACAACGAGGAAAGCAAGACCAAATTCTATGTACAGAGCATCAAGGCGCTGGTTGGTGATTCCAAGGTGCTGATCCTTGTGCCAGAGCGCATGGATGCCTTTGAGCGCGGTGTTCGCAATATCCCGAACGCGACCTATCTGCGGGCTTCGTACCTGAACGTGCGCGATATTCTGCAATACACGAAGATCATCATTCCGCTGGCTTCGCTGGAAGTCATCAAGACGCTGTTGGGCAAAGATGCCCCGGCTGCGGAATAAAGCGAGGACTCGATGAACCTGTACGAAGTAATCATCCGTCCGATTTCGACGGAAAAATCGCTCCTCATGGTGTCGGAGCAGAATCAGTTCACCTTTGAAGTCCACCTCGACGCGAACAAGATCGAGATCAAGAACGCGATTGAGACGATTTTCAACGTAGATGTGCTTTCGGTTACAACCAACATTCTGCCGAAGAAGATGGGGCGGCGCGGACGCAAGGTTTATGTCCGTAACCCCGCCATGAAAAAGGCGATTGTCACGCTGCCGAAAGGCCAGACAATCCCGCTGTTTAATACCTAAAATTTGCTGGCTTCGGGTATCCATTTTATCAAGACCGATTAATTGATACCCGGCCTCCAGCAGGCTTGTGCAAAAGGATACGAAATGGGAATCAAGGTATACAAGCCAACGTCGCCCGGACGCCGGGGAATGACAGGCTATACATTCGACGAAATTACGACAGCAACGCCGGAAAAGTCGCTCCTTATCGAGAAGCGCGGCAAAGCGGGTCGTAACAATCAGGGGCATGTGACGGTACGCCATCGCGGTGCTGGTCACAAGCGCATGATCCGTGAGATCGACTTCAAGCGTGACAAGATCGGGATTCCCGGCAAGGTCACGACGATTGAATACGATCCGGGTCGTACTGCCCGTATCGCGCTCGTGGTCTATCCCGATGGCGATAAGCGCTATATTGTCGCGCCGCTGAATCTCAAGGTTGGCGATGTGATCGAAAGCGGGCCAGATGCCGCCCTGCGCGATGGCAATGCCCTTCCGTTGAAGAACATCCCTGTTGGTACAGTCGTCCACAACGTGGAACTGCAACCAGGGCGTGGTGGTCAGCTTGCGCGTTCGGCGGGTGTCTCTGCCCAGTTGATCGGACGCGAAAACAAGTATGCCCAGCTTCGTTTGCCCAGCGGCGAAATGCGCATGGTTCCAGAAGAGTGCATGGCGACGCTTGGTCAGGTCGGCAACACCGAACATTCCAACATCAAGATTGGTAAGGCGGGTCGTAACCGCTGGAAGGGTTGGCGTCCGACGGTGCGTGGTACAGCAATGGACCCGGCAAGCCACCCACACGGTGGTGGTGAAGGCCGCAGCCCGATTGGTATGCCCGGTCCGGTCACGCCCTGGGGCAAGCCCGCACTCGGCTACAAGACGCGCAACAACAAACGCACGGATCGCTTTATCATCCGTCGCCGCGCCAAGAAGCGTCGTTAGTCTCTAAAACAGCGTCAATAACGCGGTTTGCAGGCGGGGGTAATGATTACTCCCGCCTTTTTTATTCGTATATGGGGTAGATCATGAAGTTCTTCGGGATTGGCAAACTCAAAGGGCAATTGCGATACATCAAAAGCGAGCGTTCATTTAGCTTTTTTGACGCAGAAAATCGGGCTGAGTTAGAGCAACGCACTGGCGGTGGGGTTGGTTGGCTCACAGTTGCGTATCTTGAAATAGCCGTCTCTCTAAAAAGAGGTGATTTACTCTTTGTCGATGGTTATCATCCGAATGATTTTTGGCAACCCGGAACAGTTCCTGTCGTTGTTCCTTCGACTGAACAACATAGCGTCACTATCAGCGAGTATTATCTGAGGCAACTGAATGAAGAAGGTTCTGTGCCGATCATGACTGCCATCGACCATATTGATTGCTACACAATCTACGATGAAAATACCGGATGGGTCTGGATTGGTTCGCTCCTGGCGTCTCCTGAACGGATGCCGGATCAATGCACCTATATTGAGTTCGCTGAGGGTTGTGTCGCGTGTTTATCCGATAATCACCTGATCGCATTGTATCTCAAGCCGATCTTTGTGGAATGAATTTCCCATCGATCTTCTGCCTAAGAGACTGTCTGAAAAGGAATGACCCCTATCCCCCTGCCCTTTCCCCGCCAGCAGGGAAAGGGAGCCGGGACACACGGGTCTGGAAGTCCCTCCTCGCCAGCGGGGAGGGATTTAGGGTGGGGTTTATCGGACTTCTCAGACAGTCTCTGACACAGGTCTGGAAAAGAGAGCATGACCTTCCTCATCATTTACAGTTTTTTGAGCCTGTTTTGGGAACAAATTTAGGGCTTCCGATGTATGTTGTTGGCAATGTTATGATGCAGCATTTCAAAGGAATAGCAAAATGAATCAGGCAGTAACAATCACCTTTGTTCCCGAACAAATCCTCACCTGGGTGATTATCGGTTTGATTGCTGGCGTTTTCGCCGGGATGCTCGTTCGTGGACGCCGCTTTGGGCTTCTGACCTCGATTGTGGTGGGCTTGCTGGGCGCGTTACTCGGTGGGTTTTTGTTCTCTGTGCTACGTATTCAACTACCAGTGACAGGCGGGCTAACGCTTTCATGGTCGGATATACTGGTTGCGTTTATCGGCGCGGTGATTATCCTCATCCTGTTCGGCGGGTTCTATCGCTATCGCCGTATCCCCTGAGTAACCTTCACAAAATCAACAGCGTGGACTAGAATGGATGCATTGAATTATTTAAGGTTCAATGTGGCTCATGAAGTCCATCGAAACAATTGAAAGCATCGAAGATATTCAGCGCCTCGTCCTCGCGGGTTTCCGTGACTGGAGGCGCTATGGTCATGTATCGGTCAAAGCCAAAGATGACCTGCTCATCTTCAATTACACTACAATGGCGATGGTCGAGGCCAACTGGAACTTTTTCGAGCGTGTCAGTCGCGGGTTGATCCTCAACGCCAAAACGGGCGAAATTATCGGGCGTGGATTCGATAAATTTTATAATTGGCTGGAAGGCGGGCGTAAAGCCTATGGGCATATCCTGACCGTCACCGAGAAAGTCGACGGGTCATTTGGTTGCCTATATCGCCATAATGGGCAGTATCACATTGCTACGCGCGGCGCATTCGATAGCGAACAGGCGCTATGGGCGACCAGTTTTCTCCGGGCTAATTATGATCTCTCCGGGTTGCGGGATGATATTTCCCTGATTTTCGAGATCATCTATCCACAAAATCGAATTGTGGTGGATTATCAGGATCGGGAGGATTTGGTGTTGCTGGCGGCGCGCA
Source organism: uncultured Anaerolineaceae bacterium (assembly GCA_964432445.1). Classification (GTDB taxonomy): domain Bacteria; phylum Chloroflexota; class Anaerolineae; order Aggregatilineales; family UBA2796; genus JBBRMW01. Next base: position 4,971 of record CAYSOC010000068.1, read on the forward strand.
ACCGACATACCGGCAATTATCTTCCGTTCTTCCCGGATGTTTACACCATTGGTCAGGAATATGGCTTTTCGCTCCCCAGAGTGTATCCGATGGTCGAAATCGGGCATATCATCGCATCGGCAGGCGCATTGAGCGCTGCTTCCGAAGGGTATGTCGTGGAATTTTCCGACGGTTCGCGTTGGAAATTCAAAGGGGATCGCTATCTGGAATTGCAGCGGCTGATTTCCGGTCTGACATTCAAGAATGTGCTGCGTGCGGTCAGCAGCGGGACAACGCAGGAGATTTTCGAGACTGTGCCAGATGAATTTCTGGGGCAGGTGCGGTCATGGATCACAGAAATAGAGACTAAAGTCGCGGATATTAAAGCGCACGTAGGGGCAGTGTTTGCGAACGCCCCCAAGGAATCGCGGAAAGACTTTGCGCTATGGGTGCGAAACAATTATCCTGACCTCTCTGCCTATCTTTTTGCCATGCTGGATGATGACGGCTCATTGGAAGCAATGATTTATAAATTAGCGGATTGGGGTCGGCACGATGACCCGGCGATTGGGGAAAACTAGCAAAGCAGGAAACCTAACCTCGTTACCAGTACCACTATTGGCTGACTTTATGGGCTATCATTGATTACGATCTGGAGTTGGCATCCCTTATTGTCTAACCACTCCCTTTTTCTAACGCAAATTTAATTTTATATTCCTTGACAGTTATATAACCAATATGGTATATTATAAATATGATAACGACATTCGATGCGGTAGCCGACCCAACAAGACGAAAAATTCTGGACTTGCTCCGAGTGCGCCCCCATACGGTCAACGAACTGGTGGAGTTTCTGGGAATCAGCCAACCGGGGGTTTCCAAACAACTCAAGGTTCTGCGCGATGCAGGGCTGGTACAAGTACGCCAGGAGGCGCAAAAGCACTGGTATGAACTGCGCCCTGAGCCATTGGCAGAAGTCTTCAACTGGTTGGTGAACTATCGCAGTCTACTCGAAGAGCGTTATGAACGCCTGGACGAACTGTTAAACAAGATGCAGGAAGAGGAGCAGAACAATGACTAGACACGCCCTGATTGCCGAACCTGGAAGCCAGATGGTCACCCTGACCCGCGAATTCAACGCGCCCCGCGAATTAGTCTTCAAAGCGATGACTGAACCCAACCTCGTTGCCCAATGGTGGGGATTCCGCAATACAACCACGACTGTAGACAAACTGGAAGCGAAAGCTGGTGGCGTTTGGCGCTTCGTTGACCATGATGCGGATGGCAATGAATACGTGTTTCGTGGGGTCTATCATGATGTCACCAGCCCCGAACGCCTTGTTTATACCTTTGAATTTGAAGGAATGCCGGGGCATGTTGTGCTGGAAACCATCCTCCTGGAAGACCGAGGCGACAAAACCTTCGTGACAGATTCCTCTGTTTTCCAATCGGTGGAAGCGCGTGATGGCATGTTGGAAGCAGGCATGGAAAGCGGCGCGGCTGAAAGCTGGTCGATGATGGACGAACTGTTGGAAGCCATGAAAGTCTAGGCGACAATAAAAGGGGACATGCACAATGTCCCCGAACGAAAAACCCATGAGCAATGACGCAAAAACAATGCGTTCAGCGGACAGTACGATGATTGCCTGCGAAAAAAGCGGCGCTGGCACTATTGGCTGACCTTATGGTTTATCATTAATTACAATCTGGAACTCACATCCCCCTTACTATCCAAGCACTACCCCATTATTCCTATTTACCAAATACCCATTCGTCAGGAAACTGTAAGAACAAACGCATTATTTAGCAAACCAGGCTAAACTATATGCCCAGACGAAGATTTGATAGACACCTATGCCAGAATTACCCGAAGTCGAAACCGTCGTGCGCGGGCTGCGTGAACCATTAGTCGGGCGTACATTTCAGGGCGCGATTTTTCCGAATAAAACCGGACGTATGATGAATATTGACCCGCAGCAGATGGTCGAACGCATCAATGGGCAAACCATCCAGAGCGTGACCCGGCGGGCAAAATACATCATGGTGCGACTGGATAAGGATACACTGCTTGTCCATCTGAAAATGACGGGTCGGTTATATGTGCGCCCGGCGGAGCAGGGTGACGTTTCAGATTCACATCTGCGCGTGCGCTTCCCGCTGGATAATCAGACGGAACTTCGGTTCAGCGATCCGCGCAAGTTTGGGCGGGTATTCCTGACCGCAGACCCGGCGGAAATCTTATCCGACCTCGGCCCGGAGCCGCTGGAAGACGCCTTTACGCTGAAGGTCTTCGAGAGTCGACTGGAAGGACGCAAGAGCGCCATGAAACGGCTTTTGCTCGATCAATCCTTCGTTGCTGGAATCGGCAACATCTATGCCGACGAAGCCCTGCATATCGCCAAAATTCACCCGCTGCGCACAGCAGATACACTCTCCAAAGCCGAAATCAAGCGACTGCACAGCGCAATTCGCACAGCACTGGCAGATGGTGTACGCTATCAGGGCGCAAGCGTGAATTGGTATCGTAAAGCCGATGGAACACGCGGCGAACAACAGAATCACTTGCGTGTCTATCATGACCCGCGCCAGGAAAAGGATAAACGCTGCCCGGAATGCGGAACGCCTGTCGCGGTGATCCGTGTCGGTCAGCGCGGAACGCATTTCTGCCCAAAGTGCCAGAAACTCTAAGGGGGCAACGTTGGACGATTTCGGGACTTTTCTAAAACAGGTTCCCATTGGGTTGGTGATCGCACCAGTCTTCTTTGGCGTACTTTATCTGATATTGATGGGGATCATCATCCAGCGCGGCGCGGCACGTCGTCGCAAGCGGCGCGAAGAGAAAGAACAAATGATGGCGGCGATGCAGCAACAGCCGGGATATAGTACCCAAAAGGTTGTTGCCCCGCCTGCACCCGCCGCGCCGAAACAAAACATTATTGCGAAAAATCTGCCCAGGCCTGCGCCTAAAGCGGCGATTCCAGAGCCGGATTTGGATTTGCTGGTTATGCCGCCAACCTTCAACGAAATTACCGAAGCGCCGAGTCTATCGCTGGATTCGCCCGACTGGATGAGTGCGCTTGCTTTTCCGCCAGAACAAGTTGTGGAGACTGATATGAATAAACCGACCAGCGACCCAGCCGACGCTGTAGAAGTGATGCGCGTGTGGCGCGACCTCAGCGATGGTACATTAATCATCCAGATGGGGGATCGTCGCTATCGCAGCGTTGCAGAGATTGGCGGCAACCCCGATCTGGTGCGACGTTTTGGGGCTGTCGTGCGCGAACTCTGGAATATGGTGAATAGCAACGGCGCTCCACGTCCGGCGGCTGTACCTCCTCCGCCACCTGAATCCGGGACATTGCCCGCGCCAGAAGGCTCGGTGGGAATGAAAGCGCGGATTGGCCTGCTCAAGGAACAACCCCCCGCCGAAGAGCCGCCCCGCCCGAACGTGTTGCGTCAAATCGGGCGGACCGTTAGCGGTCAAAACCCGGCTCCGCCCCGTATGGAGCCGATTGGTACTGGCGGGATTGCGGATGCTGTCGAGGAATTTCTGCAATATAAATTGACAGGACACCCCGAATTTTCGCACCGGAGCATCCATATTCGCCCGTCGATTGATGGCGGTGTGCGGATCGAAGTCGATGGAAACTCCTATCAGGGGATTGGTGATGTGGTTGATCCAGATGTGCGCGAATTTCTGTTCAGCGTCATGAAGGAATGGGAAGCCCGCCAGTAGTTTGATTTGATCCTGATCCGGTAGCCCGCCGGATCAGACCCTTTCCCCTTGTTTGTTTCAACAAAATCAAAAGTCATAACAATCTGATCAATAACACTTGGCATTTTGCAATTTGAGCCGACAATATCATTCAGTAATAATGCGCCGCACCGCCTGGGCGCAAACCACGTAATATAGGTAACTATAAAGCGGATAGCAGAGATAAATGTCAAATCAGCCTAATCCAGAAACAGGGCAGGGCGATCTGTCGCTTGCCCGAAACGTCAAAATCGGTACTTTTCACATCGGCTCATCTATGGCTGATATTTTGCTGGGTGGCGTCTGGAATCGCGTCGCTATCGTAGAACTGGGATTCGGCGCATTTCCGATTTCGTTGCTGCTGGCGCTGCGCTACTTCCTCGCGCCGCTTTCGGTATGGGTTGGGCAGCGTTCCGATGTTTCGCCAATTTTTGGCTATCGGCGCACACCCTATATCTGGCTTGGACGGTTGATGATTCTGGTCAGTCTGGTGACGATTGGCTTTGCGACAGTGGCAGCACACGAAACAGGCTCACCGCTGGCATGGCTGGCGATGATTGCTTCGGTGATTCTGTTCAGCATCGGCTCGGCCTTTTCGGGTACAACCTTCCTCGCCTTGATTTATGACATCACGCCACAGCGCCAAAAGACGCGCGCAGTCAGCATTGTGTGGTTCTTCCTGATCAGCGGGTTTGCGATCTCTGGCATCCTCTACAGCGTCCTGCTGAAAACCTACTCGCGCGAAGGCTTTTTGAGTCTGTTCATCATCGCGCCGCTGGTGATGGGTGGATTCTGGCTGCTCTCGATCATTGGCGAAGAGCGCAGCGTGAACGAGATTAAAACGGAAGAAAAGCCAAAGGATAAACCGAAATTCAAGGATTTCTGGCCTGCGATGCGCGATGCGTGGTCAAACTCGCAAAGCCGCGTATTTTTCTGGTTTCTCGGCCTGACAACGCTATTTTTCTATACCCAGGATGGCATTCTGGAACCCTTCGCGGCACAGGTCTTTCAGATGCCAACTTCGACGACGAATCGTTTCTCATCCTATTGGGGATCGATGACACTGATCGGGATCGTCGTTTGTCTGTTTCTGGCGCGACGCTTTCCGATGCGAGTCAACAATACCTCGCTCTCGCGCTGGAGCGTCGTCATCCTCGGCATAACGTTTGCGCTGTTCGCAGTATGTGCGCTGGCGCAAATCCGTTCATTGGTCACAATCTGCCTGATCATCCTCGGTGTTGGTCTTGGTGCGTGGACAGTTGGCACGCTCGGTCTGATGATGGATATGACCCTGATTACTGGCGCAGGGCTGTACCTCTCCCTATGGACAGTTTCGGAGACGCTCGCGCGCGGCGTCGGCACGCTCATCGGCGGATTAATCCGCGATGTTGGCATGAGTGTCACCGGCAACAACTACGCGGTAGCTTATGCGGCTGTATTTATCTTTCAGGCCGTTGGTTTCCTGCTGACGTTGTTACTGCTCAATCGCATCAATGTTGGCGCATTCCAGGCCAGTATGCCTTCTGCGGCGATGGTTGTTGAATCTGCAATGGATTAAACACAATGAACGTTCTTCGGGCGGCGATGAAAACTCTGTACAAGGGGCTGGAAGCAATATTCACGCCAGGTATGACAATATTTCCACCTGAGCCAACAAGAGTTCCCTCTGAGCCGCCGAAGGAGAAAAAATATATCGTTGACGATCCATTCGATGAATCCGGTTTCATCTCTATCCAGATCGATCATGTCGTAATCGCTGGAAGCGATCTGGATGTGATGCGTGGCGAGTTCGAGAAAATCGGCCTGACGCCGGATTATTGCGGCGTCAACGCGGACGGTCTGACGCACAGCGCCCTGATCGGATTTGCTGATGGATCGTATCTGGAATTGATCGCGCCATTACCGGGGAAAACCGCAACAGCGCATCCATTTTGGGAATCCATGAAAAATGATTCCCGTATTTGTGCCTGGGCGATTCGCTCCAATGATATTGAAATAGATAGCACAGGCTATCGTTCGCGTGATATTCAGGTTAGTGAGCCTGTGGAAAACGGACGCACGCGCCCCGATGGGGTTCAGGTCAAATGGCGTGAGGCTGTGCTGGAGTCTCCAAAGTTTCCAGCGGGTACGTTCTTGCCGATATTGATTCAGGATATAACTCCACGTGAACCGCGTATCGTGCAAACAAAGGGGACTGAACTAATCACCGGAATATCCCACGTGGTGATTGCGGAATCCTATCCCGGAGCGTCTTCCCTAAGACATGCCTTCAACATCCCGGATAACAGATATGAAGCGTATCGGGGCGGGGATTTTCGTTATTGGGGCAACCTGCCGCTCAATACCGATTATTGGCACGGTGATGGAGAGTTAAATCATATATATGGCGTAGCGCTGAACGTTAATGATTTGGATGAAGCTAAAAAGCATTATCACGTCCCAAATAACATTTTTCGATGGCATAAACAGTTTGTAACATGGCTTCCATTGAAGCAAACTTTTCTGGGGCTGACGGGAAGGCTATCCCGCCCGACATTTGACCTGGAGTTATTCAAACATCGGCTTGCAGAAACGATTGCATGGTGTGCGCCCCGTTTTGCCGCTGCCAACGCAAAGCACCTCAAAGATATTTCAGAACCCGGAAGACCCAAAGGGAAATGGGATGACTATCCCTGGAACTACGTTGAGGATATGTATCGTACTTCCGTGCCGAAGATGCCAGATACAGAATATTATCTGTATGTGCGGGGTGAGAAAGGAGGATTGAAGGAGATACGTGAGTTAGGCGAAGCTAACAATCTGCGGCGTTCAAATGGGTATGAGACCTTTTTTTCAGAGCGTTCGCAGAAGATAACTGAAGAGGGGATTGTATTGCCTTCTGTTGATTCGGATTTGGCTGGTGGACGTTTGCTGCTTTTTGATCTGACTGGTCTCCTTTTTGAAGGCGCAATGGAGCCTGATAGTGGTGGCTTTTTCCGTGAAGACGACGGCCCGCCCTGGGATACGTGGGTGTACTATGATTCACTGGACGACGTTCTGATCTGGTGGATGCCGCCTGAAATGCTTGACCCTGTTCAGCGTGGTATGGCAGTGATGACAGGTGAGTGGATACGCTGGCTGACCCCGGATGAACCTTATGATTTTGTCAAGGTGCTTGCTGCCGAGGGATTTTGTAAAAATTCACCAGATGCGAGATAGGATAAATCTATTCCAGGTGCATAACTTTCTTTGCACTTTGCGTTTTTCACATTACACTTATTGAGTAATTCTGCGGATTTTTGAAGAGCGAGGACATGACATTGCCAACCTGGATGGTGGTCGAAGACGAGCCGGACATTTACGACGTACTCCTGGCGATGTTTGAAATCTGGGGCATCGAAGGCGTGGCGTTCGTAGACGGTGCGGAAGCTGTTTCATGGATTGAAGAAGTCGATCAGAATGCGATTAGCGCCGAACTGCCAGAGCTAGCCCTGCTGGATATTCGCGTGCCGGAAGTCACTGGCCCCGCCATCGGCGAACGCCTGCGTAAAAGCCCGCGTCTGCGCGACCTTGCGATTGTATTCATCACAGCCTATCGTCTGACGCCGCAGGAAGAAGATAGCATTATGAAGCAGGCGCAGGCCGACGCGCTTATGTATAAACCGCTGCCTGCCATGCCGGAACTGCGCGCCAAGCTGAACGCGATTATCAGCGCGCGTAAAGCGAAAAGTACCGCTTCGTCTACGCCTACACCTGCACAGGGATAGAGTCCACTATGCAAAACCTGAATCCGACGCGGATCATTGCCCGACGCGGACGCGATATGTTGTTATACGGCTCGGTCAGCCTGATGGGTGGCCTGTTTGTCGCCGCGTTTGGCCTCTTCATCCTCATTCTGTTCACAGCGCCGATTTTCGGCCTGTCGATCATTACCGCTGGTGGAATTGCGGTGTTGGTTGGAATCGGTCTGATGATACGTGGCCTGACCTATCGCAAGGACAATGATGCAGCGCGCGTCGTTGGTGATCTACTGAGCCGCGAACTCAATCAGCGCTTTATCTATATCCGCAATCTGAGCCGTCCGGGACTGGGTTATATTGACGCAGTGCTGATTGGCCCGCCAGGGGCGCTCGTCTTTCGGGTGACGGATGAACCGGGTGTACTCCTCAATGAAGGATCAGACTGGCTGGAACGCAAGCCCGGACGCGATTACGAGCTATCACGCAAGAACTATAGCCGTGAATGTATCGTGGATATTCACGCGCTGCGCAATCATTATGCCAAGCGTGGATTGAGCAATATCCCGGTCTATGGGATTGTTGTATTTACGCATCCGCAGGTACAGTTGCAAACGCGCAAGGCTGTTGTCCCTATCGCGCAGCCACATACATTGATGCTGGTGTTGCGGAAAGACTTCCTGACACAGGATCGGATTGACGATAATACCGTGAAAGCGGGGCTAGACGCTATTTACAGCGGGTGATGCTTCTGGTCGAACTTAATCCTGCAAAAGCACAGTGTTGTTCGCCTGGATCAACCGCTATGGTGATTGTTCCCTGCCCTGTATTGTATCGACGCTGAGGATACGGTCAAACGAACGGAATAGGAGCCTCCATTTTGCTACCTGACTGTTCTACAATTACAATGTAAATCCCGTCAGGGATTGAACCGAATAGGGCTGGATCAACGAAGAGAACAATCCATAATTAACCAGTCCTCGGTGAACTCCTGAGTTAGCGAACCCACCAGAGATTGACGCCTTAGTTTTGCGGTTCCAGCCAATAGGTGCTTTTGTCCCCCTCTGCTGTCCAGCCTGTCAGGGTGTTATATTTAACCTTCCAGTAGGTGTGATCTCCATTTCCACAAACCGGCCCGTCCAGCACGGTAAATGTCCTCCCTCCCGGAATTTCTCCAATTTTTCGTCCGTCAGGATTATCACGAACAGCATTTGCAGCGCCCGGTGTTACACGCCCCTGTTTCCCAACCGTAAGACGCGGTGGTGGCGAGAGGGGGCATTGCCGACCATTCTCCAATGGTTCAAATACATCCAGAATGGAAGGTACGTTAGCCTCGATGTTACTGGCTTTGAATGGCGCACTTCGTGGCGTTTTTATCTGAATGGCGACGATTCCATCACTGTCAGCGAAAACGGTTCGCGTTGCCACATATGAGCCAGCACAAATAGACCTGTTTTGGCCGATTTTATAATCGGCAACGCAGGTGGTCTCATAAAAATTTACAGTTAGTTTTTCCTCAGACTTCAATCCCAAAAATAAAACCAGTTTTTCTCCGTCTTTGTTCAAATAGGATTTTTGACGGTTTTGAGGAATCTCAACGCTGAATCGGCCTTCCAGATTGCCATTTTTTCCATTTATCTGAATGGTGTAGCTTCCGAGGAACATCCCATACCAGCCATTCAGACCAAATGTCCAGCAGTCTGGTTTGTCAAAAAAGGGCAACTTCAGATTGAAAATGTTGCCTTCAGGATCAATGACTTTCCCTTGTGGTATCTGGCTATATCCACATGCTTGAAAAAATCCGCCATTGGTTACCGGATACACTTTGTTTGAGAAGTATTCCCAATACGGCTTGTCAGATGGATTGGGTCCCCCTCCGCCAAATTCACCATAGGCCACAATACCCGCGACGTGGTTCAGGTTTGGTTCACGAGAACTCAATTCAACCGATACAATACGTGGTTCAAATCGCTGGTTATCGGATGTTGACGAAGAAATTCTGTATGACGAAGCAAGCAAAAAGAAGACGGTGAGGAGCGGAAGAAGACGATACATATGTCACCCGGTAGAGTGAAAGGTTGTATGGAAAATCAAATCATTGGAGGCAGTTCTTGCAGGATAGGGATTCTAAATCATAACCCCCTTTACAGAATCCTGTTCTTTCACCCTGCTTCCATTCTAGTCAGGATATTGCTCAATGCTCAAGTGAGTAATGTCAGGTTGATTCCCTAAACTTCATCACAATATATGTACGGAATCCAGGTAAAAGGATGGTTTTCAGAACTGGATAAACCACCTGTGTTGTCCGATGAATAGCAGCTTATGCTGGCGCGGCGCACGCGCAGCCTGCACAACGACGGCAATTACGATAATGCAACAATCGGATTTGTGGCAACAATACTCGCGTTCGGTTACGGGGTTGGTGTCCCATAACTTTCGGTTTTCCAGAAAAACACGATAATGGAAAGCGCTTAAAAGCTCGAACGGAGGAATTATGAGTGGCTCTATGCTAACTCAGGGAAATGTGCCGTCCCGGCATTGTGGCGTGCCTACGACGCGATTGGCTTTTTCACTCATGCTGGCTTCCTCAATCTCGATGAATAGCTCATGGTGAACGCAGTCGAAATTGGCATAGTGTTGGGAGAATTTACTCTGTGAGACTATGTCAACTTTAAACACTTTCACCATCAGTTATTATGAAATCTGCTATAGCATATTTTATGGGCATGGAATTTGCTGGAAAACCAGCTACGTGGATAGTCATGGTTGCCCTGTTATGCTTTATACTAATGATGGTATGATGCAGTTACCTATAAAGAATTACTGAAAGAGAGATTCAATGCAGACGAGTATTTTGATTGAGAACGAGTTTGTTACGCTAAGATACTCACCAGATAAACGAATACTTTATCATACAGTACATCAACCTGTTGATGAAGAGGTTTTCAAAAGCAGCCTGAATAAAGGAGTTGAAATGATCGAGGAAAATCATATTCAAAAATGGTTATCTGATGATCGCCAAAATGGGCCTTTTTCAGCGGCATTTTCCGAATGGGCGATCAACGACTGGATACCGCGCGCCATCAAAGCTGGCTGGAAATATTGGGCAAACGTGGTTCCAGATAAATTGAATGCTGCAAACACATTAACACCGTTTATTGAACATCTTCATGAGAAGGGTCTCCGTATGGCTCTGTTTACAAATATAGAAGAGGCAATGGCCTGGCTGGAAAATATGGAGTAAACATAGGGAGGGACAATTACATCCCCATTTCGTTGAGAATAAGCTGTATGTTGTCAGCAAAAAATTATAGGCAGAAAAACAGGGTATCTATTCCGGCTCCCGGATTCTCAGGATATCCTGAACGTGTTGACGCACACCTCGATTGATTCCAGATAAACGCAGGTCTATTCAAGAAAGTTTAAAATTGCAGGTCGAACTCGTCATTCATGAGTTTTGATACCTGATAGACATGCCATTTTGCCCTTGTCTCCGGTCTGTAAACCCCTCACAATAGGCTAGGGAGGATTCCATGCATGTGGAGAAGAATTCTAATAAATCCCTTGCACAGTTTATATGGCAGTGTCTACCATGAATGACAAGAGTCTGGACGCCCTGGGTCCCAAGTCGTCAGTCCCTACTCTGGATTATGTCAGTTTCTACGCTTCTCTTCTGATGATCGTGATTACAGTCATCACCTTTGGTTTCGCGCTCACTGCAATACCGATTTCCGGCGCGAATTGTCGTGAAAACTGCGTCGCTTACCCATATTTGAACACCCTCCAGCAGTATCCCGAAGATTTTGTCTGGATGATGCTGGCAATCGTATTGGTACTAACGTATCTGGGGCTAATGACCTGTCTCCATGCCTATGCTCCACTACAACGCAAGCCATTCACACAGATCGGAGCATCCTTTGCCCTCATTGCGGCAGTGATCCTTCTGATCACCTACTATGTTCAGGTCGTTGTCGTTCCGGTGAGCCTGATGAACAATGAGACCGATGGTCTTCCATTGCTGATCCAATATAACTCACATGGGTTGTTTATCGCGCTGGAAGAGTTAGGCTATATCATGATGAGCCTGTCTTTTCTGTTCATTGCCCCGGCGTTTACCAGTGAAAACTCCTTGAGTATCTGGATTTGCAGGATTTTCATCAGCGGCTTTGCAATCACCGCAATCGCATTTGCCGGGATTACCTTCTCATATGGTATTGCCCGCCAGGATCGCTTTGAGGTGATTGCCTTGTCTGTCAATTGGCTGGTACTCATCATCAACGGCGGGTTGCTTGCCGTGTTGTTCCGTCGTCGCCTGGTCAAAGGGGCATCACGCGCGTTAAACCAGCAACCGAAACCTGTATTCCATTGATTGCCGGGCAAGGATATGTGAGGAGTGGATTCTAAAGGCCACCCCCGGAAGGGGTGGTCGTTTACATTAGACTGCGGTTTCAGCACCAGGTCTGATAACTCTGGCTATGATTTATCGGGCAATTACGCCCAGTTCTCCAACGTCTTTTTGAAGACACTCAGGAAACCATCCCCGACTGCGCCATCGATCAAACGATGATCGAATGTCAGCGTGACATAGATCATCGGGCGTATCGCCAGCGTATCGCCGCGCGCATCGCTCATCACGACGACGCGCTTTTGCATCGCGCCCGTGCCGAGGATTGCGGCTTGCGGTTGGTTGATGATCGGTGTTGCAAACAGACTGCCACTCACACCATGATTGGTGATCGTAAACGTCCCGCCTGTGATTTCATCGGGACGGAGTGCTTTTTCGCGCGCCCGTTTTGCAAGATCGTTCACCTGCCGGACGGCTCCAGTCAGATTGAGATCGCCCGCGTTGCGAATCACTGGCACGATCAACCCATCCGAAATCGCCACTGCCATCCCGATGTTATAGCTCTTGTGCAGCAAAACACCCTTTTCTGTCCACTGCGAATTGACCCAGGGATAGGCTTTCAGACCTTCTACTGCCGCCAGCACGAAATAGGCGGTGAGCGTGAGTTTCAACCCCTGTCTGGCATAAGCGTCGATATTGGCGTTCTGGTGTGCAATCACGGCGCTCAGATCGACCTCGAAAACGGTGGTCACGTGCGGCGAAGTCTGTAACTTGGAACGCACCATGTGATCGGCAATCGAACGCCGTATATTCGAGATTTGTACCAATTCCGTATCAGCCGGGATCATGGTATCGCCTACAGGCTGGGATGGTGCGGGCATCGGACGCGGTGCGACAGGCGCAGGTTGATTCGTTGGCACGGGTGCTGGTTTGCCCGGTGCGCCGACGCTCTGGCTGGCTTTTGCAAAAATTTCGCCTGTCGGCTTGAACAGGTCACCATCGACAGGTTGCTCCCAGGGGGGAACTTCTTCGGTGGCTTTGGTTGTGCTGCGTCCGGCGAGATAGGTCTCTACGTCTTTCTTTGTGACGCGCCCGCCATTTCCCGTCCCGACAATCTGGTTCAGATCAAGCTGATGTTCCGCTGCCATCCGCGCCACCACCGGAGTAACACGCTGCATGACCGCGCCGCCATTTTGGGCAAAGCTGCCAGTGTGTTCAGCGACAGCACGTGCGGGCTGACTGTGGACAGGGGTAGCGGTTGCCACCGGATCAGGGGGATTCCTGGCAACCTCATTCGCATTCCCAATCACAGCCAGAAGTACGCCACGCTCCACTGTTTCGCCTTCCGGGACAAGAATCTGGAGGATGACACCAGACGCAGGCGACGGAACTTCCGAATCGACCTTATCTGTGCTGACTTCGAGCAACGGCTCGAACTCCTCGATTTTGTCACCGACATTTTTCAGCCAGCGCGCAACTTTGCCTTCTACCACGCTTTCCCCAAGCTGGGGCATAATCACATTCGTTGTCATCGCTCTATTTTTCCTCTTTGTACTACTAAATCGCTTTTTGAGATAGTTTTCCGTGTGTTATTATCTGTGTACCTGTTCTTGATCGGAGCGCCCGCATGATACAACGACGGTTTACAACACTCAGGATAATCAGCAGCCTTTTTAAATTTGCTGCGCTTCTTCTTGCGCTCTTTAGTCTTATTGGCTTTGCGTTCTCCCTCTATGTCGCCGTTTCTCGCCCGGAAGAATGGTATCCAACCAATGTCGCCAACGGTTACGCCTGGGTGTTGATTTCTGGCGGGATGGGGCTGTTTGTCGGCCTGTTTCTCGCCCTTGCAATCTATGGTGCGGGGTCGCTCATTGATGTCATCCTTGCCATCGAAGAAAACACCCGCATGACTTCCCGCGAAACGCGCCGTATGGTTCAGGAAGCCCGCCGTCGGGAACTCCCGGCAGCACCGATGCCGAAATCACAACCGATCCGTACTCCACCTCGCCCGGATTCACAGGCAATTCGCAGTTTGCCGCCGCAAAATACCCGTCCCATGCCGCCACAATCCACCGCACCGCTATCCGGTTTCACTGCGCCCAATCCGCCTGTCCGAAACAATCCGCCACCAGAAGATGACGATATGCCCGATTTTGGGCGGAAGTCGTAACAACCTCGAAAGCCCCGATTTTTGCCGGGGCTGTTTTCCCCTGTCAATAAGCCGCGAGTTCCCGGATCGCATCCGCGATTTTTTCCGGCGTAGGCATGAACGCTTCCTGCAACGGATGGCTGAACGGCACAGCCGGAACATCTGCGCCTGCAAAACGGCGAATCGGTCCGTCCATATATTCAAACGCGCCATCACTGATCACGGCGGCAACCTCCGCACCATAACCCATCGTCAGGTTGTCTTCGTGAACGATCAACCCCTTGCCTGTCGGCTTGAACGTTTCCAGAATGGTTTCGCGGTCAACTGGAAGGATTGTCCGCAAATCAACGACGGTGCATTCGATACCATCGGCCTTGCTGACCATATCCGCCGCTTGCAACGTGTAATGCGCCATGATGCCATAGGCATAGACCGTCAGATCGCGGCCTTCGCGCAGGACACTGGCCGGACCAATCGGAACGGTGTATTCGCCATCTGGCACTTCGCCTTTGATACTGCGATAACCTTTCTTGGCCTCGAAGAACAAGACTGGATTTGGATCGCGCACCGCGCTCTTGAGCAATCCCTTCGCGTCATAGGGGTTCGATGGAATCACCACTTTCAAACCAGGAACGTGTGCGAAGAACGCCTCTACGCTCTGCGAATGGTACAGCCCACCGCCGACACCACCACCGTAGGGCGCGCGGATCGTCATCGGGACTGTCCACTGCCCGTTGGAGCGATAGTACATCTTGGCGGCTTCGTTCACGATCTGGTTGAAGGCAGGGTGAATAAAATCCGCAAACTGGATTTCGCAAATTGGGCGCAAGTCTGCCATCGCGGAGCCGATCCCTACTGCGATGATTGAGAGTTCGGCAAGCGGCGAATCGACAATGCGCGTCGGGCCATATTTTTCGATCAAGCCTTGCGTTGCCCGGAAGACGCCGCCACGCACGCCGACATCTTCACCTGTGATAAAAACGCGCGGGTCGTTGGCAAGTTCTTCATCCATTGCCGCCCGGATCGCGTCGATTAATGTCATTTCTGCCATGAAAAATCCTCTTTAAGCATCTGCAACGACTGGAGCCGAACCCAGACCGAAATAGAAATAGTTTTGCTGCGGGTCAACCGCAAAGCGGATGCGTTCCAGGAAACCACTCAAACCGAGAAAATTGGGATGAAACCAGTCTTCCTGCGGCTTGAGATCGGGGACAAAGAAAGTAGCGTCTACCGTGATGTCCGCCCCATGTTCCGCTTTTAATGTGACTGGAATCCGATAGAGCAAACCATTGTATAGGATACCGCGAACATAAATCTGTTCTTTACCAACGGGTATGCCAGGCTGTATGGCTTCTGCATCTTCAGGGTCGAGAATGCACCAGGGCGCACCTGTATCTACAATAGCGTAAATTTTCTTTGTGCTTTGCAAGGTTACGTTAATCACAATGCGCGTATTGCGAAAATCGTTTCTGTAGTGATCCTCATAGGTCAAAACCCCCTGTGCAAAGTCATTTTCGCCAAGCATTTTGAGGAAAGTCATATAACCACTCGCGCGATCAACGTTTCCGCCCCTGGCTCGCCACCGAGAATCTGAATGAGTTCTTTGCGCTTCGCAGCAGTACCACGTAACTGCCCATCCCGTACCGCTACCCATTGCCCCCAGTATTCGTCTGTATTGTCAGTAATCCAGCGTAAATCCGGATTAAAATTGACATCTTTTCGATTTCTTCGAGCAATCTCCCACTCTGTTGGGCGCATATCCTCGGCTAGTTTTTGTAAAGTTTCGTTATCTGGATAACGCTCTAGTCCAAGCGCCGCGATTCTGCGCGCAAGTCGGGAAATTTCGCTTGAGCGTACTAACTCAATAGCCTGGATGAAAGCCGCACCCATTCCTTCGTTGCTCTCATCCAGCCCGATTACAAAATCCACAAAGCTGGATGGTCTGGCCTTGTAGTGCATTACCTGATTCCAGTAGAATGCCAATGCTTTCCGACTGGTTTCCAGAATAGCCTTTTCGACTTCGGGCGAGATAGTTTTCACGACTTCGGACATAACGGCATTCCTCGTTACGAAACCAGCTAGCTGGCATAAACCGGGCCATAGAGCGTTGACTCTTCGGGATAGGGTGCGGCCTCGGCAAAGCGCTGGGCTTCGTTGATGGTGTCCTTGATTTTGGCATCATATTCATCAATCAAGGTTTGGTCGATGATGCCACGCTTGAGCAACGATTCCCGGAAACGCAGGATTGGGTCATTGCGCTTCCAGGTCTCGACTTCTTCGCGCGTGCGATAGCTGCGATCATCATCGTCGGAGCTATGCGGGACAATGCGATAGGTTTTAGCTTCAACGAGGGTTGCACCCTCGCCATTGTGCGCGCGCTGGACGGCCTCGGTCATCACATCGTAGACGCTCAGAATGTCGTTGCCATCGACTTTGACACCGACGATACCATAGGCGCTGGCGCGTTCTGCGACGCTGGCAACCGCCATTTGATGCTCTATCGGCACACTGATCGCATAGTTATTATTCTGGACAAGACAAATAAACGGCAGTTTGTGTACCCCTGCCCAGTTCATGCCTTCGTGCCATTCGCCCTGACTGGTAGAGCCTTCGCCAAGACAGGTGAGGGCGACGCGCGGTTGTGTCGCGTCTTTCGGATCAATCAGACCGTGTGTCAATTTATATTTGATGGCATATGCCAGTCCTGCGGCCTGTGGCACTTGTGTCGCTACGGGGCTTGATCCGCTGAGGATATTCAGTGCCTTCGCTCCAAAATGGCTGGGCATCTGGCGCGCACCGCTGGAAAGTTCGCCCGCCTTGCCGAACAGTGAGATCATGAAGTCGCGCGGGGTGACGCCAATCGCCAGCACCAGCGCCAGATCGCGGTAGTAGGGGTGTACGTAGTCCACGCCCCGATTGATGGCGAACGCTGCGCCGACCTGCGTGGCTTCATGCCCCATGCCGCTGATGTGAAAGGCAATCTTGCCCTGTCGATGGAGCGCCCACGCCCGTTCATCAACGCGCCGCGCCAGCAGCATTGCATAATACATTTCGCGGAGCGTGCTTTCCGGCAAGGCATCGGAGAAACTGGTCGCTGTTCCGGGGGTATTCGCAACGTTCGTCATTCATCATCCTCTTCATCAAAATAATCTTCTTCATCAAACTCGTCCTCGAAGTCGTCGTCAAACTCGCCAGTTTCGATCTGATCGAGTTCGTCGAAGAGGGCTTCGAGTTCATCATCTTCAATTTTTGCATCTTCCAGATCGGCGTCCCGCACTGGTGGCAAAATACCCTCTTTGCGGAAGCGCTCGGCCTCGTCCTGTTCGGCGCGCTTCTTGCTGCCGCGCACTCCGGCGGGCTTGACATCCCCCTTCGTCGGGCGTCGCCCTTCCAGGACGATGAAGCGCCCATTTCTGGCAAGTTCGCGCACCCGTTCGAGGTGTTCTGTCATCGTCTCGGTATATTTCAGAAACGCATTGGCAACGATGATCAGCCGACCACCGGGCGCGAGATACTGGATCGCCTCGCGCATAATGCGATGCGCCACGTTTGTATTTACGTCAAATTTCTGGTGAAAGGGTGGGTTAGAGATAATCAGGTCGAACTGCCGACCCGCTACCGCGCTGTACACATCGCCGGGAAGCACCTCAACGTTCGGCAATCCTTCGGCGTTCATCCGTGAACAACCAATCGCCAGCAGGCTGTCATCAACCAGCGTCGCACGTCCTGCACCGCGCTCAATCATCGTCAGACCGATGATGCCGTTACCGCATCCAATATCGAGGACGTTTTCGCCCGCGACGGGCTGCACGTTATCCAGAAGGAACGCCGTGCCATCATCGAGTTGATCCCAACTGAAAATTCCCGGAATCGTCCAGAGTTGGCGCGTGCCGACCTTTTTCAAAACCATTTCGGTGGGATCGTCCCCCCATTCAGCGGGATAGCTGGCGGGCGTTTCCGGTTGGATGCTGACGCCGATCCGGTTGCGCTTGCGATAGGTGAGGGTCGCGCTGCTTCCGAACACAACGCCCGCGTCCTCAATCGCGGTTTTTGCGCCACCATCTGTCGGGCCGACAATATAAAACCTGCCACCGGGCTTGAGCGATTTGCGCGCGGCATACATCAGGCCACGCCCATAGTTACGCCCTTTGGAGACAACCATCACCGCAATATCAAATTGTGGGTGATTTTCGGGGAAAACAGAATCGTGTATCTGCAAACGTTCGACCTTGCGCGCTGTCGCCTGCTGGTGAATCTTTTCGAGGGTGGTCAGACTGAAATCATAAACATCCGTCTGCGCAGCAGTTTTGCCGAAGTGTAGAGCGAGCGCCGGATCGGTGGAGTGCAGAATTGCGACGTGATCGGTAGGCGCGACAGGGATTTCTTCGACTGCTAGCACAGTCGTGGGGTCGGCGCTGACAGCCCGCATTGATGTTCCTTTTTGCAATAGTAAAATTCACAATCCTTATTCTATCAGATCGTGAAAAACCTAACAAGCGTTTGTTTTTAACCTGAGAAGCAGGGAAACGCCGACACCCGCCCATCCAGAGCTATCGCCGTTTGAGCGCCCCGGCTGGTTTCGATAAAGCCTGTTATCACGAACAAAAGAAAAACAAAGAACCGAGACAGTCATCAGATTTTATAGTTGAACTGAATGAAACTTTCTCGACCACGCTATGAAATCCTGCATCGTGGAAGCCCATATCCAGGCCACTCCCACCTGTAAATAGACTCAATGTTTTAATTGGCTTATTGCCGTTATTTTTTAGCCACATGCGCAGGTTACGGCCAAATTTGTCCGACCAGTTAGAGGTCGTATGAATATTTAACGTCTCAAGTATCTCTATGTGGTAAGTAGACCTGGTAGTTGAGTCAAGTTGAGTAACAAAATTTGGCAGGGCTTGCTGTTTCATCATTTCCACCCATATATCAAAAAAGCGCCCCACCACAGATAGCGCGCTTTTTAAGGTTTTGCCTCCCGTCGGACTCGAACCGACAACCAACACCAGACTCGGAAAACCTGCGATCCTCCATTTTATACCATCGAAGCGCGTTGTTCGTGCGCTATGATTTGCTGTAAATAGGTCATCGCCTCATCCGCTTTCTGGTCTGGAAAGAAGCGAACGCTCTTATTTCTTGTGAGGGTCAAAAGTACCTGTACCGCTCCCTGGAGATAAACGGATGCGCCGACAATAACGGTGTGACCCGATTTCATTTTGGTCAACCCCGCAGCGTGCCGAAACTTTAGAAATCCTTCCGGTAGTTGACGGAGGTCACGGACATCGACGAAGGTATGCAGGTTGTAGGGAGACGTATCTGACCAACTGGTAGCTTGTTGCTCCATCGCAAAAAACTCCTCGACGGTCAGAGGGTCTTTCAAAACAATATGGAGGATATGACCCTTTTCTTCAAGTGTTACGGTGGCAGGCATTGTCATTACCTCACAATGGCAATCAATGAATATCTGTACAAATAGCTGTGTTGAGAAGTATATACCAGACTAGCCCTTCATTTACCTGACCTCATGGCTAGTTTTTGCACTGTGTAATCTACGAAGTTGCGAGCTTCTGGCATAAACACGCCGACCACGTGCAAAAGCGCGACAGACGACTGGCGCGACTGATAGACTGCCCAATCTTGTTCCTGGAGAGTGATGAAATTATGAATCAGCCTGAAATAGTCAAACGACGCCTGTTTTCGTGGCTTGCCAACTGAGAGAAGAATCTAATTTCTCACAACCGAAGTAGCCATACTCACTGATAATCCACCCTATTCAAAAAATACATTGTGTGGAATAATAGAAATTAGATAGTGTAATCCAAATCCCCTGGTTCGAGACTGCATCTGGCACTTTTTGTTTGCATTTTGCTCCTTCTGCTCTTTTCTGCCATGTTCTGAATACTGCTCTATCCAAAATTTGTGTCTTGCTAAGTAAGGAGCCTCTCATGGCAAAAAAGTTGTACGTTGGCAATCTGGCCTATTCCACCACCGAATCCCAAATCCGTAACTTGTTCACCCAGGCTGGCGAAGTTGATACCGTTTCGCTCATCATGGATCGTGAAACTGGACGTGCCAAAGGCTTTGGCTTCGTCGAGATGACGACGGAAGAAGGCGCAAACCAGGCCATTCGCCTCTTCAACAACTACTCACTCGATAGTCGCACGCTGACGGTAAACGAAGCCCGCCCGCGCGAAGAGCGTTCGGGTGGTGGTTACGGGCGTCGTGATGGTGGTAGCAGCTACGGCAACAACCACCGCAACAACCGCTACTAATTCCAGGCGTTTGACGCTCATTATCAGGTAAAAAACGACAGCACAGGACGATTTAGTCTTGTGCTGTTTTTATTTCAATAATCAATAAAGTTCTGACTTGCATTCAGCAGGGTTGTATATAACCGAATTTTCGGCCATTATTTCGAGAGGCGTTCACCACCAAGCCGAATCACGCCCGGCCATCCTTCGTTACGGTATGTGTCCAGCAACTCGCGCTCATCAGGTTTGATTTGAATCGCGGGCAAATCATTTTTGGGATCATCGGATAGACCAAGAAGATAGTCCGTACTAATGTTAAGTTGAGATGCTATAGCTTTCAGCGTTTCGATGGTTGGAGTGCTTGTACCGTTCTCATAGCGATTAATCTGATTTACGCCAAGACCGGAAACCCGCCCCAGTTCACGTTGAGAAATCCCTTGTTTTTCACGTATTTGGCGTAACCTGTGAGAAAGCAAAAGTACATTATCCCGAATATTGGGTAGTTGACACACAACCCATATAGACTATAATAACCTATGTAGGTTATAAATAGCGGTTCATTCTCTACAACTCACCGCTATTTACAAGAAAGGACTTCTTTCGATGCGAATTGTAGCTCAATCCGTTTGTATTTCATATTCCCCGTTTCCGGCGTTGCCTGCGCCACGAATCGCGGGATTGCTCCCTGCGCCGAAGCCAAAACCGATCACCACATTCACTTATACCAATGCACGATTGGAGGGTTTATCCACCATAGAGCAGGAACAGCTTTTCGCGGCAACGACGCTCCTGCTGGATGTAGCAGTACGCCACCAGTCTGGCGAGATGTCCGACCATGCCTTGAATACGGCGCTGGCGGCGTTTCGCCGGGCAATGACGGGTCAGCCTGCGCGTCCGATGAATCCCGCCGCCTTCGCTGCCGAGATGGATGTACCGCTGTTGCAGTTCCTCATGGAAAGCGGGCTGGCATGACTGAAGAAGAATACAAGTCACTGCTCCGCAAGACGAACCGCGAAGCCCGACAGGTGGTGAAGTGGCTCGATCAGGCTATCGACCTTGTGAAGCTGTGGGAAAAAGAACCGGAGCGGATTCCGCTGGAACTTGCGCGCCACAAGGATCAACTCCTGATGGCTTATAGCAGGTATCGTATCCTGGAAACGAAGATAGATTTGCTGATCAAACTGGTGGAGCGCCTGATGACGCAGCAGCAAAGCGCAAAGGATGCGTTCAACATGGGCTGGGAGGCACGGATGGTCGAACTGCTCTCACCACTGAACGGGGAAGAATACGACGCGGTGCGCCGTGCCGTACACTCTGCCATCCTCGCCAATGATGATACGATTCCGTTTTAAAAGCGGTTTGGAATCAGGAAGACCCCGGCTAAAGCCGAGGGCTAAACTCAAAGATTGGGTTGCAAGCATAGGATTCTGTCGAACGTGCGCATTATCAGAGTCAGGCAGTGTTGATTTCTTGTCGGGCGGTTGTCACCTCTTTGAGTTTAGCCCGGTGTTTCAGCGCCGGGTCTGCTGCGAAGAAGGGGTTCTGCCAGAACAAATTTACCTGGATTGCCGCTCGTAAAAGGTGATGCACACCCCGGCGAGGTCGCGCACGGCAAATTCCCGCGTTCCCCAAGGCGTCATCTGGATTGTGCCAAGCCCGGCCCCATTACCCTGATGAAACGGCGCTATCTCCTGTGCCTGATATTCCTTGTACAGTGCGTCCACGCCGGATAGCTGTATCCGTAAACTTGTTTGTGATGCGGTATGGGGATCATCGTAATTGTTGATGATGAGTTCTGCGGCATCGCGCCGGAGGATCGCCATCCCCAAATCGTCGGCTTTATAGGTCGCCGTGAATCCCAATTTTTGCTCATAAAAAGCGAGGGTTGCCGCCATATCTTTTCCCGATGGAAGCATCGGGGTCACACTGCTAAAAACAGGAGTAGAGTCGGACATACATTATCTTCTCTATATAGAGTATATGTTCTAATTGTATATCATGCTCCATGTGTAAGCAAACAGTATTCAGGATTAATGGTGAAATACTGGGGCGAGGTAGAATATTTGTACTAAAATCAGATTTTGATTTCCGCAGGAGAGAGATTATGAGCGATACTTCATTGACTCGTGAGCAGTTTTTGAGCCAACTGGAATCAAGCTGGAACGAGTTCCAAAGCTGGATTGCATCGCTGACAGAGGAGCAATTTACTGTCCCGACGGACGCCGCCGGATGGACAGTGAAAGATCACGCCATCCATATCGCCGCGTGGGAGAAAGGTGCGCTTGCTACGATTGAGGGAAAATCCAAACGTGAAGTGATGGATATTCCGCCGGAAGTCTGGGAACAGGACGACGATCCAATCAACGCGCTGATCCAGCAACGCTATCATAGTATGCCATCGAATGAGGTCAAGCAGACCTTACAGCAGAATCATGATCTCCTGTTGAAGAAATTCGACACCATGACCGAGACGGATTTTCAGCTTCCCTATAGCCACTATCAACCGAAGTCTACGCAGGAAAACCCGATTATCCGCTGGCTGGAATGGGATACCATCCGTCATTATAACGATCATCTATCGTGGATGAAGGTGATTGTCGGGCAATAACAAGCAACAAAATTTCTCCTGAGCCAGTAGCTTTTTCAGCCTGCCTATTTGCGTCATCGCCCAACCTGCACTATGATTTTTCCCTACAAGGCGGCGCAAAGGCAGGATGATGAACGTAGGCATAACCACAATCCGGGGCTATGAGTTACAGGAGAAAGTTGGCGCAGGCGGCTTTGGCGCTGTCTATCGTGCGCGCCAGCCGCTGGTTGGTCGTGAGGTAGCGATCAAGGTCGTCTTGCCAGAATTTGTGAATCGCCCGGAATTTATCCGCCGTTTCGAGGTCGAGGCGCATCTGGTGGCGCGGCTGGAACATATCCATATTGTGCCGCTGTACGACTACTGGCGCGAACCGGGTGGGGCATATATTGTCATGCGCTGGCTTCCCGGCAATCTGCGTAAAGCGCTGCAACAGGGCGTGCCGCCGCTTGGCACGCTGGCGATGTGGCTGGATCAGATCGCTTCTGGCCTGACGCTGGCACACCGCAACAATGTGATCCACCGCGATTTGAAGCCCGATAACATCCTGCTGGATGAGCAGGAAAACGCCTTCATTGCCGATTTTGGAATCGCCAAAGACCTCGGTAATAGCGAAGCAAACGCGGAAACCGAAAGCAACGAAGCCGTCATCGGTTCGCCCGCCTACCTGTCGCCGGAGCAAATCCGCAGTGCCGATGTC
Organism: uncultured Anaerolineaceae bacterium; assembly: GCA_964432445.1. Lineage (GTDB taxonomy): Bacteria > Chloroflexota > Anaerolineae > Aggregatilineales > UBA2796 > JBBRMW01. The sequence continues at coordinate 28,449 of CAYSOC010000068.1, forward strand.
ACGCCACAAACCGACGTGTATGGCCTGGGTATGATGTTCTATGAAATGCTCACCGGGCAACTTCCCTGGCATGGTCTGACGGCAACCAACATTCTGAGCAAACAACTATACGAACCGTTGCCGCCGATCCAGGCCATGCGTCCCGATTTGAGCGACGCGATCAATCGGGTGATTCAACGCGCCACTGCCAAAGAACCCGGCGCACGTTATCCCGATGTGGCTGCATTTGCGAAAGAGTTTCGTATTGCGCTCGGCGGCGTCCGCGCCAGCCAGCAGGTCACGATCAAGCCTGCGGTATCCGTTGATACGACTTCGCCCACCATCAACGTGAGTGATATTATGCCTACCAGCCTGATCACGTCGATCAAGGATACGGGTGGCGCGAATCCCTACAAAGGGCTACGTGCCTTTCAGGAAGCGGATGCCTCGGATTTCTTTGGACGCGAAAAGCTGATCGCCCGATTGCTAAAACGCCTCTCTGAACCGGATGAGCCGCTATTGGCAGTCGTCGGGCCGAGCGGCAGTGGTAAATCGAGCGTCGTTCATGCCGGGTTGATCCCCGCCATCCGCAACGGCGCATTGAAGGGATCAAAGGATTGGTATGTCGCTGACTTTGCGCCCGGTACAGCTCCGCTGGAACGGCTGGAAGTCGCGCTGTTGAGCGTAGCGATTAATCCACCTGCCGATTTGGGCGAACGTCTGCGCACCGACCCGAACGCCCTGCGCGATGTGGTCAAGACGATTTTGCCGGATCATGATAAGAGTGTGCTTCTGCTGGTGATTGACCAGTTCGAGGAAGTATTCACCCTGATAGAAGATCAGGCGCAGACGAAGCACTTCCTGCAATTGATCCATCATGCGGTGACAGAGCCGAACACGCCGCTGAAAATCATCCTGACGTTGCGCGCCGATTATTATGATCGTCCATTGCTCCACCCGGAGTTTGGCGACCTGTTGCGGCGGCATACTGAAGTGGTGCTTCCACTGGATACCGAAGAACTCACACGCGCGATTACTGCGCCCGCCCAACGCGCCGGGCTGATTGTTGAGCCGGAACTGATTGCCGCTATCTTGCGGGACGTGAGCGAACAACCCGGCGCGTTGCCATTGCTGGAATTTGCGCTGACCGAACTCTATGAACGGCGCGAGGGGCGTGCGCTTGGTTTTGCTACCTACCGCAAAGCTGGCGGTGTCACAGGTTCGTTGACCCGTCGCGCCGACGAAATTTACACGCAGTCCGATCCCGAAGATCAGCGCCTGGCGCGTCAGATTTTCATGCGACTGGTCACACTTGGCGATGGTGAGGAAGATACCCGCCGCCGGGTACGTCACTCCGAACTGTCATCACTGGCAGAAGACGCTTCCCAGCTTGACGAAGTGATCAACCTGTACAGCAAATATCGGCTGCTCACGCTGGATATTGACCCGTTCACGCGCGAAACGACGATTGAGGTGGCGCACGAGGCGCTGATCCGCAATTGGGAGCGGTTACGGGAATGGCTGTCATTCAACCGGGAAACGCTCCGGCTGCAACGCCAGCTTTCCAGCGCGGCTGCCGATTGGAGCAATGCCAAACGTGATCCCGATTATCTGGCGGTGGGTGCGCGGCTGATTCAGTTCAAAACATTGCTTGGCGCAGAAATTACATTGAATGCCGACGAACGCGCATTCTTGCAGGAAAGTATCGAGAGTGAGGCTATCCTGCACGCGCAGGCCGAAGCCCGCCGCCGCAAGCAGGTCGAACTCGGACAACGTGCCGCGCGACTGGCGCAGGAAGTCAGCGATGTACAGCGACGCGCCGCCAACCGCATGATGTATTTCCTGATTGCACTGTTTGGTTTTACCGTTTTACTGGGCATGGCGCTGATCGTCTCTTTCAAATCCGCTAATCGTTCCGATAGCCTGCGGCTCGCGGCAGAAGCGCTCAATGTATTGCAAAACAATAGTGATGGCGAACTGGCGACTATTCTGGCACTGCGATCCCTGAAAGTCTCGTATACCCTGCAAGGGGACGCGGCATTGCAGCAAGCAGTTTCTGGGAATTATCTCAAGGCAGTATTTGCGGATAGCCAAAGATCAATCACTGGCGTCGCATTTAACCCGGCGGGAACCCAGTTTGTAACTGTTGGCGCACAGAATACCGACGATGTTAAACAAAATCTGCATTTCTACGATGCTGGAACCGGGAAACTGATTCGCTCAATTTCGATGATGGATGAGAGGTCGGTTCACTTCAATCCCACGGGAAATCTGGTGGCAGTCGCCAACGCCAGTGGTCAAATTGAACTGTACCAAAACAACCCATTGCCGGGGACGTGGATTAAAAATTTTGGCGATCATACTGGAGCGGTAAATTCAGTCCAGCTATCGGATAAATTTCTTCTCTCCGGTGGCGAAGACGCTACTGCCCGTCTTTGGGATATTGGGACAGGCAAAGAAATTCGCCAATTTCCGGGTCATACTGCCAGCGTCGAAAGCGTGCAGTTTTCGCCCGATGCTGAAGCAAAATTTGTGTTGACCGCCAGCATGGATGGCAAGGTACGTCTGTTTGAAACCGCAACCGGAAACCTCGTGCGGGAATTTGCCGATGGCGTGGATCGTTTTCACGCGGCGTTGTTCTCACCAGATGGCAAGCGCATCGCGGCAGGCGGCTATAATGAGCAGGTTGTCGTCTGGGACGTGGCAACGGGCGCGATTTTGCACCGTTTTCAGGGACACGCCGACGCCATTTTCAGCCTTGCGTGGTCGCCCAATGGCAAATTGATCGCCAGCGGGAGCGCAGATCGGATTGCCATTGTGTGGGATGCCGAGACGGGCGCGATGCTGCGGCGTTACGTCGGGCATATTGACACTGTGAACAGTATCAGCTTCTCGCCTGATGGTCAGTTCGTGCTGACAGGCAGCGCAGATACTACGGCGCGGCTCTGGAATGTCTACGAAAGCAACCAGCTAACCGGACATACCGATACTGTCTATCATGCGGATATTTCACCACTCGGCAATATCATCGCCAGCGCCAGCAAGGATGCTACTGCGCGTCTGTGGGATATACAGACCGGACGCGAACTCTTTACGCTGCAAGGCCATACGCAGCGCCTGTGGGGTGTCGCCTTCTCCCGCGACGGGCGCTATGTCGTGACCGCCAGCGATGATAAAACAGCGCGCGTTTGGGATGTCCAGACAGGAAAAGAAATCAACCGCTTCGATCATAATGCGACGGTGTGGGCGGCGGCGTTCTCGCCCGATGGTAAATATGTCGTCACAGGTGGCGGTGACAAAACTGGCAATGTTTGGGAGATTGCCACAGGCAAGAAAGTACAACAATTTGTCGGACACACTGATGAAATCTACGGCGTTGCATTCTCACCCGATGGAAAAACAGTCGTAACCGTCAGCGTGGATCGCACTGCGCGCCTGTGGGACGTGGCGAGTGGTCAGCAAATTCACATCTTCGAGGGACACACCGACCAGATTTACAACGTCGCATTCTCGCATGACGGAAAGAAAATCGCTACCTCCAGCCGCGATACCACTGCGCGCATGTGGGATGTACAGACCGCGAAGCAGATCAGGGTTTTCTCCGGTCATAACGATGTGGTCTGGACAGTCGTATTCTCGGCGG